>JABWBC010000089.1 GCA_013360695.1 Phycisphaerales bacterium
GATGTCGCCGCGGGCCTTGCCGCCCTTGCGTTCGTTCAGGAGTTCGGCGGCGACGACGATGTCCTGGGCGAAGTTCTTGGGCACGCCGCCGCCCATCATGAGCAGGCCGGTGTCCTTGCAGGCGAGCTTGATGTCGGTGAGTTCGCGGAAGTCCTTGCCGGAGTCGAAGGCGACCAGGCCGCGGCCTTGTTCGATGGCCTCGGTCTGCTGGAGCACGATGCCGAAGCCGGCGGAGCAGTCGCTGAAGGCGGGGACGAAGATGGGGACGCGCTTCTGGTAGCAGGTCTTGACGATCGACTCGTTTTTGGCGTACTTGGAGTTGTTGGCGAGGAACGCGCCCATGGCCTCGATGAACTCGCGCGAGCTGTAGGCGCCGGGCTCGAACTGGTTGAAGACTTCGTGGGTGGCGGCGTCGCAGGCGCGGAGATCATCCTCGTCGATGTACGTGTCATAGATGCGGTCGATCATCCAGTTGCGGAGGGTCATGTCGTCGACGGGCGGGGCCTCGGGGCTTCCGGGCGCGATGTAGTGCTTGAAGCCCAGGCCCTCGAAGAAGTCCTGGTCGACGATGTTGGCGCCGGTCGACACGATCGCGTCGACCATGTTGTTCTCGATGAGCGTGATGATCGCCTTCTTCAGGCCGGCGGAGATGAGCGAGCCCGCGAGCGTCAGGATGACGGCGCAGTCCTTGTCCTTGAGCATCATCGAGTAGATGTCGGCGGCGTGCGCGAGCGTGCGCGAGGAATAGGCCATCTCGCGATAGCTGTCGATGATGGGCCGGGCGTCGAACGCGGTGATGTCGATGTGCTCGACGGGGCGGGAGAGAAGCTCTTTCTTGGTCCACTTGCCGTTTGCCATGGGGCGTCTCCTGAATGCACCGAATCGCCAATACTCAGCTCGCCGGATGGTCCAATCCAGCGACATGCCCGAGCCCCATTTGGCCATTTGACAATGTGGCCATCCGGGATTTGGCTTTGCCGACCAGCCCCCCTGGCCGAGCGTGTTGTGAGTTGGCCCGCCGGGGGTGGCGGCGGACACGGAGATCATACGCGGATTGGGGGCCGGAGTTTCAGCGGTTTGGGGTACGGGCGGAGCGACGGGAAGGATGTCATGCCCGACGCGACGGCGTCGGGCACCGGGGCCCCTCGTGCCAATCCCTGCCGGGAGCGCTAAACTTGATCTTTGAGCTTCGGTTCGACGTCACGCGGGCGGCCGCCGCCCTTTGCAAAGGCATCGCATGGCTCTTGACCAACGACAGACACAGATTCGCGAAGGCGCCGGTCTCGAAGAGTCGCGGCTGAATCGCGAGTTCATCGACCTGCTCCAGAAGATCAGCATGCCGGTGCTGGTGATCGTGGCGATCCTGGCGGTCGGGTATGCGTTCAAGCAGAGGTACGACCGGGGCCAGAAGGAAAAGCTGGACTCGGCGTTCGCGGAGATTGAGGCCGCGTCGAACAGCGCCCGCCCCAGTCCCGACACGCTTCGTTCGATCGCGGACGAGTATCAGTCGATCGCCGGGGTGTACTTGAAGGGCAGCCTTCGCGCGGGCGACGCGTATCTCGACACGTTCCGATCGGGGATCAAACCCGGCGCGGAATTGAAAGCCGACGGATCGCTCGCCAAGCCCGAGGACGTGATGAGCGAATCCGACAAGGCGTACCACCTGTCGCAGGCGCAGTCGATGTACGAGCGCGTCTACGCCGACACCGCGGGGAAGCCCGAGTACACACTGATGCGACTCGAGTCGATGTACGGGCTGGCGGCGGTGGCGGAGTGCAAGGGCGAGTACGACGCGGCCAAGAAGCACTACGAGGACATCGTGACGCTGACCGACAAGGGGCCGTGGGCGATCCATACGACGCTGGCCAAGGCGCGGATCGCGAGCCTGGGAAACCTTAAGGACCTGCCGAGGTTGTACAAGTCGTCGGAGCTTCCCAAGCCGCCTGAGCCGGCGAAGCCCGAATTTCCGAAGGTCGAGACCCCGGCGGCTCCGAGTGATGGGGTCAAGGCGGATGAGCCGGCCGCGCCGCCGGCGCCCGCGGATGCCGCGCCGAAGACCGAGGATGCGCCGAAGGAAGAGCCCAAGCCCGCGGAAACTCCCGCGACGCCGCCCGTGACTCCGCCGGCGGACCCCAAGCCGCCCGAGCCCGCGCCGAAATGAGCTCTGACGTCCCCGAGAATCGATCGAACGCGGGGAACGCCGACGACGAAGTCGTGCTCTCCGACGCGGCGATGTCGCTGATCAATGCGGGAGGAAAGGTCGACGCGGGCGCGTTGCGTGCCGCGATGGACGCCGCGGGCGATGATTCGGACGACGCGGAGCTTCGCCGGATCACGTTCAACATCAAGAGCGATCTGAACAAGCGGCTTGATCGCTACCTGACGGATCGCATCGGCTTCATGAGCCGGACGCAGCTTCAGAAGGTGGTGCGCGAGGGCGGCGTGCTGGTGAACGGGCGCGTGCCCAAGGCGTCGACGCTCGTGAAGCGGGGGGATGTGATCGAGGTGGTGGTGCCGCCGCCGCCGTCGTCGACGATCCAGCCCGAGGACATCCCGCTCAACGTGCTGTTCGAGGACGAGCACCTGATCGTGCTCAACAAGCAGCCCGACATCATCGTGCACCCGGCGCGAAGCCACCTGAAGGGAACGATGCTGAGCGCGCTGGCGTACCACTTTCGCTATCGATCACAGTCGGGCGGCGGGCTGTCGGGCGTCGGCAGGGATTTCGCGCGACCGGGCGTCGTCCACCGCCTCGATCGGCACACCAGCGGGTGCATCGTTTTCGCCAAGCAGGACGAGGCGCACTGGAAGCTCGGGCACCAGTTCGAGCATCGCAGCGTCGACAAGCGGTATCTCGCGGTGGTGCACGGGCGGATCGAGCCCGAGGCCGACGTCATCGAGCTGCCGATCGGCTCGCATCCATCGAAGGAGAAGGGATACCGCGAGAAGTATGTGGTTCGCCACGACGAGCTTGGGAAGCACGCGGTAACGATCTATCGCGTGCGCGAGTGGTACCGACTGCCGCCCGGGCCGGGGCTGGACCCCAAACGCGATCTCGATTACACGCTGGTCGAGCTCGAATTGAAGACAGGGCGCACGCACCAGATCCGCGTTCACCTGTCGTACCTGGGTTTTCCGATCGTGGGCGACGACATGTACGGCGGGCGGGCGTACGTCGATGGGTCGGGAACAACGCTGATCGCGCGCCAGGCGCTGCACGCGTGCATCCTGGGGTTTACGCACCCGATTTCGGAGCAGCGGATGGTGATGACCGCGCCCGTGCGGGGCGACATGGCGGGCCTGATTGTGGACCTTCGGAGTCGGGGTGAGGTGACCTCGCCGGGGGTTTTGCCGGGTTCGACCGTTGAACTCGGCAAAGCGCTACCGAACAGCATGTGATCTTGGGACCATTGTGGCTGTTTAGGAAGCTCAGGTTTCGAGTGATCGCGGGTCAAAATGGTGAAAATCACCTTGACTTTGGGCGGGCAAAGCCTTCAAATGATGGGAGTGGATTCCCTCATTCCGCTGAGGGGATCGCCAACACGGTGTGAGAGCCGCGTTGGTGTGGGGGAGAGACGAGTCCCCACGAAATTTGGCAGGATGGCCCGTTGGTGTGCGGTGTTTGCCGCCCATTGACGCGCGGAGCGTTCCGCCTTGGCGCCGGGATTTGGCGTTGGGGCGGTGAGTGGGTGTGTTCTTTGCATTGAGAGATTTTTAGGAGAGTTCAGATGAAGAGGATTGCATTTGTTGTCGCGTTGGCCGGTCTTGCCGCTGCGTCGAACGCCCAGACGTTCACACGCATCTACAACGATGCGTTCAGCGGCGCCAATTTCGTCGTCGGCGGCCAGTCCAGCCGCAGCAGCCCGACCGGCCAGGTCGATAACTTCGGCCTCACCCTCCCGGGCTTCTCGGGTTCGGCCAAGCGGGCCATTATCAGCTGGAACTGGCTGAGCAACCTCGGCGATTCGGCCCCTGAGAATTCGATCACGCTCAATGGCACGCCCCTCCGCGGCATTCTGGCCGGCATCAGCAGCCCGGACCTCTGCTGGGGGCGTCCGTACCTCACCAGCTATTACGCTGACGTGACCGACCTGGTCAACAGCTTCGGCGGCGGCGGCGTCTACACCGTCGGCGGCGCGATCGACAACGCCTTCGGCTCGCTCGGCGAAGGCGTCACCCTCGCCGCCGTCTATGACGACGGCTCGGCCGAGAACCGCGAAGTCAGCCTCTTCGCCGGCAACGTGAATACGCAGTCGTCGGTCGGCGGCATCGCCACTCTGCCCTTCGCCAATCCCTACCTCGGCGGCACCGCCAAGTTCTTCACCAACGCCCTCGACGGCCAGTTCGCCGGCGACGGCTTCTTCATCAACGGCAACGACGTCGGCGGCATCCTGCCCGGTACGGGCAGCTCCGGCGACGCGTGGATCGGCATGGTCGGCCCTTCGTCGGTCGGCAACAACTTCTTCGACATCGCCGAGGGCGATGTCTCCTCGTGGATGACCGCGGGCGACCTGCAGATGACCGCCGGCACCATTTCGTACGGCGACTGCATCGGCCACACCCTGGCTGGTATCGTCGTCAACGCCGTTCCCGCCCCGGGCGCGGCGGCCCTGCTCGGCCTGGCCGGCCTTGTCGCCGGTCGTCGCCGTCGCTAAACTCTTGGTTGAGAGAAACGAGACGGGGCCCTGTGGTGTGGGACTCGTAGCGTGACTTCTGACGCCGGGCGGAGCAATCCGCCCGGTGTTGTTTTTTTTGACTCGATGCGATGCGAAGGTGCGCGCGAAAACGCGCCCGCCAATCACGGCGAGCGCGGCAGAGGATCGCAAAGTATCGAAGTGACTTACCCGATCTTGGACTTCCCGCCCATGTACGGGCGGAGCGGCTCTGGGATCGTCACGCTGCCGTCGGCGTTCTGGTGATTCTCCAAGAGCGGAATCAGGAAGCGTGGCGACGCGAGAACCGTGTTGTTCAGCGAGTGGCAGAAGACCGTATCGCCCTTGCCCACGGCGCCGCCAGCGCGATAGCGCATGTTGAGGCGGCGGCACTGGTAGTCGTACAGTCGGCTGGCGGAGTGCGTTTCGCCGTATGCGCCGCTCGGCACGCCGTCCTTCCCGACTTCGCCACGTCCGGGCATCCACGATTCGATGTCGACCATGTCGGCGTTCTTGGGCCCAAGGTCGCCGGTGCAGCACTGCAGGAGGCGGTGCGGGATCGAGAGCGAGCGCAGCAGCTCTTGCACGTAGCCCATCATCTTTTTGTGCCAGGCGCGGCTCTCGGCCTCGTCGGCCTTGCAGATCACCACCTGCTCGACCTTGTCGAACTGGTGGATGCGGTACAGGCCCGCGGTGTCCTTGCCCGCGGCGCCCGCCTCGCGACGGAAGCACGTCGAGACCGTGACATAGCGGAGCGGGAGCACGGATTCATCGAGAATCTCGCCCATGTGAACGCCCATGAGCCCGACCTCGCCTGTGCCGGTGAGATAGAGGTCGTAGCCCTCAGGGTCGCCGGCGCGGTGCGTCTCGTCGATGAGATACGCCTGCTCGCGCCCCGCGGGGAAGAAGCCCGTGCCCACCATTGCCTCTTCCTTGACGAGCACCGGAACGCTCGTGGGGGAGAAGCCTTGCTTGTAGACCATGAAGTCGACGGCGTAGCGCAGCACGGCCAGGTGGAGCGCCATGCCGTCGCCCGTCAGAATGTACGAGCGCGAGCCCGCGAGCTTCACGCCGCGCTCGAAGTCGGCGAGCTTGAGATCGCGGACGATCTCGAGGTGGGTCTTGGGTTTGAAGCCCCTCTGCGATTCGAAGGACTTGGAGGGGTCGAAGCCGTCCGGGTTCCAACGCGAGATCTCGATGTTATCTTCCGCCGAGGCGCCGACAGGAACGTCCGAGTCGGGCGGGAGCGGCACCTGGAGCAGGAGCTGGTTGAGTTCCGGGTCGATCACCGCCAGGCGCTTGCTGATCTCGGCCTCGGCGCTCTTGAGCGCCAGCGGCTTGGCGGAAAGCTCGTCGAGCTGCTTCTGCACCGCCTCGGCCTCGGCGCCCTTGAGCCCCTTGAGCTGGCCCTTGAGCTTGCCGATCTGCGGGCCCGATTCCTTGGCGAACTTCCCCTGCTCGGCGCGGAGCTTGTCGCCCTCGCCCTGAAGCTGGCGGCGTTCGGTGTCGAGCTTCAGGATGCGCTCGATGTCGATCGGGATGTTCTTGGCCTTGGCGCCTAGGGCAAAGCGGGCGGGGTTCTCGCGCAGGAGTTTGATGTCGATCATGGGTCCAGAGTGTAGGGCCGACCGGGGGCATTTCGGATAGACTTCTCTGACGCTGGTTGGGTGTGCCGGCGGGAGGTAACGCCGCCCCTATGTCAAGCCTACAACTCAAGCCGATCCGCGGGGAGGCCGAGCAGGTCACGCTCGGCTCCGAGTCGATCACGATCGGACGCCACCCCGACAACACGATCTGCATCCGCGACGAACGGGCCAGCCGATTTCATTGCGTCATCGAACACGACCCCGCGGGCGGGTACTACGTTGTCCGCGATCTGGGCTCGCGCAACGGCACGAAGGTGAACGAGATCAAGATCACCAGCGCGCCGCTCTCCCCCGGCGATGTGCTGCGCGTGGGCGGGCACGAGTTTTTGCTCGAGCCGTCGGGAACAACCAGGTCGTCGTTCTCCGAGTCGGTGTCGGACGACGCCGCGCCGGACCACGAGGACGCGTCGCCGTCCGCGAGCGCCGCGTGGGTCGCGGAAATCCTGGGGATGATCGACGCGCTGCCGCCGAAGCTGGCCGCGGAGTCGATCCAGATCATCGACGCGGGCGGGCAGCCCTCGCAGGCCCTGGCGGGCAACAGCGACGGGCCCAACGCGGTGCGGCTGCTGCTGCAGCTTGCTTCCAAGGCCCGCGCGACCGACATCCACATCGAGCCCAAGGGCGAGCGGCATCATGTCCGCCTCCGCGTCGACGGACAGATGGTGGCCATCATTGATTTGCCCGTGCGCGTGGGCGAGCTGATCTATGGCCTCATCAAGACCGCGTGCCACATCAAGATCCAGGCGCGTGATTCGGTGCAGGAGGGGCACTTTTCGGCCGTCCTGGGCGGGCGGCGCGTGGACTTCCGCATCAGCTTCACACCCAGCGTTTACGGTCAGAAGCTGGTGGTGCGAATCCTCGATACCAGGGCCGTGCCGCAGAGCCTGAATGATCTCGGTCTCGTTGGCTACATGATGGACCGCATCAAGCGGGTGTGCTCGCAGGACCACGGCCTGCTGCTGGTGTGCGGCCCGACGGGAAGCGGCAAAACGACGACGCTGTACAACGCCGTTCGTGAGATCGACCGCCTCGGACGAAACGTCGTCACGATTGAGGACCCCGTCGAATATCAACTCGAGGGCGTCACGCAGATTCCGGTCGATGACCACAAGGGCAACTCGTTCGGCGGCCTGTTGCGCAGCGTGCTGCGTCAGGACCCCGACGTCATCCTCGTGGGAGAAATCCGCGACGAGGAGACGGCCCGGACCGCGATGCAGGCCGCGATGACCGGGCACCTGGTCTTCTCGACGGTCCACGCGAAGGACACGATCGCGGCGGTGTTCCGCCTGCTTGACCTGAAGGTCGAGCCGTACCTGGTGGCGAACTCGCTCGACCTCGTGCTCGCGCAGCGACTGGTGCGTCACCTGTGCGATCACTGCAAGCAGCCGATCCGCGTCGCGCCCGGGCAGGCGACGCGGCTTGGCAAGCACCTGCAGGGCAAGACGTCCATCTACACCGCCACGGGCTGTACGCGATGCCTCAAGACCGGATTCCGTGGGCGCCGGGCCATCTTTGAACTGCTTGATTTCACCGACGAGCTGCGCGACGTGATCCTCACCGAGCCGACAATCGCCGCGATGAAAAAGGTGATCGAGGGCGGCCTGTTCACGACGCTGGCGCAGTTCGGCTGGAGGCTCGTGGCCGACGGCGTTACGACGCTCGATGAGGTCGATCAGGTTGCGGGGCAGGGATAATCGCCCGTCAGGCCGGAGCGCCGATCAACCAAGCAGCAGGCGACGATCGCGGACGGCGGGGAACTTCTCACGCCAGCGCCGGACCTCGTCCGCGTCGATGTCGACCGACAAAACGCCTTCCTGGTCGCCCAGCTCGCCGATTACGTCGCCGCGCGGACCGATGGCGATCGTGCCGCCGAGGTAGGTCGCGTTGGGGTCGCTGCCCACGCGGTTGATTGCCAGGACATACGCCTGGTTCTCGATCGCGCGGGCGAGCGACAGGATCCGCCAATGGGCGTGGCGGGTCGAGAGCCAATTGGCGTGGACCGTGAAGACCTGCGCGCCGCGTGAGAGCCCGATCCTGAACAGTTCCGGGAAGCGGAGGTCGTAGCAGATCACCGGGCAGATCGTGAGCGGCGGGTCCGTGGTGTTGAAGGTCACGACGCGAGAGCCGCCCTCAAAGGCCTCGTGCTCGTGTCCGGCGGTGAACGGGTGGATTTTCTGGTACTCGTCGATCAGCGTGCCCTCGGGCGAGATGATCGAGATCGTGTTGGACGCCTTGGCGGAATGGCTGGCGCGAACGACGCGTGGCCCGAGTACGTAAGACTTGAAATCCCTCGCCAGCGACGTCAGGAACGACAGGGTCTGGCCGTCCTTGTCGGCGGTCTCCTGGGTGTCCATCGAGAAGCCCTTGTCGAACATCTCGGGGAGCAGGATGAGGTCACCGGCCGCCACGTTCACGGGGGCGAGCAAGGCCCGGACCCGGTCGAAGTTTCTCTGCCGATCGTGCCAGCAAATGTCCGTCTGGAGCAGGTGGGAACGCATGGGGGGACCGTAGGAGGCGTGCCGGAGGGTTCGCCTGAGGGCATGGAGGGCGGTCTTTGCGCTTCGGGAGGGGTGGGAGAGCAAAGTTGTAAGCCTCGGCGGTATCTGGGGTTGGGTTCCTGGCAAAAAGAGGTAGACTGTGGGCGTGCGTGAGAACGAAACCAAGACCGGGAATGGGGCCGGATTCGAAGGCGTGGGCGAGGTCTTTTTGGCCAGCCGGTCGCCGCGCCGGCGCGCGCTGTTGAACGAGGCCGGGCTGCCGCACCGCTTCGGTCATCCGGGAATCGAAGATTCCGAGCTTGAGCCGGGGCGTGTCTCGCCCGCGCAGTGGGTGGCGGCGCTGGCGTACCTCAAAGCCCGCGCGGGAATGGAATCGATCAAGCGGGACGCCGACGTCGTGATCGGCGCGGACACCGCGTGCGTGAAAGACGGCGAGCTGATCGGCACACCCGCCGACGCCGCGGAGGCCGAGCGGATCGTGCGCCGGCTGTCGCGTGGGCGGCACGAGGTTGTAACGGGTGTCGCAGTGCTCGAGCCGCGCACGGGCAGGCGCGATCTGTTCGTTGATCGCGCGAGCGTGAGTGTTGGTGATCTTTCCGATGACATGGTGCGAGAGTACATCGCCAGCGGCCAGTGGGCGGGCAAGGCGGGCGCGTACAACCTCAGCGAGCGGATCGCGGGCGGCTGGCCGATCGAGTATGTCGGGCGGGCCGACACCATCATGGGGTTGCCGGTCGCGCCGCTGAAGAAACGCCTCGCGCGTCTCTCCGCCGCGGAGTCGGCGGCATGATGACGCTCGCCTCGGGGCCCATCCTGAATGCGTGGATCGGCGTGCCGCTGGGCGTGGTGACGCTCGTGCTCGTGGCGGCGCACGTCGCGCTGCTCTCGCGCGTCGAGATGCCCGAGAGCCGCCGGCGAATCCGGCGCGTCAATGGCTGGATCATGCTCGCGACGATCCCCGTGGCGGTGTACGCCTTTTGCATCGCATCCCCGGCCGCCCCGCGTGCGTTCGCGTTGTCGTGGATGGCGGTGTTGGGGCTGGTGACGATCGTGCTGATGCTCGCGTGCATGGATATTCTCAATACGCTCCGGCTGCACCGGGCCGAGCAGCGCGAGATCCGGCGCGGGTTCTATGAGAACCTGTCGCGGCGTGTGGTCCGCGCGGGGGCGGCGATCGATTCGCCGCCCGCCGGCGCTGAGGGCGCGAGCGATCGGAACTGAATCGGCGGCAGCATCGAGCGCGCTTTCGCAGGGCATCCCGCCGCCGGGCGTGCTGGGTCGCGGCGTGCTCGCGCCGCTCGGGGCCTTGGCCGCGGCGATTTATGGAAAGGCCGTTGCGTCTCGCAGCGCATCCTTTGACGCCGGACGCGGCGTGGTCCACCTCGACCGCCCCGTCATCAGCGTGGGCAATCTCTCGGTCGGCGGCACGGGCAAGACGCCGATGGTCGTCCACACGCTCGGCGTGCTGCGCGACGCCGGAAGAAAGCCCTGCGTGGCAATGCGCGGCTACCGCGCGGGACCGGATGGCTCGGACGAAGCGGCGCTCTATCGACGGGTTCGCGCGGGCGTTCCGATTGTCGCGCGTCCCGATCGCGTCGAGGGATTGATCGAACTCTTTGCGACCAGCGAAGGTGAGAGCGTCGACACCATTGTGCTCGACGACGGCTTTCAGCACCGCCGCCTGGCGCGCCAGCTCGACATCGTGCTGCTCGACGCCACTCGATCGGTGTTCCTCGACCGCCTGCTGCCCGCGGGATGGCTGCGCGAGCCCGTGTCGTCGCTGGCGCGGGCCCGGGCCGTGGTCGTGACCCACGCGGAGCGAGTGGCGGCCCGCATGGTCGACGACATGCTTCGCCGTGTGCGGGAAGTCGCGCCGAACGCGCTGCTCGCGAGCGCCCGCCACGAGTGGCTGGACCTTCGCGTGCATCACGGGCACGACGTGCAGGTGCGGGCGGTGGACTGGCTGCGCTCCAAGCGGGTGGTGGCCGCGTGCGCGATCGGAAACCCCGAGGCTTTCATTGCACAGACTCGCGAGGCTGTCGGGACGGACCTGGCCGCGAGCATCGTGCTCCGCGATCACGACCCTTTCAACGTGGCGAGCGTGGCCCGCATCGCCAAGGCCGCGGAGAAGTCCGACGTGATCGTCGTGACGGAGAAGGACTGGAGCAAGCTCTCGAAGGTGCCGGCGGAGACTTGGCCTTGCGCGCTCGCGGTGCCCCGGCTTGGGATGCAGTTTGTGCGTGGTGGGGGAGAACTGGCGGCGGCGATCGCGCAGGCCGCCCGCCCGCTGACGCCCGAAATCGCCGGCGAATCGAACGAAGCCTGAGGGTGTTGCGGCGCTCGCGCGTCGACGCGCTCCGCACGCTAAAATGAGCCGGCGATCACGCCGATCCGGAGAATCCCCGCCGCATGGACTCGCTGCTTGAGCATGTCGCCCGCTGGAAGCCTTTCACGGCGTTGGTCGTCGGTGATTTCATGCTCGATCAGCTCGTGTACGGCGACGCCGAGCGATTGAGCGCCGACGCGCCCGTGCCGATCCTGCATGTGTCGTCGCGCGAGGATCGTCCGGGCGGCTCGGCAAACGTCTGCCTCGATCTCGTCGCGCTCAAGGGCAAGGTTCTCGCAATGGGCGTGACGGGCAATGACGACGCGGCCCGATCGCTCCGCGATTCGCTGTCATCAGAGGGCGTCGATGTGGCCGGGCTGGTGGTTGACGCCTCTCGCCCGACCACCGTGAAGCAGAACCTGATCGGCAAGGCGCAGGCCCGCCACCCACAGAAGATGTTCCGCGTCGATTACGAATCACGCGAGCCGCTCTCGCTCGAAGTCGTCGCTGAACTTCTCGCGCAATTCGAGAGGACGCTCCCGAGCGTCGACGTGGTGTGCATCGAGGATTATGGCAAGGGCGTGTGCACTCCCGAGCTCTGCCAGGGCGTGATCCGTGCCGCCCGGCGCGCGGGCAAGCCGGTGTTCGTCGATCCCGCGCGGCTCGGTGACTTCTCCAAGTATCGCGGCGCCGCGGCGATCACGCCCAACCGAACCGAGGCCGAGACGGCGACCGGCCTGCGCACGCACGGCGAAGCAAGCAACGAGCACAATCGTGAACTGGCGGAAAAACTGCTCCAGGAGTGCGAGCTCGACGCGGTCGTGCTGACGCTCGATCGTGACGGCGCGATGCTGCAAGAGCGGGGGGGCGAGCCGCTCAGCGTTCCCACCATCGCAAGGCAGGTCTACGACGTGACGGGCGCGGGCGACATGTTCCTCGCCGGGCTGGCGGCGGCCCGCGCCAACGCGATCGACTGGGCCGACGCGGTGCGGTTCGCCAACGCGGCCGCGGGGCTCGAGGTCGAGGTCTTCGGTGTGCAGCCCATCCCGTTGGAAAAGGTGCATCTGTCTCTGCTCTCGATCGCACGGGCCGGCGGCGGAAAGCTCCGCACGATGCGCGAGCTTCTGGTCGAGGTCGCGGAGGTCAAACGACGCGGCGGAAAGGTCGTTTTCACCAACGGCTGCTTTGACGTGCTTCACGCGGGGCATGTCTGGCTGCTCGACCAAGCCAAGAAAGAGGGCGATTATTTGATCGTCGCGACCAACACCGACGAGAAGATCAGGCAGTTCAAAGGCGAGAATCGCCCCGTGAATTGCGCCGCGGACCGCGTGACGGTGCTGTCGGGGCTCGCGAGCGTCGACGCCGTGATCGTGTTCGAAGAGGACACGCCGAGCGAGAGTATCACGCAGGTCAAGCCCGACGTGCTCGTGAAGGGCGGCGAATACGCGCCCGATCAGATCCCCGGCGCGAAGTTCGTCCAGAGCTACGGTGGGCGGCTTCTCCGCGTCCCGATGCTCGACGGCCAGAGTTCCACGCAGGTGCTTACGCGCCTCGGCGACCCTCGGGCCAAGGTCGTTTCGCCCGGAGACCGCGATCGCTTCGTGGCGGATCGCTCACGCGGCCAGTGACGCCGACAACCCACCCCGCAGCCATCCCCGACTCCGGTGGAATTTCATTCGTGTCGCATCTCCCGTGCGAAATGTCGCGTTCGACGCGCCGATACTCCGTTGGTGCGTCACGTCGCCATCATTCACCCCGAGTATCTCGCGCTGATCCTCGCGGGGCGCAAACGCGTGGAGGTTCGGCTCACGCGGAATCGAAGCACGCCGTTCGGACGCGTTGCGCCGGGTGATGTCGTGTACTTCAAGGCCCGCTCGGGCGGCTTCGGCGCTCGCGCGACCGTCGCCGTCGTGGACGAGTTCGAGGAACTCTCGCCGCCGCTGGTCGCGATGCTCTTCCGCCGCTACAACGCGATGGCCTGCGGCGATGCGGCCTACTGGATCAGCAAGCAGTACGCCCGCTTCGGCACGTTCGTGCATCTCACGAACGTGCGTTCGACCGAACGCGGCCCGGAGTACCGCGACGCGCCCGGATTCTCGCCGCGGAGCTCGTGGATCGTTCTGCGACGGGCGGCGATGCGCCGGGCATCTTGAGGTCGCCTGTCGCGCTCAACTCCAGCGGATCACGACCTTGCCGAATTGCTCCGCTGCTTCGAGCCTCGCGTATGCATCGCGGCATTGCTCGGGCGCAAAGACCTGATCGACCACCGGCGCGAGCTTGCCGGCGCGGAACAGTGCCGCGACCTCGCGGAACTCGTCGTTCGAACCCATCGTGGAGCCCATCACACGCAGCTGGTTCCAGAAAACGCGGGCGAGATCGGTCGTCGCATCCGGGCCGCTGGTGCAGCCCGGCGTGACATAGGCGCCGCCGCGTGCGAGCGACTTGACGCACGAAAGGTGCGTCGCCTTGCCCGAGGAATCGATCGCCATGTCCACGCCGCGCTTGTTCGTCCAAGCACGCACCTGCGACGACCAATCGGCCCCGGTGTCCTGGATGAGGCAGTCGGCCCCGAGTTGCTTTGCTCGGTCGAGCTTCCATTGGTGGCGGCTTGTGACCGCGACCCGGCACGCGTAGTGCTTGGCGATGGCCAGCGCCGCCGTCGCCACGCCGCCGCCGATGCCCGTGATCAGCACGGATTGCCCGGGGCGAAGCTGGCCCTTGGTGACGATCATCGAGTAGGCGGTGAGGGCGCACAATCCGAACGCCGCGCCGGGCACGGGGTCCTGCGTCGATTCAACCGTCGCGAGATTCGCCGCGGGCGCAACGAACTTCTCCGCGTGCATGCCGAAATGATGCTCGCCGATCAGCTCGTAATTGGGCGAGAGCGTCGAACTGGGCGGATCGCTCGGGTGCTGCCGCTCCGGCGCGCGCAGCGCGGCGTTCACGATCACGCGCGTGCCGATCCACGCGGGGTCCACGCCCACGCCGACCGCTTCGACCACGCCGCACGCGTCGCAGCCCGAC
>JABWBC010000090.1 GCA_013360695.1 Phycisphaerales bacterium
GCGCTCGCGAGCGCCACGACCCGATCGTGCTCGGTGAGTTGGTCGGGCCATTCGATGATGGAGAGATAGGCCGCGTTGCTCACGGGTCGCCTCCGCGTTCCCGTACAGGATACCGGCGGCGGCTGGCATGTGTGTGCGGGGATCGCGCGGATCGCGACGAAACCGGCGTGTAACAGCCGCTGCGGCCCGCGCGTCGCATTCCGGTACACTTAGCTCGTGGGCACGTCCGTCCAACTCATCGACGTCGTCTCGTGGTCGATGGTGATCGACTTGGCGCTGGCGGCGATGGCGCTGGCGTGGCTCGCGTTCTTCGGGGACAAGCCGCGTGGCAAGGCCCGCTGCCCCAAGTGCTGGTACGAACTCGGCCGCCTCGATTCGCCGCCCGCGCTGCCCGTGACGTGCCCGGAGTGCGGCAAGAAAGTACACGCGCCCCGGCAACTCCGACGCCGACGAATCAAGCGATGGCCGGTGCTTGCCGCGATACCCGTCGCCATCACGGCGTGGATCGGCTGGAAGCTCCCTGAGATCGACGAGCGCGGCTGGCTGTGGCTGCTTCCAAATCGTGCCGTGTTTGAGCTTCTGCCGGTCACCGGATACCGCGGCGAGATCGGCGATGAGTTGCAGCGGCGTTTGGGCAAATCGCCGTGGCCCATCGCTTCGATTCAACAGACGCTCACCGACGACGACGTGGCCGCCTTCATACGCCGCGCCTCGCGCGGCAACATCTTCGCGCGCCCCACCGAACTTGGCTGGAGGCTGTCGTACGGCGATGCAATCCTCGACGTCTGGGGAAGCGATCGCATCCTGAACTCATTTAAGATGGAGCTTCTCGATGGTCCGCTTGATACCGCGCGCAAGGGTGGACTCGTGGAAGCGTTCGACCTTGCGACCACCATTCCCCCGCTCATCTCGGTGCGGCACCGCGATCGCTGGCCCGACGATTCGCCGCGGCCATACAAGATCGCCTTTGACATCGCGCACTGGTGGCCGATTTCGAGTGACATTTCAGCCACGGTTGAATGGACCGCACGGAATGAACGCGGCGAAACGTCCCGGGGCGACGGGCTGTACAAGGAAGGCGAGGCGATTCTGGACGTCCGGCTGAGCGGCGACATCACCATTGATGGAATGCTGACGCTTTCAATCACGCGACTGAAACCACCGATCGAACCCGACGTTTCAGTTCACAAGATCCCGTTTCGCGTCACATACGCGACGGTGCCGTCAGCTGCCGATGCCGTGCCGCGCTTCGCCGATCCCAAGCTTGACCTGCTCCTGGCGCAGCTCAACATCTATTTCGACGGGCCGATCTGGCGGGTTCGGGTCGACGTCCTCCGGGGCAGCGGCTACGAAGATGTCGCCATCGGCGCCAAGGTCGTCGCCCGCTGGCGCGGTGACGTCCTTGCCGAGGGAAGCGTTGAGTGGACCGGACTCGGCGGCGGCGAGATTCATTGGCGGGCGCCCCGGGACCCCAAAGCAGTTGAATCCTTGTGGTTTATCCGCGGCATGGTGCCGCCTGGCGTTACCATCACGTTCACCTCAGATCCCGACGCCGGCCCGTACCAACTCAACGCCACCCGAGCGTGGGTGGGCGAGGTCACGATTCCAGTTGCCACCTCGTCGGACACATACATACGCTGAGAATCCCGAGACAATTCGCCGCGCACCGATCGGCTGGCCACCGGCAGTCAACTCCCACGTGCCGATCCATCACCTCTATTTATGCATTTTTACATCACAATCGATTCGATTCATGCCGCGGAGGGACGATCATTGTGGTGACCCGTTCGCCTGATTCCGCCCAGAGAGGCGTTCACCCCCGGACCCCGCATCCCCACCGGAGCATTCCATGACCCGCGAATCCACCCAGAACTCCCGACCCGACCCCTTCGGCGCCCGCAAGTCGCTCACCACCAAGTTCGGCACCTACACCTACTTCGACCTTGCCTCCCTGGCCAAGGTCGGGCACGTGAGCAAGCTCCCCTATTCGATCAAGGTGCTCCTGGAGTCCATGCTCCGCAATCTCGACGGCTTCGTCGTCACGGCCGACGACGTCAGCGGCCTGGCCAATTGGAACGCCAAGAGCCCCGCCAAGGAAGAAATCCCCTTCATGCCCGGGCGCGTCGTCCTTCAGGACTTCACGGGCGTGCCGTGCGTCGTTGACCTGGCCGCAATGCGCGAGGCGATGAAGAAGCTCGGCGGCGATCCCAACGTCATCAACCCGCTCGTCAAGTGTGACCTCGTGATCGACCACAGCGTGCAGGTTGACGCGTTCGGCTCCGGCCAAGCGCTCACCATCAACGCCACCAAGGAGTTCGAGCGCAACACCGAGCGCTACGAGTTCCTGAAGTGGGGCCAGCAGTCGCTCAACAACTTCTCGTGCGTGCCGCCCGCCACCGGCATCATCCACCAGGTGAACCTCGAGTACCTCGCGTCGGGCGTGCTCACAAAGCAGGCCGGCGCCGACACCGTGGCCTATCCCGATTCGTGCGTCGGCACCGACAGCCATACGACCATGATCAACGGCCTGGGCGTCGTGGGCTGGGGCGTGGGCGGCATCGAGGCCGAGGCCGTCATGCTCGGCCAGCCGATCTACATGCTCACGCCCGAGGTCATCGGCTTCCGCATGAAGGGCAAGCTCCCCGAGGGCACCACCGCCACGGACCTGGTGCTCACGGTGACGCAGATGCTCCGCAAGAAGGGCGTCGTCGACAAGTTCGTCGAGTTCTTCGGCGAGGGCCTGGCCAGCATGTCCGTCCCCGATCGCGCCACCATCGCCAACATGGCGCCCGAATACGGCGCGACCATGGGCTTCTTCCCCGTCGACCAGGCCACGCTCGACTTCCTCCGCTTCACCGGGCGCGATGAGAAGACGGTCGCGCTCGTCGAGGCCTATTGCAAGGCCAACGGCATGTTCTGGACGCCCGGCTCGCCCGAGCCGGAGTTCACCGACGTCATGGAGCTCGATCTCTCCACGATCCAGCCGTCGCTGGCCGGTCCCAAGCGCCCGCAGGACCGCGTCGAGCTCAAGAACATCAAGGCCGAGTTCTTCAAAGCCATGGCCGCCCCGCTGGGCAACACGAGCTTTGGGCTGAGCGCCGACAAGATCTTCGGCGCCGCGGGCACCTACAAGAATCCGGCCGACTCGTCGTCGCACAAGCTCACGCACGGCGCGGTGGTCATTGCCGCGATCACGAGCTGCACCAACACCAGCAACCCCGACGTGCTCATCGCCGCGGGCCTGGTCGCTCGCAAGGCGCGGGCCCTGGGCCTGACGCGCAAGCCCTGGGTGAAGACCAGCCTCGCGCCGGGCTCCAAGGTCGTGACGGCGTATCTCACCAAGGCCGGCCTCAGCGCCGATCTCGACGCCCTCGGTTTCAACACCGTGGGCTACGGCTGCACGACGTGCATCGGAAACTCCGGCCCGATTCCCGACGAAGTCGAGGCCGCGATCAAGGAGGGCGATCTGGTCGCCGCGTCTGTGCTCTCTGGCAATCGCAACTTTGAAGGGCGTGTGCATCCGTCGGTCAAGGCCAACTATCTCGCCAGCCCGCCGCTCTGCGTCGCGTACGCGATCGCGGGCTCGGTCGCGATCGACCTGGCCACCGAGCCGCTGGGAACCAGCAAGGAAGGCAAGCCCGTCTTCCTCAAGGACATCTGGCCCACCTGGAAGGAAGTTCAGGACTGCAAGGCCATGTGCCTCTCGCCCGAGCAGTTCCGCAAGGAATACGCCAACGTCTCGAGCGGCAACGAGCAGTGGAACAAGGTGCCCGTCAGCAAGTCCGAGCTCTACGCGTGGAACGAGAAGTCGACCTACGTGCAGCGCCCGCCGTTCTTCGAGAACATGAGCGAGAAGCCCGGCACGCCCAAGGCGATCAAGGGCGCCCGCGTGCTGGCGTATGTCGGCGATTCGGTCACGACCGACCACATCTCACCCGCCGGCGACATCGCCGAGAACTCGCCCGCCGGCGACTACCTCAAGTCGCTTGGCGTGCGCAAGGCGGACTTCAACGCCTACGGCACGCGGCGCGGCAATGACCGCATCATGACCCGCGGCACATACGCCAACACCCGCATCAAGAACAAGCTCGCCACCGACCCCGCCACCGGCAAGATCAAGGAAGGCGGCTACACCAAGGACCTGTCCATGTCCGGAAGTGGCAAGATCGACTTCATCTACAACGCCGCGATGAACTATCAGAAGGAAGGCACGCCGCTGGTCGTGCTGGCTGGCAAGGACTACGGCATGGGCTCGTCGCGTGACTGGGCCGCCAAGGGCACGCTGCTCCTTGGCATCAAGGCCGTCATCTCCGAGTCGTTCGAGCGCATCCACCGCTCGAACCTCGTGGGCATGGGCGTGCTTCCGCTGTGCTTCATGGAGGGCCAGTCCGCCGCGAGCCTTGGCCTGACGGGCGAGGAGTCGTTCGACCTCGACATCCCCTTCAGCGCCGAGGGCCTGATCGAGCCGCGCTGCGAGATCAAGGTCACCGCGACCAATGCCGACGGCCCCAATGCAGGGAAAAAGAGCGAGTTCACGGTGCGCTGCCGCATCGACACGCCCGTCGAGGCCGAGTACTACAAGAACGGCGGCGTGCTGCACACCGTGCTGCGTCGCCTGCTCTCCGAGAGCAAGAAGGGCGCGAGGCAAGCGGTGGGGGTTTAGCATCCCGCGTCGCTCCGGCCCGGGTCGGCTCCGGGAGTGGCTGGCTCAGGGTGGGCCATTGTTGGAGCGGAAGCGCTTCCATTTGGCCTGCCTTGTGGGCTTGCCCCACCGTTGCCGCGGCGTCGCGGCTTTGAGAGTAACGAACGAGCGTGCGTCTGCTTGGGCTTCGTCACGGGATGAATTCGGATCCGCCGAACGGCTGGCGGCGGGAACCGATCGACCGCGACGATTCGGGGCAGGCCCGAACTCCCGTCCCCAAAGCCGCCGCACCGAATCGGCCGATGGAGGGGTGTGGAAACCCGCGGCGGGCGGACGCCGTACGCTTGGAGCCCGATGCCGGTCTCGATCTTCATCCAGACGCTGAACGAAGAGCAGAACCTGCCGGCGTGCCTCGACAGCGTGTCGTGGTGCGACGACGTGGTGGTGCTCGATTCGTTGTCGACCGACGGCACGGAGCGGATCTGCCGCGAGCGCGGGGCGAGGTTCTTCCAGCGGAAGTTTGACGGGCGTGGGCCGCACCAGAACTGGGCGATGGAGAACATCGACTGGAAGCACCCGTGGGTGTTTTATCTGGATGCTGACGAGCACATGACGCCGGAGCTTCGGCGTGAGATCGAGGTGATCGCGGCGGACCCCAGCGAGCAGCGTGTGGCGTTCTATTGCGGGCGGCGTAATTTCTTCATGGGCAAGTGGATCAGGCACGCCATGCCGCCGGGCTTCATTATGCGGTTTTTCAGGCCGCCGAAGATCCGGTTTGAACGCCTGGCAAACCCGGTCCCGATCATCGACGGCGAGCACGGGTACCTGCGCGAGCACTTCCTTCACTTCAACTTCAGCAAGGGCCTGCACGAGTGGTTCGAGCGCCACAATCGCTACTCGACCTACGAGGCCAAGGAGACGGTCAAGGCGCTGAAGGGCCAACCGGTCAGGCTCGGGAACTTGTTCAGCGGCGACGCGATGACGCGAAGGCTGGAGCTGAAGAACCTGTCGTTCCGCATGCCGATGCGCCCGGTGCTGAAGTTCCTGTACATGTACTTCGCGAGGCTGGGGATCCTGGACGGTCGGGCGGGGCTGACGTACTGCGTCCTGCAGGCGATCTACGAGTACCAGATCTGCGTGAAGGTCCGAGAACTCCTCAGGATCGAGCGAGGGCAGCCCGGGAGCTAGGTGGTTCCACGGGACCGCAAAATGGTCGGCGGGTCGCCGCGCGGGCGGGCGAACGCCGCAAGGGTCTATCTGTACGGGATTTGCGGCCTGCGCCGGAAAAACTGGGTAAATGGGTGGCAACGCCTGAAAGCTGTGGCACATTTGGATCGTCCAGCGGGAGGTTGCTCAGGAGGCATCCTCGTGCGGGCGTGTGGGTCGGCCCTCCTGCTCGGGGCCGGCGCAAGGTGGCTGGAGGGGCCCTAGGGCCACGATCAGAAAGGGTGTGCCATGCTTCGTTCTGAAGGAATGTGGTGGTCGGTTCTGGCGTTCTTCCTGAGCTTTGGCTCGCGCGGGAACCAAGAACTCGAAATGTGAGATCTGACCCTCCCCTCGGCCGGGGACCACAACCCGGGAGAAGAGACGGGTAAATAGCCCCGGCCGTGGTTGCACTCAACGACTCGAGACAGGAATGCTCGGGTCTTTTCAAGGGAACGCTCGTGGGGGCCTGAAAAGGTCTGCGAGATTCCCGTGCCAGAAATGCGATCGGATCGCGCCAACACCTCGCCCCAAAGGCGAGGTGTTGTGTTTTGGAGTAGGCGCGAGGCACGAGGAAGGTGAAGGCGAAGCGGGAAGCCGAAGGGGCGCGACGAGATGTCATCGCGTCGGTGAACCTCGGGGGCGCGGGCGACGCACGGAGGGTGCAGGGCGCCCGGCTCGATCCGGCGGGAACCTCCGGATCGCCTCAGAGGCGGGCGGGCCTGCGGCCGATACCATCTGGACCCTCATGCGGATCGTCCACTCCATGCCCACGCTCCGACTCGCCGACGGCGGGGTGGTGCGCGCGGTGATGGACCTGTGCGGCGGGCTGGCCGCGGACGGGCGCGACGTCACGCTGATCACCTGCGACGACACGGATGCGCCGCCCTCGTGGAAGTCGGGCGTGCCAGGGGTGCCCAAGGTCATCAAGGTCGCGCGTCCGTCGCTCCCCGGTGGGTTCTTCAACGGCGCCCAGATGCGCGAGCTCGAGGGGCACCTGCGCGGCGCCGGCGTGCTGCACCTGCACGCGATGTGGACGACGTCGAACCCCCAGATCGCCAAGGCGGCCGGTCGGCTTGGCGTGCCGTATGTGTTGAGCGTGCATGGCATGCTCGACGACTGGTGCATGGAGCAGAAGAAGCTCAAGAAGGCCGTGTACATGGCGCTGCTGGCGCGGTCAATGCTGAACAACGCGGCGTGCATCCACTGCACGGCGGAGTTCGAGCTGGCGCAGGCCAGGAAGCACTTCGATGCGTCGCGCGTGCGCGGCGAGGTCATCCCGCTGGTCTTCGACCTGTCCGCGTTCCGCAACGCGCCGGGGCCGGCGATCGCGCGGGCGAAGTTCAATCTGCCCGACGACGGCGTGCCGACGCTCTTGTTTCTGAGCCGAATCCACGTCAAGAAGGGCGTGGATGTGCTGCTCCGTGCCGCGGCGGAACTGGTGAAGCGCGGCGTGAACTTCCGCCTGGCGATCGCGGGCACGGGCGATGGCGCGTATGAGCAGGAGATGAAGTCGCTGGCGGCGTCGCTCGGTTTGCAGGGTGATCGCGCGAGATTCCTGGGACTCGTGACGGGCGACGAGAAGGTGTCGCTGTACCAGGCCGCGGACGTGCTTCTGATCCCGACCAGCCAGGAGAATTTCGGGTTTGTATTCGTGGAGAGCCTGGCGGCGGGGACGCCGCTGGTGACGACCAAGGGCGTGGATACGTGGCCGGAGCTGGAGGCGTCGGGCGGTGCGACGATCATCGGGCGTGATCCGGCGGAGTGGGCAAGCACGGTGGAGCGGCTCGTGAAGGACCGCGCGGCGCTGCGCGAGAGCGGGCGACGCGGGCGCGAGTGGGCGCTGGCGAATCTCGACTCGGCGAGGACGCTGGCGCGGTTCATGGAGATGTACGAGCGGGCCGCGGGGGCGACGGGGAGCGCCGGGCGCTCCTTGGGCGTAGGAGAGGCCGGGGCCCCTGGGAAGCACGGCGCATGAGCGGTTCCGAGGCATCGCGCGCGATCGTGCGGATGGCGACGAATTACCTGCGCCTGGGCCTGAACCTTGCGCTGGGCATCACGCTGGTGCGCGTGCTGATCGGCTGGGTCGGCGCCGACGCGATGGCGCTCATCCTGCTCATCGTCGCGGGCGCGGGGTTCGGGATGATGTTCCGCGAGCTGTCGAACCGGGCCGCGGTGCGCGAGCTCGGATCGGCTCATCACTCGGGCGATCCCGAGCGGTTTCTTCGCGTGTTCAACTCGGCGCTGGTGGTGAGCGGCGTGGCGGCGCTGCTGGCGGGGGTCGCGTTCGCGGGGCTGTTCCTGTACCTGCCCCAGATGAAGATGCCGGATGCGCTGCGCCCCGCGGCGCCGGCGCTGGTGATCGGGCAGGGGCTGTACATCGTGCTGGCGACGGCGCTGGCGCCGGTCTTCAACATGTTCACGGTGACGGAGCGCTTTGTCGCGTACAACTTCTGGACCCTCGCGGAGCGCGCGTGCCAGCTCACGGCGGCGCTGTGGCTCCAGCATGTGACGAGCATCACCTCGCCGCCCGCGGGTGTGTTCGCGTACGGCTATCTGGTGGCGGGCCTGCAGGCCGCGGTGTTCGTGGTGCCGGTCGGTTGGCTGATGCTGAGCGATGCGCGACTTCGCCCGAGGCCGTCAAAGGTGGGCGGGCAGGAGATCCGCGAGCTCTCGCGCACGCTGGGCTGGTACTTCGCGGTGGAGCTGGCGAGCAGCCTGCACGAGCGGGTCGGCGCGCTCATCATGAACGCGTACTTTGCGCTGCTGGGCAACATCGTGTTCGGGTTGGCGCTGCAGTTCACCAGCTATGTGCGACAGGCGACGCAGGGCGTGACATTCGGGCTGGATGCGGTTTCGGCCCGCTTCAGCACGGACAAGAACAAGTCGCTGTCGGTGCTGCTCACGCACTCGACGCGCGTGCATGGACTGGTCGCGTTTCCCGCGGGGCTGGTGATGGCGGCGCTGGCCCACCCGCTGATCCAGTTGTGGGTGGGGGGCAAGCCGGATATTACGCCGGAGATCGTGGATCGCACCGCGCTGACGGTGCAGATGATGAGCGTGGCGCTGACGGCCCGCGCGATCAGCGACGGTTGGACGATGATCCTGTACGGCGCGGGGTTCCTGCGCGTCTATGCGCCGCTGGTGCTGGTGGGGGCGATGTTCAACCCCGCGATCACGTTGGGCACGCTGTGGTCGATCCCCCAGGGGCAGATCGAACAGAATGTCGGGTTCTATGCCAACCCGATTGTGTTCAGCGCGGTGTACACGACGGTTCACTTCGTGATCCTGCCCGTCGTCGTCGCACGCTGCCTGAAGGTGCGCTACCCGGACGTCTTCGCGCCGCTGACCAGGCCGTTGGTCGCAACGGTGGCGACGGCGGTGGTGGTGGGGCCCTTGGTGTGGCTGGGGTGGCGGGCGTATCCGAACTGGAACGTGTGGATGATCGGGGCGACGCTGGCGTTGTTCGCGGGGGTGTATGGGGTGGTGGCGGCGCTGATGGTGCTGAGCGCCCAGGAGCGGGAACGATTCATCTGGCCGTTGCTGAGGCGCGCGGGATTCGGCCCGCGTGGGGCGTAGGGTTGCGACGGGCCCGTTTGGTTTTCAGTCACCCCTCAAAAGATACGAACTTGTGCCGAGTTTCGGCGCACAAAGGGCCGATAGGATTCGTACCAGTTTGCGTGCATGGGGGCTTTGATCGCGCCGCATGGAAACCATCGTCAGCATCATCCTGATCACGATCGGCCTGTGGCTGATCCGCAAGATTCTGGCGCAGAGCCTGCGTGGCGAGGTCGACTTGCTGTCGACGCGCAACTTCTTCTTCGTGGGCTTCCTGATCTTTCATGTGACCAGCGGCGTTTTGGCCGTGTGGTTCCCGCTCGCCGATGAGTTCGCGATCAGCGACGTGACGCGTCCGGCGTTCATTTTCTGCTGGTTCGTGGTGCTCTTCCTGGCGATTTTTCTCTTTACGTACAAGAAGGGCTGGGGGGTGCGGCGGCTGGCGTGGAGCGTCACGCCCCAGAACGCGCCGGCGCCGATCGTGCTGCTCATGCTGGGTATTCCGCTGGTGGGGCTGGGGCTGGTGTTCCGCTTTCTCTTGACGGGTGTGCCGATCTTCGGCGCGCTGTCGGGGATGTTCGGCGCGGGGCTGATGGCGCTGGCGGCGGGCGTGGTGTCGTGGGCGTGGTTCCCGAGGCTGTTCAATCCGTTCTTTGCGACCATCGCGCTGGCGGTGATCGTGACGGGCATCGCGGGAACGCTGATGGGCTCGTTCGGTCGTCGCGACGTGCTGGGCGTGCTGACAGGCGTGGCATGGGGCGCGTACCACGGGTGGTACAAGCACATGGGCCCGCGGCGCGTGCTGACCTTCATCGCGGTGCTTAGCGTGCCGGCGATGGTGCTCATGGCGGGATTCACGGCGGTTCGTCACATCAACAAGACCGACCGCTCGGTCGGGCAGCTCTTCAGCGAGGCGGCGGCGGCGGACATCGGGCAGGGCATCCTGGACCTGTTCTCGGGGCAGCGCTGCGCCAACTACGTCATGTTCTTCATCAGCACGCGCCCGGAGAGCAAGGAATACGACACGCTCCACCAGGTGAAGCTGTTCCTGTCGTTCCCGGTGCCCCGGCAGTTCTGGGACGACAAGCCCGACGCGGTGGCGCGCACGGTGGTGAAGGAAGTGAACGTGCAGGGGGTGCCCGAGGGGTTCAACATCGGGCCGGGGTTGCTGGGGCACGCGGCCAACGACAACCCGTGGATCGCGCTCCCGCTGTATGCCGTGTGTCTGGCGCTGTTCCTTCGGCTGCTGGACGAGATGATCGTGGTGCATCCGAACAACCCGTTCGTGGTGCTGCCGGTGGGGGCGGCGATCGGGCAGATCATGGGCCTGGCGCGCGGGGAGACGGCGTCGTTCTTGTTCCACGCGTGCGCGGCCGTGGCGATCTCGTGGGTGATGATGCGGGTGTTCGCGGCCGTTGGTCGGGCCCTTGGCTGGGGCGTGGGCGCGCAGCGGGCGTTCGAGGCCGAGCAGGCCGACCTTGACGTGGCGTACGCCAACGAGGCGGCGGCGTACGGCGAGGGCGCTGCGGGCGGCTATGGCGACGACGATCGCGTTGCCTGAGCGGGGCGAATGCGGGGTGGGTTGAAGCGCCGCCCGAGAACCGCGCGGATTCGCGGACCGTAGAAGAAAGAGGTGCTGCCGCGCGTGCCGGATATGTGGGCACGTCATGGGTCGCGCGGAATGTGCGCGGGGGGAAGGGGCTAAGTTCGCGTGCTGGATATCAGATACATGAGGCGAGTCTTTGGTTGGCTCACGCGCAGGTGGCGCGAGGGAGGGGACATGACCAGGCCCGCACTCACGTATGTCGGTGGATTTTCGATCGCGTTCCTTGGTGGGTGCGCGGCGCTCGCGCAGCAGCTCCCGCCGCCGGAGTCAGGCGACAAGACGATGAACGTTCGTCTGGTGAATGGGATGGTGGAGATGCGCGACGCGCGCGACGACACCCCGATCATGCTGCCCAAGGGGGTGCCGCTCCACCAGCCTAAGCCCAACTCGAACTCGGCGACGCCGCTGGTGAGCCTGCAGGAGCAGCCCAACGGCTTCGACCTGACCTACACGTTTGACAACCAGACGCAGCTCGAGCAGGAGCTTGGGCGCATGCGCCTGGGTGTGTTCACGATCGGGCAGGCGATCGATTTCTATGATTTCCGCTGGACGGGCGACATGCTCCGCCCCGACTACGCCAACTGGGTCGCGCCGGGCTATTGCTATCCGGGCGGGGTGTATTCGCCGGTGGCGGTTCTGGGCAATGACAAGTACTGGATCGGGATCAGCTTCAACTTCCCGTACCTGGAGTACAAGCACGACGTCCGCATGATGGTTGTCTCGCCGGGCGGCGACGCCGCCAAGGGCGAGGGCGGGCGCGGGTGGCTGTACGAGTATCGCCTCAGCGAGTGGGGCGACGAGACGGGTTTCGGCAAGCTGGCGTTCCCGGGCAAGCTCCCGCCCAAGTCGAAGCGCGACTATGTGATCTCGGTGCGCGTGGTTGACAAGGCGGACGCCTGGCAGCGGACGCTCACGCCTTATCGCAACTTTTTCCGTTCGACGTATCAGGGCGTCCATTACGACCGCGATGCGCGTCCGGTGGCGGCGGAGCAGATCGCGTCGATGGAGACGGTGAAGCCCGACAACCCGTTCGGCTTCGACTTCCACCCGACCAAGCGTCCCGACCTGGTGGGCTGGGACTTCGTGACCAACACGCTCAACCAGCAGACGGGCTGGGAGCGGATGATGGTGTGGATGCCGGGCGGCGCGTACCAGTACGAGCGCGACACGGAGTGGTATTTCACCACGCCGTGGGAGGCCAACGCGAACATGCAGCGGGCGACCGAGGCGGACCACGGGTTCCCGCGGGTGGCGGGCAACTACAAGATGGGGCTGTGGTGGAGCCAGTCGCTTCTCTACTCGCGCTCGCGCGGCGACCTGGTTGGTCTGAACCTCAACAACGAGCGGATGGTCAAGTCCGCGCTGGCGGAAGTCGACCGCGCGGTGGCGGCCGGCGCCACCATGATTGGTCTGGACACGTTCTATCACCGCACCGTCCCGACCTGGATGCATCTGCGCTGGCTCGACATGATGCGGGCGCGTCATCCCAAGGTCACGTTCGTCACCGAGCCGATCACCTCCGATATCGTTCACACCCGCGCCCCAACGTTCCTTCAGTGCTGGTCGCGCCGCAATCCGGCCCAAGCCGAGGCGGACCTGCACCCGATCAAGGGCCCGCATTACCTCGCCGACTTCATCCTGCCGGGGCACGAGATCTGGGGCGCGTATCGCTATCTCGAGTGGCAGCAGTTCTATGGACGACAGCCGACGCTCGCGGAGGTTGAAGAGGACGAAGTAGTCCTCGGACGAGCGCTCCCAGAACAGGATGTCGGGCAGGCCGTTGCCGTCCCAGTCCACCAGCTCGAGGCCGCGGATGTCGTCGAGCGAGACCAGCTCGTTGACCGTGATGAAGCGAGGTTCTTGGGTGGTCGGGTCGGGCTGGTTGTAGGAGAAGGAAATGGTGACGCGGTCGTGGAAGGCGAGGTCGGGGGCGCCGTCGCCGTTGAAGTCGCCGAGCACGAACTGGCGGATGTCGGCGGTCAGGATGACCCGCTCGGCCTCGAAGGTGCCGTCGCCGCGGCCGCGGAACCAGAGCAGCCGGCCCGCGTCGGCGTCGGGGACGACGATGTCGGGGGTGCCGTCGCAGTCCATGTCGCGCAGGACGCCTTCCTCCGGCGCGAGGGCGGTCGTGGCGACGACGGCGGGCGCGGGGAACGACTCGGTGCGGCGCAGGTCCTCGCCGCTGGCGAGCACGAGCACGGAGGGAAACGTCACCTCGTCGGTCGCCCAGGGGACGAGCACGTCGAGGACGCCGTCGCCGGTCAGGTCGGCGACGGTCGGATGGTAGGGGGACACGAGGGTCGGATCGGCCGGTCCCTGGACGCCGAACGCCTCGGCGCCGAAATCGCCGCTCCCGTCGTTGCCCAGCCACAGGAGGCTCCCGACCGGGATGGAAGGCTTGAGCGTCAGCAGGGCGAGGAGGATGTCGGTGTCGCCGTCGAGGTCGGGGTCGCCGACGGTGAAGTCGAACGGCTGGCCCGTGCTGGTGATGTCGCGGATGTTCCACTCGTTGACGTCCGGGTCGAACGACGCGAAGCGGAGGAAAGAGGTAGCCGCCCCCAGGTCACGCAGCGCGTAGATCACCTCCGGGCGCCCGCCTGGCACGGCCTGAGCCACGGCGACCCGGCCGGGCACCTGCTCGCCGCCGAGGGCGTCGATCTCCGAGGGGAAGAAGCTCCCTCCGCCGGTGTTGATCAGCGCGAAGAGGGCGTCGCCGTCCTCCGGGAAGCGGGCATGGACCACGATGTCGAGGCGGCCGTCGCAGTTCAGGTCGCCGAGGGCGAGGTGGGCGGGCTCCAAGCCCGGCTGCTGATGGGCCGCGCTGCCGAAGACGGCGAACGTGCTGTAGGTCCCGTCGCCCTGCGCCAGGGCCACGTTCACGGAGAACTCCCCGGCCGTGTCGAGCACGCTGACGAGGTCGGGGAAGCCGTCGCCGTTCATGTCGCCGGCGGCGAGCGCGGTCGAACCGAACGGACCGGGGAACGACCCCCACGACGAGCCGCTGCCGTCGAGGTTGTAGAAGACGCGGAGGTTCTGGCCGCCGGTCGCACCGACGATGTCGAGCGACTGGTTCCGGTCGAGGTCCACGAGGATCAGCTCGTCGAAG
>JABWBC010000091.1 GCA_013360695.1 Phycisphaerales bacterium
CGGGCCGTCGGCCATCGCGCACGCCTCGATCTTCGTATCGACGACGCTCGGCGCGTCAAACCACCACGCGGGACGCTCAACGCCTTCGGAAGGCGCTGGCGTTCCGGGCGAGGCGACCATGGTTGCTCGCGTCGCTTCACCGGGCTCCGCTTTGGGCTGCTCGCTCGTGGGAATCGGCACGACTTGCACCTGGGACCGCGCCGGGCCCAGCGCCCGCGCCAGCACCATCGCTTCGATCTGCCCCGCGTCCGTCCGCCGGCACGCGCTGTGAACAAACTCAAGCGAGAGCGGCTCGGTCCCCAGCAACTCCGTCGCCGCGGCCTTCGCGTTTCGGCCCGCCAGCGCCAACGCGATCTGCAAGTCCCCCGCCGCGCCCGACGCGGGAATCGTCGCGACATTCCCCGATAACTCTGTGAGCGAGCTCCACCACGCGGGCTGCGCACCTTGCGCCAGGAGTTCCATGCCCCGCTCCCGGATCAGCTCCCGCGCCCGATCGTCGTAGATCGCCGTGTCGACCAGCGGGTACGACGGCGCGGCCTTGGGCGGCGGAGGCGAACACGACGCGAGCGACGCCACCAACGCGACGCACGTCATCGCGCCAGCCGCCACTCTTCCGATCTTTCGCGCCGATCCGTCCATGATCGCCCCGATCAGAACAGCTTCTGCTGGTCCTTCACGTCCTTCACGCGATTGCCCAGCAACTCGATCTGGCTCTTGATCTCTTCCAGGCTCTTGAACTGGTCGTACTCGCTGGCGAAGCGGATGTACGCGACCTCGTCGATGTCACGCAGCTTGGCTTTCACCAGCTCGCCGATCGCCCGCGAAGGCACCTCGCGGTCGTACTGGCGATGGATCTCTTCCTCGATCTCGTCGGCGGACCGCTCCTTCACGTCCTCGCCGATCGGGCGCTTGCCGCACGCGACCTGGATGCCGCGGAGAACCTTGTCGCGATCGAACGGTTGGCGAGTGCCGTCGCGCTTGATGACCATGAGCCTGGCCGCGGGCTCGGCCCGTTCGTAAGTGGTGAAGCGTCGCCCGCACTCGAGGCACTCGCGCCGCCGGCGCACGACCTTTCCGCCGTCGGAAGCGCGGCTGTCGATCACCTTGTCGTTGTCTTTGCCGCAGTTTGGACAGATCACGCAAACATCATACGACCAAGCTGGCGGGTGTGCGCTGTCGCCCGGCGTGGACCTCGCTCGCGGCGTCTGTGCGGGTTCGTGCCCCTGGAGCCCGAATCTCCAGCGACTTCGACCCGGATCGATCAACCATCACCCAACGCCTCGCTCCGAAAGCGAAGCAGCGATCCTCGCCGATCTCAGATCTGCCCCATGAAAAACGGCGCCTTGCCGGCGCCGTTCGCTGATGCGAGAGATGATCTTTGTAGGTCACTGCCGCGGCAGCTCCCGCAGCGGCACCGTCCGCGCCGGCGTGGTGAACAGGTTGTTCAGGATCGGAAGATCGCCCAGCACCGGCACGCGCTCCCCCTTGGCCCCCACCGGCACCGCCTGCATCCCCGCCTCGGGGTCGATGTTCAATTCCTCGCAGCGAAGCTCCGTGCCGTCCGACGCGCGGATCACCAGCCCGCCGTCGCCCGCGGCCCTGATCTGGAATCGGGGGTCGAGCATCGAGACCGGCTTGCGATCTGGTGTTGCCGGCCGATCGATCGCGTCGATCGCGGCGCCCACGCGGGCGAGCAGGTCCGCTGACCCTTGGACGATGATCGAGTTGGTGCCGGCGTCGCTCGCCGCCCTGGTGAAGTCCACGGGCTGAAGCGAATGCAATGACCTGATCACGCCGAGCGCCTCGCCCGCCGCGACGTGCTTGAGCGGAAAGACGCGCGTCTGCGTGTCGCCGATGTTGGCGCCCGCGCCGGGCAGCGCATGGTCCTTCGGCCCCGCCGTCGCCATTTCGGCAAGCACCCACTGCACCTTCGGCTGGAGCCTCGACGGCGCACTCACGAACAGCTTGGTTCCATAGGTCTGCATGCGCGCCAGGTCCCCGCCGTTCTCGGCCCACAGATCGGGATGCACCAACGCCGTCACCAGTTGCTTGATGCTGTCGATCACTTCTTGAGTCGTCGCGCCGCCATCGATGTCGCCCTGCCGCGCACCGATGGCCGCGGTAAGGTCATAGGTGACAAGCACCGTCTCCTGCCGATCAAAGAACGCCTGCGACGAAAAGATGATGCGCCCGTCCTGCACGCGATAGGCCAGGCCCATGTCGCTGGTCAGATTCGCGTGGTCGTTGAGCATGGTGATCGCCGCGTCGAGCGAAAAACCCTGCAAATCCACGCCGATCCCGTTGTCGGGGGAGAACGTCGGAACATCCCCGCCGCTGAGTCCCCGCAATTGCGGCCAGTGAACGAACACCGGAAGGCTGGCCCCCTGCCCGATCGCCTGAAAGAAGTCATCCCAGCGCAGCGAAAGATCGGCCGTGATCTTGATGTCGCGCAGCGCCGCGGGCGGCTCCTCTCGCGGCGGCTGGAACGCCGACGTGGGGATCACACTCCCAGGGCCGTTGAACGTCACGATCGCCGTCACCACCGCCGCCCCCGCGATCCCGAACATTCCGATCTGCATGATGCGTCTCCTTCGTGGGTATGAATACGCCTGGGTGTACCGCCGCGCCAGTTCGTCCGCGTCGCCGAGTTCTTCGATCGCCCCCGCCGTTGCCTTAGCCTCGGACTGTCCGCACAGCATGAGTTCCTGCACGCGCTGGCGCAAGTGCGCGTCCAGCTCGTCGCACACGGCCCGCCGCTCCGACGCCGGCACGTTCATGCGCCGCGAAAGCCCATGAAGCCATGCCGCGATCGACCGCGGCTCGCCGAGAACTTCCGGCTCGCCCGCACGATCGAGCGACGATCCGCCCGCCGCACTCTCCGGGCGCGCGATCATCGCGTCCCCTCCTCACGCGGCCGGACGCCCACAAACGCGTCGATGACCCGGCGCAGTGACTCGTACGCCTCCACGCGCTGACCGAGCCGCCGCTTGCCCTTGGGTGAGAGGCGATACCACTTTCGCTTGCGGCCTTCGCCGGCGTCGTCCGCATCTTCGGCCCGCACCGCGTCCCAGCTGCTCGTGATCAGCCCCTCGTTTTCGAGCTGGCGCAGAAGGGGATACAGCACGCCCGGCGTGAGACGCAGATGACCCTCGGACCGCGCGGCCGCGTCCTTCGTGAGCTGGTAGCCATAGCTCGCCCCCTCAGAGAGCAGCGAGAGCACGACAAGCTCGGCGGATTCGCTTCCTGTCAGCATGGAGCGTTGACCTCCGACGCCAATATATCGGTCGGCGATATATCCGTCAACCACCAATCCGAGGATTCTTAAAAATCGCGGACACGTGTAGTTAGTGTGTGCTATACTGGACCCATGGGGGCGTTCCTCCTCGACAAGTGGTACTTCGACGTCGTGGACAATGACGGACGGGCCGCCATCGTGCACGCCGCCGCGCTCCGCTACGGCCTGATCCACCTCCACTACGGCGCGATCCTCGCATCCACCTCGCCCGCGGCCAACCCGCCCTCGCCACTCCATCACGCCACCATCCGCGCCGGCGACATGCCGATCACCTCCGCCCGCGGCACTTCGTGGACCTGCGACTCGCTCGACCTCTCCGTCACCTGTTCGCCGGACGAGCCACACGCACCGCGCGCCGAGCCCATCCCGCCGCCCCACCGCCTGCTCGAATGCGACGACGGCTTCATCGACTGGGGACCCATCCACCAGCGTGCGATCGTCGACCTGCGCACGCCCGGCTTCTCCATCCGCGGCCTTGGCTACGCGGAGCGTCTGACCATGACCCTCAGGCCGTGGGACATGCCGATCGACGTCGTGCACTGGGGGAGATGGATTGGTGAATCGACCTCGATGGTCTGGCTGCGCTGGAAAGGTCCTGTACCAAAGACGCTCGTGCTCGTGGATGCGCCACACCCAAACGACCCCGGTGAAGCACTCGGCACACGGGCAACAACAAGCCCAACCGAACCAACCGACGCCAGCGTCAACCCCGACTTGATCAAGTCCCGTCACGCCTCGCTCTCGCTCTCTGATTCACGCTCGCTCCGCGACGAATCGCTCGCGGACTCTCTCCTCTCCATCATCCCCGGACTCCGCTCGTGGGCGCCGGCCCGCACGCTCGCGGCACGCGAACGCCGCTGGCTTAGCCGCGGCACGCTCACGCGCCCGAACCGCACCGCCGAACAGGGCTGGGCGATCCACGAGGAGGTACGATTCGACGGTTCATCGCCAAGCGCGGGCGACCGCCCCCGCCAGGCGAGCGATCCGCCAAGCGCGGGTGTCCCATGAACCTCGGAAAGATCCTGTATGCCCTGCTCTTCTGCGCCGCAATCCCCGCGGGACTGGCGGCGTGGGCGCACTTCGCGGTCGCTTCTCCGCCGGGAATTCACTGGCCCATCCTCGGCTGGTCGCTTGCCATAGTCGGCGTCGTGCTCGCCGCGCTCTCGATGCTCGAACTCTGGCGCAAGGCCCATGCGCTCCCGATGAACGCCTTCCCGCCTATGAGCCGCGTCGAGTCCGGCCCGTTCGCGCTCGTCGACAACCCGATCTATCTCGGCTTTGTGCTCGCGTGCGCCGGTATCGCGTTCATCACGGGCAATGCGGCCTCGCTCTGGATCATCACTCCGATCGCGGCCCTCTCGGTCGCGGCCCTCGTCATGGGCTACGAGCATCGCGCCACGCTCACTCGCCTCGGCCCGCGCCAACACCGTGCCTGGCTCTCGCTCGCGCCCGACACCGATAAGCGTCCGTCGCTTTCCGCCCGGCTTTCCGTGTGGTTCACGATCTTGCTCCCGTGGGCGATTCTCTACGAGGCGATCGGCCATCTCCCCACGCCCGGCGCCGCCCGCGTCGCCCTGGCCTTTGAACGCGGCGCGCCCGTCGTCGTCTGGACCGAATCGATCTACGCGCTCGCCTATCCGCTCGCGCTCGCCGCCCCACTGCTCGCCGCCCGCTCGCGGGACCTGCGCCGCTTCCAGACCAGCGCCATCGCCGCCATGCTCATGGCCTTCTGGTGCTACCTCGCGATCCCCGTGCTCGCCCCGCCCCGCCCCTTCGTAGATACATCACCCCTCGGCCGACTGCTTTCTCTCGAACGCGCTGACGGCATCGACGGACGCGTCGCGCTCCCCTCCTTCCATGTCTATTGGGCCTTCGCCTGCGCCTGGCTGATCTCGCGCCGCGGCGGCCTCTGGCGCCTCGCGTGGGTCCTCGCCCTGGCGATCACCATCTCCTGCTGGACCACCGGCATGCACGCGCTGCTCGACCTGGCCGCCGGCGTCGCGCTCTTTCTCATCGCCCACCATCACGCCCGCCTGTATCGCGCGTTCGTTCTCACCTGCGAACGCATCGCCAACGCCTGGTGGTCCCTCCGCGTCGGCCCGCTGCGCATCCTCGTCCACGCGCTCTACGCCGGGCTCGCCGCGGGACTGGGCTCGCTCATCGCCTGCTTCCTCATTCCCGCCGACCTGCACACGTGGTACGCGGTTGTCGTCCTCGCCGGCCTGCTCGGCGCGGGCATCTGGGGCCAGTTCATGGAAGGCGGCGGTCGCCTCTCGCGTCCCTTCGGGTACTTCGGCCACATCATCGCCTGCTCGCTCGCGCTTTTGGCCTGCATCATCGCCCGCACCGAGCAGACATGGCTCGTCGCGGCCGGACTCGCCACCGCCGCGCCGCTCATCCAATCGATCGGACGCCTCCGCTGCCTCGTGCAGGGCTGCTGCCACGGCGAGCGCTCGGACTCTCCCCACGACCTCCACTACCACATCCCGACCTCACGCGTCTGCGCCCTCGCCGGCTGGAAGGGCCAGCCCGTCAAGCCCACGCAGGTATGGTCCATCCTCATCGGCATCCTCATCTTCGGCCTGCTCTGGCGCGTGTGGACCGCCGAGCCTCCCGCCTCGATGATCGTTGGCCTGTATCTCCTGCTCACCGGCCTCACCCGCTTCGTCGAAGAGCACCACCGCGGCGAGCCGCAGACCAAGGTCCACGCTGGCCTGCATTCCTACCAGTGGCTCTGCATCGCCATGTTCGCGGGCGGCGCGATCTGCACGTGCCTTCCCGCACCGATCGCACTCCCCGCCGACGACGCCCCGCCCGGCGCCTGGCTCGTCTCGCTCGCGGTCGGCCTGATCTACGCCTTCGCGATGGGAGTGGACTTCCCGGCATCGAATCGCCGATTCTCTCTGCTCGTGCCGCGGACTTGACCGGGCATTGCGTTGCACGATGTTGTATGCTCGGCGGGTCTTCACCGCGGCGGGTGCCCGTCGCGCCCCGTCGCGGAGCCGCAGAGGAGTTTCCTCATGATGCAGAGTGCCCTTGTGCTAGCACAGCAAAGCTCGAATACCGCGGGCGAGCTGATCTTCAGCGTCATATACCTCGGGCTCGTCATTCTGGTGATCGCCGGCTTCTGGAAGACCTTCGCCAAGGCGGGAGAGCCCGGCTGGGCCGCCATCATTCCCATCTTCAACACCTACATCATGCTCAAGATCGCCGGGCGTGCGTGGTGGTGGCTCGTCCTGCTCATCATCCCCATTGTCAGCCTTGTGGTGTGGATCGTCGCGTCCGTCGATATCGCCAAGAGCTTCGGAAAGGGCACCGGCTTTGGCATCGGTCTCGCCCTGCTCCCCTTCATCTTCTATCCCATCCTTGGTTTCGGCGACGCTCAATACCAAGGCCCGGTCTCGCGCTAGCGCGCAATGATCCCAACGCATGGCCACCGAAGTTCTCCCCGATCCGAAGTGGGACGAGTCGTCAGGCATCTGCCTCGCCTGCGGCTATTCGCTCGCCGGCCTGATGCCTCCAGTCCCGTGCCCGGAGTGCGGGCACATCCACACCGGGCGGCAGTTCATCGTCGGCGGCGTGCCCACCGCGCGCAGCATCATGGCGCCGTGGCGACTGGCCGCCATCGTCATCATCGCCATCGCGTCCATGTTCGGCCCTCAGTTGCTGCTCCTCATCGGATTCCGCTTCGGCTCGTTCCTCGTCCCCCTCATCGTGCTGGCCCTCGGCATCGCCTTCGTCGTCTACCTCGTCAAGTCCGCGCCGCGCTCGCAGGGCGGCAAGGGGCTCCTCGTCTTCGCCGCCGGGCAAGTCACGCTCATGCCGCTCGCGGGCTCGACGGGTCCAAGCTCCGTGCAAGGAGCGTCCGTGCGCTTCGCGGGCGACGAGGCGGTCGTTCTCAAACGCCTGAGCAACGTGTGGGCCCGCGTGCGCCTCGTCCGCGCCGACGGCAGCGTCACGTTCCAAGCCGGCGTCCGCTCGCCCATCGAGAGCGAATCCGAACTAGTTGACGCCATCACCGCCACGATCGCCCAGGCACGCCCGCCGGCAACCTCGCCTCCAAACCCTGCGTATACTGGACCCATGACCGGCACGAATCCCACCATGACCCGCACGTCGACCACGACCACGACCGAACCCCGCGCCTGAAGCCGGCAGACGCGGACACAGTTGTAGTTCACACGCGACCCGGCCAAAAGAAGCCGGGTCGTTTGCTTTCATCCCCGATCCAACCACCAAATCAGCCACTTTTCAGAGACCACCATGCCCACCATCACCCTGCCCAACGGCGACAAGAAGTCCTTTGACAAGCCCGTCTCCGCCCGCGACGTCGCCGCCTCCATCGGCGCCGGCCTCGCCAAGGCCGCCATCGGCGCCAAGATCGACGGCGAACTTCGCGACCTCTCCACCATGATCGACAAGGACGTGTCGCTCGCCATCATCACCGCGCCCAAGCCCGGCCAGGCCGCCTCGCCCGACGCCCTCTACCTCATGCGTCACTCCGCCGCCCACGTCATGGCCGAGGCCATCCAGGACGTCGTCGGCAAGGAGGTCCTCCTCGCCTACGGCCCGCCCACCGACACCGGCTTCTTCTACGACATGTACGTCCCCGAAGGAAAGAAGATCAGCAGCGATCACTTCGACGCCATCAACAACCGCATGGCGGAGATCATCAAGGAGGATCGCGCGTTCACTCGGTATGAGCAGCCGGGCAACGAAGGCCTCTCGCGTCTGAAGTCCGAAGGCAACAAGTACAAGGTCGACAACGCCGAACGTGCGATGGGAATGCCATCTTCGGTCTACAAGGGCGGCAAGCCCGCGTTCGCCGAATCCTCCACTTCGTCTGTCGCCAACTCCGCTGCTTCTTCTCTTTCCTTCTACGCCACCGGCACCCCCGGCAAGAACTGGGAAGACCTCTGCCGCGGCCCCCATGTCCCCTCCACCAGCCGCATCGGCGCCGCACGCGTTATGTCACTCGCCTCCGCCTACTGGCACGGCGACGAAAACTCCGACCGCCTCATCCGCGTCTACGGCACCGCCTTCGCCACCCAGGCCGAACTCGATGAATACCTCAGGCAGCGCGAAGAGGCCGCCAAGCGCGATCACCGCGTCATCGGCAAGAACCTCCGCCTCTTCCACATCGACGAGACCGTCGGCCAGGGCCTGATCCTCTGGACCCCCAAGGGCTCGATCGTTCGCAAGGAACTGCAGACCTTCATCGCCGCCGAGCTGAAGAAACAGGGCTACACCGAGGTCTTCACTCCCCACATCGGCTCGCTCGACCTGTACAAGACCTCCGGGCACTTCCCGTATTACAAGGACTCCCAGTTCCCGCCGATCATCGAGCGCCAGACCCTCGACAAGCTCTGCACCGAGGGCTGCTCCTGCGCCGACATGATGCGCCGCGTCGAGGGCGTGTCGCAGCGCCTGGCCGACGGCATTAACGAGCGCACCAGGGCCACCACCATCGCCGCCGATCGCATCATGGCCGACGACAAGCTCATCGAGGGCTTCATGCTCAAGCCCATGAACTGCCCCCACCACGCCAAGATCTTCGGGAGCAGCCCCCACTCCTACCGCGACATGCCCGTCCGCCTCGCCGAGTTCGGCACCGTCTATCGCTGGGAACAGTCGGGCGAGCTCAACGGCCTCACCCGCGTCCGCGGCTTCACCCAGGACGACGCCCACCTCTTCTGCACCGAAGAGCAGATCCCCGCCGAAGTCCAGGGCTGCCTCTCACTCGTCAAGACCATCTTCGCCACCCTGGGCATGAAGGAATACCGCGTCCGCGTCGGCCTCCGCGATCCCGACAGCAGCAAGTACACCGGCAGCGCCGAGAGCTGGGACAAGGCCGAGGCCGCCTGCATCGCCGCCGCTCAGTCGCTCGGCGTCTCCTTCTCGAAAGAACCCGGCGAGGCCGCGTTCTACGGCCCGAAGATCGACTTCGTCGTCAAGGACGTCATCGGCCGCGAGTGGCAGCTCGGCACCGTCCAGGTCGATTACCAGATGGGCAACCGCTTCGACCTCTCCTACATCGGCCCCGACAACAAGCCCCACCGCCCCGTCGTCATCCACCGCGCGCCCTTCGGCTCCATGGAGCGCTTCTGCGGCGTGCTCATCGAGCACTTCGCCGGCGCCTTCCCGACCTGGCTCAGCCCCGAGCAGGTCCGCGTCCTCCCCATCAGCGAAAAATCCTTCGACTACGCTGACAAGGTCGCCGCCGCCCTCCGCGCCGCCGATGTCCGCGTCAGCGTCGACAGCGGCAATGACCGCATCCAGGCCAAGGTCAAGGTCGCGGCCGACGACAAGGTGCCCTACATGCTCATCGTCGGCCCCAACGACGAAGCGACCAGTGCAGTGAGTCTCCGGATACGCGGCCGTGCCAACAATCTCGGCGTGTGGCCCACGGGAGAATTCGTTCGCGCGATCTCGGAGGAGATCGGTTCTAGAAAGACCGATTATGTTCTGAACCAGTTCATTGTGTACAAGAAAACGAGCGGCGGGGCGAAGGAGATGCCCCTGTGAACAATGACTCCCTGTGTTCATCGTCGGCCCGCGCGACGCCGAATCGGGCTCCGTCTCCGTCCGCGCCCGCGGCGTGGAGAAAGACCTCGGCGCGATGCCCCTCGACAAGTTCGTCGAGGGCATCAAGGCCGAGATCGCGAGCAAGCGCGCGGAGCTGGGTGTGAGGCCGTAGGACCTGAAGCGGAGGCGGGACATGGGCACGCACCGATATGCGGTGTCATCGCACATCCCTGGCATGGAACATCAAGGCTGGCACTGGCCATCCGCCGGACTCGTCGAGCGTGAAGATGTCATTCGAGGTATGCCGCCTGGCCCGCAGCTGAATGTGGTTCCAACGACGGCGTGGACGCGTGGAAGGTTGCACACTCAGCCGCACGCATGGTGGGTGGTGGTCCAGATCGCCGAGGAGGACTACAACGAGCACGACGGAGCCGTCGAGTTCTCATGTGGCACCGTCGTGTTCAATGGACCATGCCGAGAGGCGGCGGAGTATCTGCGCTCGAAGGGCCTCGCAGTGCCGCGGACTCTCGAACTCTGCGTCGGCGATACGTGGGCCGACATTTCCGGGCCTGCCGATTCGTGTGTCATCGCCGGAGAGGAATCAACCGCCCGAGTTGGAGATGGCGGACTTGCCGCCGTCGAATCAGGGCTTGCGACCGCGGGCGACAATGGAATCGCGGTCGGCAGGTTTGGAAGCGTACAAGCGGGCAATCGCGGCCTCGCTGTGACCGTGTATGGCAATCTCGCCACAGCCGGCGAAGACGGGCTTGCTTGGTCGCACGAGGATGGGATATCAAGGGCCGGAGCGCGTGGTCTTGCCGTCGCAGATGAGTTTGGCACAGCGATCGCCGGCGATCTCGGAATCGCGGTCGCGAAATACGCCGCAAACGCCAAAGTCGGTCGAGAGGGTATCGCCATTGTTCAGGAAGGCGGCACAGGAAAGGGGGCGCTGGGTGCCTTGCTCGTGTTCGCCTTCCGGGATCAACAGAACAACCGCCGCTTTGTGTGCGGGACCATCGGCGAACAGGGACTGAAACCCGACATCGAATACCGAGTTGATGCCGATGGGTTCATCGCGCCCAACGAAGACAATCGGGAGCCCTGAACAGCCGCGTCACCAAACCGGAGCCACCAACTTCGTTCGGCCTTGTGAGGTCTCATGCCTCTCCCCACAAACGTCCCGCTCCCGATCGCCAGACACCCGGTGTGGCCGTGGTACTGCATCCGTTGCGGGCGCGAGGCGCCTGATGCAGTCTTTCGCTTCCGCCCGTGGGCAGCCAAGCTCGAGCAGATACTTGCTCACCACTTTTCATTCGGCTGGCGACTGAAGATCGAAGTGCCCGCGTGCGCTCATTGCGCCCGGAGCTTGACGCTGGCCCGCTGGGTTCGGTCGCTGACAGCACTCCCTCTGGCGTTCCTTGAATCCGCCCTCATCCACGTGCTGCTCGGCTGGCTCGGTTGGCCCCCACCCGGACCAAACATCAACCTCGTCCGGCTCGGTTCGGTGTTCCTCTGCGGGCTGGTGATTCAAGTGATCGGGTTGTTCTTTCCACCAACGATCGCCGTGCGATCAGAACGCGATAGCCTCGTGTTCGAGTTTCGCGATCCGACCTACGCCGAAGACTTCGAAGCGCTCAACGGCTTCGATCCAAACGAGCCGCACATCGAGTGAGTCGGGCCGCAGCGCCCCTTGCCTGCAATCTTCCCGCCACCCAAGAAGCCCCCATGCGCCCGCTTCTCTCACTCTCCCGCTTCATCGCTCCCCGCCGCGCTCGCGCGGAGAGACAAGCCGGCATCGCACGCAGCTACACACCTCGACGCTGAACAGCGTCACACAATCGACGAACCACCGAATCAGGTCAACGACGCTCCCCTACTCGCTAACTCACCGCCTCCGCCTCACCGCTGCCAGCGCTATCGCGAACATCGCCAGCGCCGAGCCGCTCGGCACGACCCGCGGGATCAGGTACGCGTCGTCCAGGTAGGCATCACAGTTCGACCCGTCATAGCGCTTCCCGTGGAAGCCATAGATCATCGAACGCGTGCCGGGCGGCGTCATCGCCGCATGGACCTACACCCTGCTCGACGTCGAGGCCGGCATCGACGATCTGCTGACGGATTTCTACCGGAACGTGGTCGGCCCCTTTTGGCCGCCGGAGCGCCGGATGGTGGACGACCGCTACCGCTCGCTGCCTTTCCCCTTCGCTCCGGTCGAAGCACCCGCCTTCAGCATCCGGACGGTGTGGTCCCGCGACGATCTGCTCGGCTACCTCGGCACCTGGTCGGCCACCCAAGCCTACCGGAAGGCGAAGGGCGAAGACCCGCTGGTCGTGTTCGCCGAACGCCTGGCCCCGCTATGGCCCGACCCGGCTACGGAGAAGACGCTGCGCTGGCCGCTGCACCTGCGCGTCGGCCGGATGAGCTAACCCCGTAAAAGTCAGTCCGCGCAGGACGGCAATACCGTCGGCACACCTCGCATCCGGCCAGGCTTTCCCGGGTCCTGCACGGCGCAAGTCAGGCAAGCATCGACTGGCCTGGCAAGGCCGGGCGTTGTTGGCGCCTGCCCCTGCGCTCAAAATACCAGCTTGCAGCTGTTGCTCACAATGCTGATATCGGTAAACCGAGAACCCGTGTGTCGCATGGGCGAGAAGTCGACCTCGAAGCCGCCGATATCGACCTCCTTCATGCCATCCAGGGCCCTCACCAGTTTCTCCCGCGTCGGTGCCGAGCCGGCCCGTTTGAGCGCCTCAAGCAGGACTTGAGTCGTGATATAGGCCTCGAAGTGGTTCTGGGTCGGTGCGATGTCCGGTGGCGCATATTTCTTGAAATCGTCACGGAACCGGCGCGAAATGGGAAGGGTCGGGCTGTTGCTGTTCGGCACCACCTGAACCACGCTGACCCCCTTGACCTTGTCCATGCCAGCCACCGCACACATCGTCTCCGCCGCACCATACGACAAGGTCATGATTGGCATGCCAAGCCCGGCGCTGTGGTACTCGCGGACGAACGCCCCAGCCGGTTCCGGCGGGCTGATCAGCACCACGACATCGGGTGCAGCCTGGCGCAGTCGATCTATGACTCCGCGGAAGTCTATGTTGGGTCCCAAGGTAAAGGGGAGTCCGGCTGCAGGCGTAACGCCGCGGTCCTTGAGCAACGACTCGACGGCCGCCATCCCGGCCTTGCCGAATGGGATGTCCGCATACACGACGGCGGGCCGTTTCATGCCGACTGTCGTTGTGTGCTCGACGATGCGGCGATATTGATCGAGGTCGCCCGCACGAATGTGATAGAGGTAAGGATTCATCGGCGTGCGCAGCGGTTCGGCGCCCGGGATCACGCCGACTATGGGCATCTTCACCGATTCCAGCACCTTCTCCTTGAGGACCTTCGTCATCGAGGCCGAGCCCACCGGCAGCAGCAGCGCAAGCGTTCCTGCCGCCGCCTCCTTGTTGATGAGTTCGACCGTCCTGTCGGGCTTGTACTGGTCGTCCAGCGTCTTCAATGCGATCTTCTGCCCGAGGACGCCACCGCGCGCATTCGCCGCTTCCAGCGCCACGCGGATGCCGAGATTGTAGGCCTGGCCGTCGGCCGCCGCCACAGGCCCGCTCATGGGCGCAATGTGCGCCAGCATAAGTTCTGCATGGCATGGAAACGCAATGGCCGATAGCGCCAACGCACTCCACCAGGCACGTTGTACGTGATTCATCTTCTTCATCCCTCCTCCCTTTGCGGTAATACGGTTACTCTACTGATGCTTGGTCGTTACCTCCGGCGCGTCTGGACAGCAGAGCCTTACGCAAGAAATATAGATGGATTCCTGTATTGGCCGGCGACCCATCATGGGGTCGCCATTTCACACCGGCGTATGCAGCTATCGCCCATCCAGGAACGCCGCCACCCGTCGCTGCGTCTCCGGCTCGGCGAGCAGGCGGGCGCTGGCGGCAAGCTCTTCCTCGTAGCCGTTTCCGCCGCTGCTCACGGCCACGCCGATGCAGCGCTTGTTGGCCGCCAGCGTGGCCGGCGGCAGTTCGGCGATGCGCAATGCCAACTCGCGCGCGCGTGTAGCGGTCTCGGCGTCGGGGGCCGACCATTGGGCGAGGCCGAGCGACACGGCGTCTGCGCCCGCCACCAGTTCGGC
>JABWBC010000092.1 GCA_013360695.1 Phycisphaerales bacterium
GGCGCGAGCGGTGCCACGGGCGCCGCGGGCGTTGCCAGTCCCGCCACGGTGTTCGAGCGATTCGCGCGACGGACCGCGTCCGAGTAGGCCTTCGCGGCGCGCTCGGCCGCCCTTGCCTGGTTCGCCGCCGCACGGGCCTGGTTCTGCGCCGCGCGAGCCTGGTTCTGCGTCGCGGCATCCGTGTACACCTTCGCCAGTTCCTCCTGAGCACGCTCGATCTGCGCCCGGTCAACCACATACGCCCGAGCCATCGCATCGGGGCTGACCACCTGCCCGCCGTAGATCTTCACCACGCCCGAAGCAGCCGCCGAACCGTCGGGCACCGCGATCGTCGTCTGGCCCGGCACCTTCCGCTTCGCCTTGTTCTTCGACTTGGCGGCCTTCTCGGCCTGGGCTTTCTCCGCCTGGATCAGGGCGTCGATCGCGGGTGCTTCTCCGAGGAACGCGCCGCCGGCCTCCGTGTGCTTCGGCGCCTTGGCTTCCTTCTCCGGCGGGCACGCGAGCCCGGGCGTGACGAGCGCGCCCGTGGCGAGCACGAGCGACGCGACGATCACTCCGATCTTGGACGCATTCGGGGCCGTTCGCTGAGTCATAACCATCGTGATTCTCCTGGCAAGTTTGGTCCGACCATCCACAACACCGAGCGCCGGCCCCGCGTGATACGCCGGCGAACCGAGAAACGAACTCGTGACGAGGAGCGCCTCGGCGTAGGCACGCCGCCGGCGCGGGAAAAGACTCGTGACCCAGGCGTCGCAGGACGCCTCGGCTTCTTCGTTCATCTTCCGGCGGGCCCACCACGCCGCCGGATGCCACCAGTACGCGGCGGCGACCAGCGCCGCGATCCAGTGCAGGAGGTGGTCGCGCCGCTTCAGGTGTGCCAGCTCGTGGGCGATCACGGCGCGGCGCGAGTCGTCATCGAGCGACGCCCACAGGTCCTCGGGGATCACCAGCTTCGGCCGAACGCCGCACCACACCATCGGGCTGATCCGCGATTCGGTCGTCAGCGTCTCGGGCGGCGTGGCGAGCCCCATCACGCCCGCCATGTCCGACACCAGCTCGCGCATCCGCCTCGGCGCCGGACGCGCCCGGTTCACGATCCGCCGCAGCGTCACGCTCCGGAACATCCGCAAGAGCACCAGCAGCGCCGCGATCCCGATCCACACATAGATCGGCACCGGCGGCAGGTCCGCGATCGCGTCGCGCACCGCGACCAGCTTCTCCAGCACGACCCGCGTGCTCCGCGACACCGATCCCGCGATCAACGCCTTCTCGCCCGCGTCGCTGGTGCGTGCCGCTGATTGGTCGTTCAGCCCGATCGGCTGTGGCTTCGTCGCTGCAGGCCTTTCCTCCGACCCGTGACGCCGAGCGGGTCCTGCCAACGCCCCGTGTTCGACGCCGTGCTGCGAAACCGAGCGTGCCACGGGCTTGGATTGAATCCCGCACTCGTTCATCAGTTCGACCGGCGTGCTCCGCGACGGCGTCGTCTCGACCGTCGGGATCGCGATCGCGGCCTGCGGACCTGCCGCCAGCAACTGCGCCGGCACGTCCAAGGCCCGCGGCGTCTCCATCACAGCGCTCGCCCGCGCGGGCGCTCCCATCGCCTCCACGCCCGCATTCACTCTTCCGCTCGCGTGTGCACCGGGCTCGATCCTCGCGGTGTCCTTGGGCTCGTGCGTGCCCGCGGGCAGCACGCGATCCGCCAGCGACAGCACGCGATCCGAGGCGAACCATGTGTTCCGCCACACCGCCGCCACCGCCAGCGGCGTGAGGAACGACGCAAGTGCCGCCGCCCACAGTGCGTGGCGGGTCGCGGGGCGGAGTTTTTGGGAGCGGCACAGGAGCGACACGCCGATCACGATCGGCGTCGCCGCCAGCCCTCCGATCCACACGAGTTGTACAAGACGAGAGAGGTCCATCATCGCTCCGCGTTTGGTCGCCGCGAGATTCGTCCCGGGCCCGTGCCCGCCGTCGTCTTACTTCTTGTCGAGTTCGTCCATGAGCCGGCGGAGCTGGTCGATCTCTCCGGGCGTGAGGCGCTCGTTCTCGACCAGGTGCAGCACGACCGGGCCCGCCGCGCCGTCGTACAGCTCATCCAGCAGGGCGCGCACGCGCGACTTGGTGACGCTTGCGCGGCTCGCCTTGGCGCGGTACACGTACGCCTGGTCGCCCTTGTCCGCCTTCACGAAGCCCTTCTGCTCCAGGCGCGTCAGGAAGGTCAGCACCGTCGTGTACGCGACCTTGCGCCCGCGCTCGTGCAGGACTTCCATCACCTCGCGCACCGTCAGCGGGCCCTGGTCCCACAGGACCCGAAGCACGCCGAGCTCCGCCTCGCCGAGTTCGTGTTCTTTCTTGCTCATGCCGCTCGCCCTTGGACCGCGTGCTTTCACACGCCGCCCGGGCCCTCCTTCGTTCGCCGCCCGTCCCGCCCCGACCGCCGTGCTCGCGGCCGCCCGCCCGACTACTACGAGCGTCGTAGCAAGTTACTACAACCGTCGTAGGGTGTCAAGCTCCTTGGGAAGGAGATTCCGAGAATTGTGGAAAACCGTCATCGAATCCGAGAGTTTCAGAAAGCGGTCGCACATTCCATCGTTGGTCGGGGCCTGTGGGGGTCGTTCGCCCGGTTCGCTCTGTGGCGTTTGCGCGGCGCGAACCATCAATACGCGGCCTTTGCGCTGCAATTCACGCCGGCGCATCGCGTTCTTCACTCCGCCGCACCCAATCGCGGCCAGGGGGTACCGACATGCAATCCGCAGGCTTTGCTCGCCTTTCCGCCGCCCTCGTTGCTCTCGTGGCGGCCTGCATCGCGCCCGCTCAGACGACTCTCCGCCCTGCCAAGCCGCCGACCCCGAACAATCCGCCCGCCGTGGAAGCCCAGCCGCCCCAAGACACACCCAAAGCCAATCCGAAGGGCCAGCCCAAGGAACCGGACCGGTTTGTCCTGTCCAAGGGCGAGTGTGCGGTCGTGCGTGCCGACGTGACCATTCACGACGAGCAGCGCGACAAGGACATCGAGCTTCGCGTCGGCATCCCGCGCCCCGCCGCGGGCGCCTCGGCCCCCGCTGAGGGCTGGCCGCTGGTGGTGTTCAGCCACGGCGCGGGCGGCTCGCGCGATGCGTTTCCCGAATTGCTCGAGTTCTGGGGCTCGCACGGCTACGCGACGATCGCGATCACGCACGAGGATTCGCTCCTACTCAAACGGCGCAAGGGCGAGGGCCAGTCGCTGCGCGAGCTTGCATCCGAGAAGGGGCGGCGGGAGCTGCGGAACAGCGTCGATCTTGGCAACCGCGTCGCGGATTGCTCGTTCGTGCTCGATCATCTCGACGAGATCAGCTCCGCGGTCGCCAAGGCCGGCGGGAGCGCGTTCGTGATCGATCGCTCGCGGCTGGCGATCGCGGGGCACTCCGCAGGTGCGTTCACGACGCAGCTGTGCGCGGGCGTGAAGGTGCGTGCCGCGGGCGTGGGCAAGCGAGGGTTGGGCTTCACGTCCGTCGCCGATGATCGCTTCAAGGCCGCGATCGTGATCTCGGGCCAGGGCACGACGAGCAAGATCTTGGGCGACGAGGCGTGGAGCGAGGTGAAGATTCCGATGTTCGTGATCGGGGGCTCGCTGGATAGCTCGCCGTCCGGCATGGGGCCGGAGACGCCCGAATCACGCCGGCATCCGTTCGAGTACTCGCGCGGCGTGGCGAAGGGCGGCCCGCCGGCGTATCTGCTTTACATCGAGGGCGCGACCCACTCGTCGTATTCGGGCAAGTCCGTCTCCGTCCTGCGCGGCGATGCGGCAACCACAAACGTCGCGCAGATCGGTGAGGCGGTCCGCGGCGGCACGACGCTCTTCCTCGAAACTCACCTCAGGCACGACGACCACGCGAGGCAGTTGCTCGAATCGGGCAAGCTCAAGAGCGCGATCCCCGGCAAGGTGACGTTTGAGAAGAAGTGAAGGGCGGTCACGGAGTCACGGAGTCACGAAGGAGTACATCGAGAGTCGCGAGAGGGCGAGAATCAGGGGAGAGACGGAGTGAAGGCGAAGAAATGGGCGGCCGGGTGGCCGAGCTTTGGCGCACGCGTGGTGCGGCCGTTCTTGGTCAGCCCTTTCGCGCTTCCGCGCCGGGCGTGGTGCTCCCGCGAGACATTGCCGCGGGGATTCCGTTACGCTTCCAGCCCGGATGCCCGAGCTTTCGCCATCAACACGTGATCTGCCCCGCGCCCTGGGCGCTCTGCCGGCGCTGGGCGTCATGATCGGCATCATCATCGGCAGCGGCATCTTCAAGACCCCTTCCGAGATCGCCGGCGCCACCCAGTCTCCGCTGGTCGTTCTCCTCTGCTGGCTCGCGGGCGGCGTCATCTCCCTTTTCGGCGCGTTTACCTACGCCGAACTGGCCACCATGTTCCCGCAATCGGGCGGCGTGTACGTCTTCCTCCGCGAGGGCTACGGGCGCGGCATGGCCTTTGTCTTCGGCTGGACCTACATGCTCGTCTCCAAGCCCGCCGCCGCCGCCGGGATCGCCGTCATCTTCACCGAAAACCTCCACCCACTCCTGGGGCTCACCTGGGACGCCCGTTACACCACCATCGCTCTCATCGTCGTGCTCACGTTCATCAACGCCCGCGGCGTTTCGCTCGGCGCCGGTGTCGCCACCGTCCTCACCGCGCTCAAGGTCCTCGCGCTTCTCGCCATCGTCGCGCTCGCCCTGGCGCTCCGCAAGGGCTCCGCGGACAACTTCCACGCCGCACCCTCGCTCCAGCCGCTGCACCTCGTCCTCGTCGGCATCATGAGCGGCGTGCTGTGGACCTATGACGGCTGGAGCGACGTCGGCGCCATCGCCGGCGAGATCAAGCAGCCCGACCGCAAGCTTCCGCTCATCTACATGGGCGGCACGATCTTCATCACCGGGCTCTACCTCGCCGTCAACGCCGTCTACATCTGGATGATGCCCCTCTCCGAGATGGCCAGGCAGGGCAACGTTGCGCCGGCGATCCTCACCACGCTCGTCGGCGCCGCGGGCGGCACCGCCGTCATGCTCATCGTCGTCGTCTCCACGCTTGGCTCCACCCTTGGCTCCATCCTCACCGGCGCCCGCGTCACCTACGCCCAATCACGCGACGGCCTGCTCTTTGCGTTTCTGTCGCGCGTGCATCCGCGCTTCGGCACCCCGAACGTTGCCCTGTGGTGCCAGTGCGTGCTGTCGTGCGCGGCGGTGTGGTTCCTCGAGTCCTTCGGCAGGATGGCCGGGAGCTTTGTCTTCACGATGTGGATCTTCTACGGCCTGGCGGGCGCGACGATCTTCATCATGCGCTTCAAGCGCCCCGACCTGCCTCGGGCGTACCGCTGCTTCGGCTATCCCGTGGTGCCGCTGCTTTTTGTCGCCAGCTCGGCGATGATGACGGTTCTCTCGATCTTGGCGGACTGGAAAACCTGCCTGACATGGGTCGGCGTGCTGCTCGCGGGCATCCCGGTGTATGTCGTGTGGTCGAGGATGGCCGGGAAAGAGGCGGAGAGACGGAGAGGCGGAGAGGCGAAGTGAAGAGGTGACGTCACGAAGAGAATCCCTCGTGAGTCGTGAGTCGTGAGTCGTGATGAGCAAGCGGGGTGGGGAGTCGGGAGTGCGGAGTGGCGGGAATGCAATGGAACGAGTTCTGAGACCTCGGCGGTAGAGTTCTTCCACTTCGCCACTTCGCCACTTCGCCACTTCGCCACTTCGCCACTTCGCCACTTCGCCTCAGCTCTCCTCTTGTTAGTGCCTACACTACTGGCCAAAGGAGCCCGCCATGCGCCGAGTTGTCGCCCTCGTTCTCTGTTCGCTCGCGTTGCTTCTCCCCGCCTGCATTCCCTACGGCGCGACGCACGAATACGAGGAGGTCGGCCTCTCCCTCACGGCCCAGGGCTCGGGGCGGCTCGCGGTCGCGGTGCTGGATGCCAGGCCGTACATCAATCCCAACGAGAAGTCTCCGAAGTTCGTGGGCGTGCAGCGCGATGCGATCGGCCTGCCGTTCAATGTTGAGACGCGCTCGGGCCGTCCGTTCGCTGATGACTGCCTGCTCGTTATCACGCGCGCGTTGCAGTCGCGCGGCTACGAAACAACCTCGGTGATCACCAGCAATCACGACGCGCCGGACGTCGTCCGCCAGCGCCTCATCGCGTCGGGCGGGCGCTCCCTCATGGTGCGGATCGTCGATTGGAAGCTCGACAGCTACGACTCCAGCAAGCTCTATTTCGATCTCGACGCGCAGGTGCTCAGCGCCGGCGGCGAGGTGCTGGGGCGATCTCGCGTGCTCGGCGCCAACGAGATCAAGGGCAACGGGCTGGACCCCGTCGGCTTCGCCAAGCTCGCGGGCCCCACGCTGTTCAAGACCAAGGCCGAGGAGCTGCTGAACGACCCCGCGATCGTGGCGGCGATGAAGTGAGGCAGAAGTCACGAAGTCCGCGCGTTGAGAGTCTGGCGCGCAGATTATCCGAGGTGCTATCTTCGGCGTGGGCCAATGCAAATCACGTAGATCAAGGCGGCCAAGGATGCTGAGCTTGGCGCCGGGATCTCGTGAATCCACATGACAGCCTGGCCTGCTACTGCGTCTGCGCTCCAGGCAGTGCCAGCGACGTACAGGATGTTCCCTTCGCGCCAGATGCTATTGGCCTCGGAGTTGTCGAATTGGGGCGGGAGGAACGAACCAAGATCGAGACATGAACTCGCACTCCCGTGCCAAAGACTCGCGCGTCTCTGCGAGCCCATGAGTGTAACGCCGACCTGAACGCCGCTGTCGACTGAATTTGGCTGTGCCCACGTTGCGCCGTCTGGGGTGAGGTCGATCCAGGAATCAGCCGCGCCGTTCCATAGCACGCCGCGCCAATCGGTTCCGAATCGAACGCCCCCGACCTGCTGATCCTCGCTCACGCCGAGCGCGACGGAGCTGGTCGCGCCCGTCGGGTGGAGATCGATGCACGACACGGCCGTATCGTGCCAGAGTGCGGCGTGAAAGTTTCCGTTATTGTCGTTCGAAGTGAAGTAGCCAACCTGATTGTGCCCCTTGATCGCGTACCCCTGTGAGATCGAAGCTCCAAACGGATTGAGGTCGACCCACGATTCTGCGTTTCCCGACCAGACCCCGGCGTGCGCGCTGTAGCCATGATCGCTCACGATGGCCGCCGATCCGACCTGGCGGCCGTTGCTCATTCCGGTGACTTGGCCCCACACCGCGTTGCTCGGAGTGATGTCGCGCCACGACACGGGTGTGCCGTGCCAGATGCTTGCGCGCATCGTTCCGCCGTCAAAGGCGAGCCAGCCGGCCTGCGTGGTCCCGTCCGTCACAACAGCCCGGGAGTAGCTCGCGCCGATCGGGTGCAGCGAAACCCACGAATTTGACGAGCCGTTCCATGTGCAGGCATTCTGCCAGTATTCGCTGCCGGCCGTACCTACCTGTTGGCCGCCGCCGCCACCGAAGCACTGCGAGGCGTCTGCGTTGTCGGGGTGCAGTACGACGACCGACCACTGCGCATTCGCGTTGGCCGCACTCAAGAAGGCGACGATCGAAGCACAAAGCAGAGAGAATGCCGATTTCATGGAATTCAGAATCGACTGCGAATGCTCGGCGCGATCAAAGAAACGCGAGAAGGACGGGGCGTGAGGGGTTTACCCGGCGCTCTACCGCCCCAGCCGCGTCAGCACATCATCGAGCAGCACGCGTGAGCGCGAGTCGTCGCCGAGCGGGTCGACGTGGATTGAGATCTCATGCCCGGTGTTGGTGACGCGGGCCTCGATGCTCACGCCCTCGACCCGCGAGTCGCGCGGAGCGCGGGCGTAGATGCGGCCGCGATCGTCCGTCGATGCCTTGGAGCTGATCGAATAGCCGCGCCCGCGCAGCGCGCCCTCCGCGGCGGCCATGATCGCCGGGACGCGCACGTCGTCGGGAAGATCGCAGGTCAGCGTGCCCAGGCTGTACGCCGCCGTGATGTGCTCGCGCCCGTGCGACGACAACTGGGGCGAGCACGCGCCCGGGCCTGCGGCGAGCACGGCACACGCGAGGCAGGCAAGCCGTGCTGCGCGGGTCTTGTTCATGGTTCCGCTCTTCTCTCGCATCACCGCCCCTTTCGACGCTTGGGCCCGCGAGCGGTGCGTTGGTCGCGCGACTTCTCCGATGCTCCGCTCTTTGGCGGATTGCCGGCCGATGTCGTCGCATCTTCGTCCGACGCAGCCGGCGGAGATTCGCCGGCCGACGCCTGATCGAGCCAGCGCCGCATGTCCAGATCGTCCAGCGACAGCCGCCCGGACCAATGTTCGAGCGCCGATCGGATGACGGGGTCGTCCGCGAGCGCCTGCGAGTCGAAGGCGGGAGGCGGAAGACCCGCGCCCAGCGCCGGTGCCGTACGAGGCTCGGAATCTGCGGGTGGACTCTTTGGCACGCCGCCGGCCTTGGCCTGTCCCGGGTCTCCGGTTCCCGCGCCCGATTCCCGCGGCTTCACTTCCGCCTTGCGTGGCGCCTCATCCGGCTCTCGTTTTCTTCCGCCCGGCGAGATGGCTCGAGATTCCTCGTCGAGCCTTGTCATCTCCTCGCGTGAGAGGCCGAACTGTCCCGCCCAATACGCCACCGAGAGCGCGTCCAGCGGCAAATCTGTGGCAAAGCGCGGTCTTGGCTTGGGTTTCTTGCGGTCAAGGTCGATCGCGAGCTGGGCGAGAAAGGTGGCGCTCGAGAGCACCGCCGCCCCGGCCTTGTCGGCGGCTCGACGCACGCGCCGGTCGCTGCTCACGACCAGGATGCGGCGCGGGGCCGAGTCGTGGGCCAGGCGCGATTCGATCCAGGAATCGGCGTCCCCGGAATCCGCAGCGAAGACGACGTGGATGGAGCCGCGACGGGTGTCCTTGCCGTGCCCGTCGCAGACGAGGGTGATTTCGCGTGAGGCGTAGCGGCTCGCGGCGATGAGGCGGCACAGGCCGTCGACATCGAGGCCCGCGAGCCCGAGCGGGAGAACGCCCGGGGTGTGGAGCACGTTGTACGTGTCAATGAGGATCAATGGGGGCCGGGAATGGGGAATGGGGAGGGCTTGAAGACGGCGATTGAACTGTACGATCGGCGGCCCCCGACTACACTCCTAACCTGATTTGTCCGGGTCCGGGTGGAATCTTGATTGGCGTCCTCTGCCCTCCTTTACTTGGGGCCCGAGACGCCGGTGTGTTCGCTGGCGTGGGGTTTGAATGAAATGGCCTGGGGCGGGGAGCGCGGCGATGGGCCGTGTCCGGCGTCGGGCTCTTCTGCAAGGGCGAGGTATTCATGGCGATCCGAGTCAAGGCCAGGAGCGGCGAGAGCGTCGAGGGGATGTTGCGCCGCTTCAAGAAGCTCTGCGAAAAAGAAGGGCTGACCAAGGACATCAAGCGCAAAGAGTTCTACGAGAAGCCCTCCGAGCGTCGGCGTCGAGCCGCCCGCAAGAGCGAGGCCCGCCGGCTGCGTCCCGAGGGCGTGCGCCCCGAGAAGCCGTAACCGAACAATCGTGATCCACGGGCGTGCCAACCGCACGCCCGTTGGTTTTTCTCGTGGACGCGCCGGCTTTGCCGATTCTGCGTCCGGGCGCCGCGGTGTCTTTGGCGCGGCTCTTTCCGGGATTCCTTTGTCGAGAGGGTTGGCGCTATGCCGCACTTCGAGCTTGCCGTGCTCGCGTTGGTGGTTCTGTCGTGCTTCGCCGTGGTCGCCCGTTCCGCGCTCCGCTCGCGTGCGTTGCTGGCGGCGGTGGTGATGGGCGTGATGGGCCTGGCCTCGCCCCTGGCGATGGCTCAGGATCAGCCCAAGACGCCGGAGCAGCAGCAGGCCCACGACCTGGCCAAGCAGATGGCCGAGCAGATCGTGAAGGACACCGCGGCCCACGCCGCCCCCGCGCACAAGCCGGGCGGCGAGGCCAATCTGGTTCTGCCGGATGTCAGCAAGGTCTCGTTCCTCGGGGGCGCGATCGACGGGCACAAGCTCCTCATGATCGGCCTTGTCGTGTCGGTCCTGGGCATGGGCTTTGGTCTCTGGATCTACGCCCAGCTGAAGAACATGCCGGTACACAAGTCGATGCTGGACATCTCGGAGCTGATCTACGCCACGTGCAAGTCGTACATGATCCAGCAGGGCAAGTTCCTGATGGTGCTGTGGGCGTTTATCGCGGTGGCGGTCGGGCTGTACTTCGGGAAGCTTGTTCCGACGCTGGACGGGACGGGCGCGGTGGTGTACGGCATGGCGATCCCGAAGGTCGCCATCATTCTGGCGTTCAGTCTGGTCGGCATCGCCGGTTCGTATGCGGTCGCCTGGTTCGGCATCCGCGTGAACACGTTCGCGAACAGCCGGGCCGCCTTCGCGTCGCTGCGGGGCAAGCCGTTCCCGTGTTACGCGATTCCGCTCAAGGCGGGCATGTCGATCGGGATGGCGTTGATCTCGGTCGAGCTGCTCATCATGCTGGGCATTCTGCTGTATGTGCCCTCGGACCTTTCCGGGCCGTGCCTCATCGGCTTCGCCATCGGCGAGTCGCTCGGCGCCAGCGCCCTGCGTATCGCCGGCGGCATTTTCACCAAGATTGCCGACATCGGGTCGGACCTGATGAAAATCGTGTTCAAGATCAAGGAAGACGACGCCCGCAACCCCGGCGTGATCGCCGACTGCGTGGGGGACAACGCCGGCGACTCCGTCGGCCCCAGCGCGGACGGTTTCGAGACCTACGGCGTGACGGGCGTCGCCCTCATCACGTTCGTGATGCTCGCGATCAACGAGAAGACCGCCGGCGCGGACTTCGCGAACGTGCAGATCCAGCTGCTGGTCTGGCTCTTTGCCATGCGCATCATCATGGTTGTCGCTTCCGCGGCCTCCTACTTCATCAACGAGACCATCGCCAAGGCCAAGTATGCCAACGCCGACAAGATGAACTTCGAGCACCCGCTCACCAGCCTCGTCGTTCTCACCTCGATCGTCTCCGTCGCCCTGACCTTCATCGCCTCCAAGCTCCTGATCCCCACGATCAATGGCGACGACTCCCTGTGGTGGAAGCTCTCCTGCATCATCACCTGCGGCACGGCCGCGGGCGCGATCATCCCCGAACTGGTCAAGGTCTTTACTTCCACGCACTCCCGCCATGTGAAGGAAGTGGTCACGGCCTCTGAACAGGGCGGCGCTTCGCTCAACATCCTCGCAGGCTTTGTCGCCGGAAACTTCTCGGCCTACTGGCTCGGCATCGCCATCGTCACCCTGATGGCCGGCGCCTATTACATCAGCGGCATGGGGCTCTCGTCCATCATGATGGCCCCGGCGGTCTTCGGCTTCGGTCTGGTCGCCTTCGGCTTCCTGGGCATGGGCCCCGTCACGATCGCCGTCGACAGCTACGGCCCGGTGACCGACAACGCCCAGTCGGTCTTCGAGCTCTCCACCATCGAGACCATGCCCAACATCTCCAACGAGATCCAGAAGGGCTTCGGATTCACGCCCGACTTCGAGAAGGGCAAGGAGTTCCTCGAAGAAAACGACGGCGCCGGCAACACGTTCAAGGCGACGGCCAAGCCGGTGCTGATCGGAACCGCCGTCGTCGGCGCCACGACCATGATCTTCTCGATCATCGTGGCGCTCACGCACGGGCTGGAGGACCAGTACCTCAAGAACCTCTCGCTGCTCCACGCCCCCTTCCTGCTCGGCCTCATCACCGGCGGCGCGGTGATCTACTGGTTCACGGGCGCGTCGACGCAGGCCGTGTCGACGGGCGCGTACCGCGCCGTCGAGTTCATCAAGAAGAACATCAAGCTCGAGGGGGCGACCAAGGCCAGCGTCGAGGACAGCCAGAAGGTCGTCACCATCTGCACGCAGTACGCCCAGAAGGGCATGTTCAACATCTTCCTGGGCGTGTTCTTCGCCACCCTCGCCTTCGCGTTCTACGAGTCCTTCTTCTTCATCGGATACCTCGTCTCCATCGCGCTCTTCGGCCTCTATCAGGCCATCTTCATGGCCAACGCCGGCGGCGCCTGGGACAACGCCAAGAAGATCGTCGAGACCGATCCGGCCTTCAAGGGCACGGGGCGAGGCAAGGGCTCGGACCTGCACGCCGCCACCGTCGTCGGCGACACGGTCGGCGATCCCTTCAAGGACACCAGCTCGGTCGCGATGAACCCGGTCATCAAGTTCACGACGCTCTTCGGCCTGCTCGCCGTCGAGCTTGCCGTCAGCATGAAGGGCACCGACGGCGCGACCCACACCGCGCTCACCATCGGTCTGACCGTTGCCTTCTTCCTGGTCTCGGCCTTCTTTGTCTATCGCTCGTTCTACGGCATGCAGATCACCGGCGCCGCCGCCAAGCACTGAGCGATCCGAACATCACGCGATCTCACCAACCGGCGGCCTTCGGGTCGCCGGTTTTCTTTTCGGACCTTCGCGCCACCGCCGCCGGGCTTTTCGGTCCGAGTATGCCGACGGGAGTGGGGCGAACTTCCCCGCCGGGGCGTGGCGCACCGCCTCGCCTGATGCGCCGCTCCGATCTGGCCGATTGAGCCATGCGAGAGACCACGAGGCCACGGGAGCACGCGGACATGGCGGGAGCGACACCAGGCGGGAGGGGCAAGCCCGTGATCGGCGCATCGCGCCAGAACACGATCGGGCTCGCCTCGCGCGAACTCAATCCGTTCCTCGACGACCTTGACCGCGGCCAGGGGGAGCCGGACAAGCGGCGCACCTTCGTGCGCTGGCCGTTCCGTAACGCCGCGATCGCCTGCAAGCTCGTCCACCCGGGCGGGAACACCGTCAATCTCATGGTCGCCGCGCGCAACCTCTCGTGCGGCGGGATCAGCGTGCTGCACAACGCCTATGTCTACACGGGCTCGCGCTGCACGGTCACGCTCCCGCACCCCAAGCTCGGGCCCACCGAGCTGGCTGGGACCGTGAAGCGCTGCATCCACCGGCGCGGCACGATCCACGAACTCGGCATCCAGTTCGACAAGGAGATCAACGCCAAGGAGTATTTCGTCGTCGATCCCATGAAGGATTGGTTCTCCCTTGAGAACGTCAACAAGGAAGAGCTGAGCGGCAACATGTTGCACGTCGACGACTCGCCGATGGAGCAGTCGCTCGTGAAGCACTACCTGCGCGGCACGCAGGTGCGCCTTCAGCAGGCCGCCACCATCGAGGACGCCATACCCATCGCCGAGAGCGGGGTGGACCTGGTGCTCACCGACTTCGATCTGGGCGATGGAAAGTCCGGCGCGGACCTGGTGCTCTTGATGCGCGCCAAGAACGTCCGCTGCCCGGTCATGTTCGTCACCGCCGACGGCACGCCCCAGACCCGCGAAAAAGCCCAGGAGGTCGGCGTCACCGCCTTCCTGGTCAAGCCGGTCACCCCCGAGAAACTCCTGCGGGCCGTCGCGGAGTTTCTGACCGTCGGCGGCGGGACCGATCCCAACGGCACGACGCTCCCCGAAGAGCACCCCAACCGTTGCCTGATCCCGACGTTTATCACGCAGTTGCAGGAGCTGGTCAAGCGCATCGACCTGGCGGTGAAGCGAGAGGACGTCGCCGTCTGCCGCTCGCTCTCGATGCAGCTTGCCGGAGCATCGCCGGCGGTGGGGTTCATGCGCCTGGCCAAGGTCGCGGATTCCGCCGCCAAATCGCTCGCCTCGACCATGAGCGTGAAGGAGTCCGCCAGCCAGCTCCGGGCCCTGGTCAGCACCTGCGAGGCGGTCATCCAGATGCGGAACCAGTTCAGGTGATCCGTGCCCGCCAGTCCGTCGACAAGCCAAGACCCGGTCTGACGCCGGTCCTGCACCGAACCCTTTCCGTGTTTGGGCTCACGGGCTCGGTTGTGACGATTCTGTGACGCCCCGGTGCCCTCGCCCCGCGAACGGTATCCTGTGGGGGCCCGCGGAGCGGGTGGAGGTCAGACGTGCCAATCGACAGACGGATCGTTCGCCCGCGTGAGGGCGGTATCGCCAAGAACCCGGCTGGCCGTACGCGCACCATGG
>JABWBC010000093.1 GCA_013360695.1 Phycisphaerales bacterium
GTCAAGCGCCGGCTGGACGCGATCCTGCGCGAGGTCGTGGCAGAGACCGCGCGCGATGAGCGCGAGGCGGGCGCGGAGTTCGAAGAGGTCGTGGCGATGCTCTCGGCGCGTCGGTGAGGGGCGGCGCGGCGCGGGGTTGCGTCGGCTCGGGCGCGGCGTCGAGGGTGAGCGCGTCGCGTGGGGGTCTCAGCAGCCATTCTCAAAGTCGTTGGCGAACTCGTCGAAGTCGTCGCCGTTGACGAACCCGTCGTGGTTGTAGTCCGCCCCGATCGCGCCGAGATCGAACATCTCGGCGAAGGCGTCGAAGTCGTCGCCGTTGACGAAGCCGTCTTCGTTGATGTCGGGCTTGCAATCGGGCGTGAAGAGCCAGTTGATGTTGTAGCGCCCGTCCTTGAGTTGTCCCTTGGCGTAGGCGACGCGGATGTAGACGGTCTGGAGCTTGTTGATGTGGACCGACGCGAGCGAGTCGCGGCGGACGCCGGCATCGCCGAAGCAGGGCGGAAAGCCGGCCCAGTCGTCGTTGCAGGCCATCTCGTTGCCGACGGTGCCGGGACACTCCTTGTGGATCGAGAGGACGGTGTCCATCCCCTGATCGACGCCGGGGTCGTCGTGCGTGCCGCAGGTCGAGACTCGGAGCACGCCGTCGGCCAGGGGAAGGAAGAGGTGCCAGGCGTCGCGTGTGTTGAGGGTGCCGTCGCAGGAGGCGTCGCCGTCGGTGGCGGCGCAGGTGATGTCGCCGGAGGCGGAGCCGGAGTAACCAAGGAGCGGGATGGCGCGGTCGCAGAGGTCGTTGGGCGTGCCGTCGATGAAGCCGGGGTCGGATTCGCTGGGTTCGGAAAGGCCGCAGGAACCCTGGGCCCGGACCCAGTACCAGTAGTCGATGCCGGAGTAGACGTTGGTGGAGTCGACGAAGGAGGTGCCGGTGGAAATGCCGATGGAGTCGGCGCCGGCGTAGTTGTCGGCGGTGTTGCGATAGATTCGATACTGCGTCGCGCCGGGCGAAGCGTTCCACGTCACGGTGATCTCGTCGCAGTTGTCGCCGTCGCTGGCCTTGACGTTCTGCGGCGGGGGGACGGTCGGGCAGGCGGTGACGGTGATGCGCTGCGCGTCCCAGGTGTCGGTGTCGTTGTTGGTGGTGTTGGTGTCGGAGGCGTCGTCGAGGACAATGCCGACCCAGTACTCGCCGGGCGCGGTTGCGAGCGGAATCATGGCCGCGGGGACGTTGATGGCGCGCGTCTCGATCCCGTCGAACGACCCGCTGAAGCCGAAGGTGCCCAGGAGTGTGTCGCCGGACGTAATGTTGTTGTTGGCCGAGAGATAGAGGCGAGCGGTGTAGTTCTGGCTCGGCTGGTCATGGTCGGAGACGTTGCTGATGACAACGGTCCCGGCGGCCAGGTTGAACCCCGCCTGGATGGAGGTCGGGCCGTTGGTGCGATAGCGGAGCGCCTGAAGATCGAAGACCACGCCCCGCGTGTCCTTCTCGAAGTCCTGCATGTCGGTGACGAACTGGTCCCACAAGCGCGTGGAGCGTCCGACCTTGATGCCCGAGGTGGTGTGGTGGGTGAGCACGGCGTTGACGCGCTCGGCCCCGTTGTCAACGCGGTACACGCCGGAGCCGCTCATCCCGCCCCAGAACGTGTTGAAACACCCCGTGCCGACGTAGACCTCGATGAAATGCGCGGTGCAGAGGTCGGCGCCGCCGCTCCAGAAGTACATGTCGCGCCCGTTGTGCAGGCCCTGGCCGGCGTCGCAGGTGGCGGCGGGGTAGCTGAAGTTGCGGTAGGTGGTCGAGAAGTCGCAGAGCTCGGAGGTCGCGCCGTACCAGCCGGTGAGGTGCCCGACGTGGCGCGTGTTCAGCCGATTCAGGCGCACGCACGCCGCGTCGCGGCGCGAGTCCTCGTCGTCGATCCACGCGCTTCCGATGAGGAGCTCCGTGCCCCGCGCCCAGCCGTAGCGCTGCACGACCGCGGCCGAATCCGGGGTCGGGGGATTCGACGCCGGCGTCCCGCCGTCCCACGCGGCGTAGACCCACACCTCGCGCGCCGCGTCGAAAATATCGATGCCCTCGGGGGAATGGGCGAAGACGCAGTGCCCGGCGGTGACGACCACGCCGCCGTCGCCCATGCTTCCCGAGCACATGAAGAACTGGTCATGGCCTTGCTGGTCGACGAAGCGCATGACGAGCTTGCAGTTGGCGCGGTTGGGCCAGGCCTCAAGGTCGGTGACCAGGTCCATGGAGCCCCAGCCGCGCGGGTCGGCCTCGTCGTCGCATCCGAAGAAGCCCGGAAAGCTGTCGTCGCGGATGATGCGCCCGGGATCGAAGTCGCCCAGGGGAAGATCGTGCCATTCGCCGGTCGAGCCGTTGTAGATGCGCAGGGCGTTGGACGGCGCGGGCGCGTCGTCTGGCGTGCCGATCGGCATGGGCATGGGACGGATGAGGTGCAGCGGCGGGTGCGCGGGCGAGGCGATGGGTGCATCACCGTGGCCCGACGCTGACCTGACCGACTGCGCGCTGGCCGCGCCGACGCTGAAGACCGCCGACACGCACGACACCAGGAAGGAAATACGGCGCATCGCGGGGGCTCCTTTCGGGCGGGTCGGCCCGCACCGGGCATTCACCCTACCACGATCCCGCGCCCCTTGACAGAGAGAATGCATCGAGAACCGCTGTTCCTACCCGGCCCTCAGCGGATCGGGCGATGGGCAATCCGGCCCTGGACGGCGCGAGTTCCGTTCCGCAAGCTCCGGTTACGATGGCGCGCTCCTCAATGGAGTCCGCCGATGAATCGCATCCCAGCCCACTGTTTCCTCGTGCTTGTCATCGTTCTGGTGGGCTCATCCAACGCGCTCGCGCAGGCGGCTCCCCGGGCGCACGCCGTTTCGCCGCCCGCCTCCGGCGCCATGCCGGTCGCCGCCGACTGGCTCATCGATCCCGCGCCCTTCCGCGCCGAAGCCCGCGAGCACGCCGATCGCCACGAGATCGAACTCTCCAACGGCCTCATCCGTCGCACATTCCGCACCGCGCCCAACGCCGCCACCGTCGCGCTCGACAACCTCGCCTGCGATCGCGCCGAACTCCGCTCCGTCCGCCCCGAGGCCAGCGTCACCATCAACGGCGTCGAATACGCGATCGGCGGCCTGGTCGGCCAGCCCATCCACAACTACCTGCTCCCCGAATGGCTCGACGCCATGAAATCCGACCCAAAGGCCTTCCAGTACCGCGGCTTCAAGATCGACACGCCGCGGGCCCGCTTCGAGTGGAAGCCGCGCCGCGAGTGGATGAGCACCGACGCCGACTGGCCGCCCAAGGGCGTCGCGCTCGACCTCTTCTTCGCACCTCCCGACGGCGTCGACGCGGTGAAGGACGTCGTCGTCGCGGTCCACTACGAGATGTACGACGGCCTGCCTGTCATCAGCAAGTGGATCAGCGTTCACAACAACGGCAGCACGCCTCTCACCGTCGACTCCTTCAACGCCGAGATCCTCGCCGCCGTCGAGCCGGGCTCGATGGTGGGGGGCACGAGCAACGACTTCAACGCGCTCCCGCGCATGATCCAGGTCGAGACCGACTTCTCGTTCGGCGGGAGCATGGACTCGGGGCTCGACGTCCAGGGCGCGCGTTGGACCACCGACCCGCTCTACGAAACGCAGGTGAATTACGAGCGCCTCACGCCCTGCCTTCTCTTGTGCGGCCCGCAGGTCGGCCCCGGAGCCCTCGTCGCGCCGGGCGGCGCATTCGAGTCCTTCCGCGTCTTTGAGCTGTTGCACGACACGATGGATCGCGAGCGTCGCGGCCTGGCGTCGCGCCGCATGTACCGCGCCATCGCGCCGTGGGTGCAGGAGAACCCGCTCATCTTCCACGCCGGGTCCGCCGCGCCCGACGCCGTGCGCCGCGCCGTCGATCAGGCCGCCGAGGTCGGCTTCGAACTCGTCATCATGACTTTCGGGAGCGGCTTCAACATCGAGAACACCGACCCCAAGTACCTCGCGCAGATGAAGGATCTCGCCGATTACGCGCATTCGAAGGGCGTCGCGCTCGGCGGTTACTCGCTGCTCGCCAGTCGCTCCGTCGACGCCGACAACGACGTCGTCAACCCCAAGACCGGCAAGCCCGGCGGGTCCGCACGCTTCGGCAACTCACCGTGCATCGGCTCGCCCTGGGGCGAGCGATACTTCAAGGCCCTCTACGCCGCGTTCGAACAGACCGGCATGGACGTGCTGGAGCACGACGGCTCGTATCCAGGCGACGTCTGCGCCTCGACCACGCATCCCGGTCATCGCGCCCTCGCCGATTCGCAGTGGAATCAGTGGCGCACCATCACGTTGTTCTACCAATGGTGCCGCGCCCGCGGCGTGTACCTCAACGTCCCCGACTGGTACTTCCTCTCCGGCTCCAACAAGACCGGCATGGGCTACCGCGAGACGAACTGGAGCCTCCCGCGCCAGCAGCAGGAGATCATCGAACGCCAGAACATCTTCGACGGCACGTGGATCAAGGCCCCCAGCATGGGATGGATGTTCGTCCCGCTGATGGAATACCACGGCGGCGGCCCCGCGGCCACCATCGAGCCCCTCGACCAGCACCTCGACCACTACGCCCGCCGTCTCGACAACCTCCTCGGAGCGGGCGTCCAAGCCTGCTTCCGCGGGCCTCGCCTCTTTGACACGGAACGCACCCGCGACATGGTCAAACAACGCGTCGCCTGGTTCAAGCAGCACCGCGCCATCCTCGAATCGGACATCATCCACGGGCGGCGCGCCGACGGCCGCGACCTTGACTGGATCCTCCACGTCAATCCCAGTCTCCCCGAACCGGGAATGCTCGTCGTCTACAACCCCCTGCCGCAAGATGTTTCGCGTGATCTGCACGTAAACCTCTCTTACACCGGCCTGCGCGCGAGCGCCACGCTGACCGACGCGGGTGGCAGGGAGACCAAGATTGAGCCCGGCCCCGATGGCGTCGCGATCGTCCCCGTCACCGTGCCTGCCCGCGCCATGGCGTGGTGGACGATCCGGGCGTCGCGATAGCGCGTCGGGTCGGAACATGCACGCCATCACGCAAAAAGACGCGGGGACAGCTCCCCCCATAATCACCACGGGACCACAGGGAGAACCCGGTGCATTTCGCTTATGGGGAGCCGAACCTCAGTGGTGGCCATTAGGGGGTTCTATTCAACTCGGATAAATCACGGCAGGATGAATTGACCGGAAGCAAAGTGATCCACTGGCTCGCCGATGTCACAAGTGTGCGCATCGCGCGATGCATGCGCGGCCAGGAGCCCAGGGATAACCATGCGACGCCCGACCGGAACGGCCATTTTCATCAGCTTGATCGCGATCCTCATCGCGGCCGAGCTGTTGGTGCGTCTCATCCTTGGAGTCCTGGCGCCAGGGCTCGGCGGCCTGCGGTGGCTGTCGGCTCATATCGGGCTCCTGCTCCTTCTCGCCACCCCGGGCTTGGCATGGCTGATGATCGGCGTCGCGCCCAAGACTGCGGAAGACCGCCCGCATCTGGACCATCACATCACCCGATTCAACATGTTCTTGGCCGGTGCCGTCGCCGCGCTCGGCGTTGCCCTCTCCGTGCTCCACGCACTTCAGACCCGTCGCGAGATCGACGCCGACACCGCAGATCGATTTGAACTGAACGCGAACGTGGCGATCGATTCCATTGAGAAGGCATTTGATAACTCCGCCTCCGGCCTTCGGACGGTGTCCGGCCTTTACGCCGCGAGCGACGTTCTAGAGGCTCATGAGTTCGCGGCCTATGTCGCCACGCGCGATCTGCCGCACGAATTCCCCGGCGCCGTGCTGTTCGGTGTCCTCCGGCCCGTCGCCCATACCGATATCGAGAAGTTCGCGTTCGAACGCCGGGCGGACGGCCAGGCAGGCTATCAGCCGCTTCCCGCTCCCGACGTCGTTCAACACTACTTCGTCCAGTTCGCGGAGCCCGCCGCGGTCGGAATTCCGCTCCTTGGCCTCGACGCCGTCGCTTGGCCCGGCATCTCTGACGCGATCACGCGGGCGATCGATGCCAAGCGGCCCATGCTGGCCAATGCCGCCAGCCTTCCGATTGAGTCAGGCGAGACCTCTGTCGCGGTGTGGGTTCTTCCGCTTTACCGCAATGGCGCCCCGACCTCGACACCGGAGGAGCGCCGCGCCGCGCTCGCCCACATCGCCTTCGCCGTCGTCGCGCCCGGCGTCCTGCTCGACGTGGTGGAGCACGCATCCGTTGGCCAGCTCACGATGGCGCTCTATGACGGCGAAAATCCCCGCGAGGGCGAGCCCCTTGCCGGGCGAGCTTCGCCCGACCTTGACGACGACCAAGGCTTCCTCTGCCGCGCCGATTTCCCTGAATCCAGCCAGGTCGTGTTCACGGAACTCCACGTGGGCGGGCGACCTTTCACCGTCGCGATCGCCTCGACCGACTTGCTCGACGCGGGGGCCGGCCAGTCCGCCGCGTGGCTGTGGGGGATCGGCGGAAGCGTCCTCTCGCTCGCGCTGGGCGGCCTGATCTGGGTTCTGTGCGACAGCCGTGCCCACGCGCAGCGCCTCGCCCACGAAATGACGCGCGATCTGCGCCGTCTCTCTGTCATCGCCGAACGCACCTCCAACGCGGTGATCGTCACCGACGCCGCGGGCCGCACCACCTGGGTCAACGAAGCCTTCGAGAAGCTCGCCGGGTACACGCTCGACGAATTCCGCGGGCAGTTCCCGGGACGCCTGCTCCAGTTCGAGGGCTCCGATCCCGCGGCGATCGCCGCCATGCATCGCGCCGTTCAGGACGGCACATCGTGCCGCGTCGAGATCGCCAATCGCGGGAAGAGCGGCAACATCTATGTCCTCGACATCGATCTCCAGCCGCTCCGCGACGAGCGGGGCTCGCTCACCGGCTTCATGGCGATCGAGACCGACGTCACCGAGAGCAAGCGGGCGCAGCAGCGCCTGGGCGAGAGCGAGGCTCGCTTCCGCGCCCTGGCCGACGCCGTCCCGATGCTGGTCTGGCTCGCGGGAACGGACAAGAAGTGCTACGACTTCAACAAGGGATGGCTCGAGTTCACCGGGCGAACGCTCGAGCAGGAACGCGGCGACGGCTGGGTCGAGGGCGTGCATCCCGACGACATGGACGGCTGCGTGAGGACCTACGTCGAGTGCTTCGACGCACGCAAGCCCTTCGTGATGACCTACCGCCTGCGCCGCCACGACGGCGTGTACCGCTGGATCGAGGACCGCGGCGTCCCGCGTTATGCCGCCGACGGGTCGTTCCTCGGGTACGCCGGCGGGTGCATGGACGTCACCGAGCAGATCGAGGCCAAGGAGCTCCTGGCCGCGAGCGAAGCACGCTTCCGCACGCTGGTCGAAGGAATCAACGTCATCGTGTGGGAGTTCAACCCTGCGAGCGATAGCTTCACCTATGTCTCGCCCCAGGCCGCCCAGCTCGGATACCCGATCGCGCAGTGGCTCGAACCCGGCTTCTGGAAGGAGCGCCTGCACCCGGATGATCGTGAGCGCGCCATCGAGTTCTGCGCCTCCGAATCCGCCGGCGGACGCGATCACCGCTTCCAATACCGCATGTTCCGCGCCGACGGCACGGCCGTTTGGATCGATGACTCGGTCCACGTCGAGATGGTCGATGGTCGCGTCGCGATGCTGCGCGGCGTGATGTTCGATATCTCCGAGCAGGTCGCGCAGAAGCAGGCGATGCACCTGCAGGCCGAGCGCCTTGATCTCACACTCTCGGCCGCCAACCTCGGCACGTGGGACTGGAACGTCCGAACCGGCGAGGTGGCGTTCAACGAGAACTGGTGCCGAATGCTCGGCTACGAGCCCAGCGAGATCGAGCCCGATGTCAGTGTCTGGAAGCGGCTGGTCCACCCCGAGGACATGGCCCGCGTCACCGCGACACTGGAAGATCACCTGGAGTCCCGCGCCAAGGAGTACCGCTGCGAGCACCGCCTCCGCCGCAAGGACGGCACGTGGGCATGGGTTCTCGACATCGGGCGCGTGATGGAACGCGACGCCGAGGGCAAGCCGCTCCGGGCCGTGGGCGTTCACATGGACATCAGCGAGATCCGCGCGGCGCAGGACGCCGCCGAAGCCGCCAACCGAGCCAAGAGCGACTTCCTCGCCAACATGAGCCACGAGATCCGCACGCCCATGACCGCCATTCTGGGCTACACCGACCTTCTCGCCGAGGACGGCGATCGGTCGATCGCGCCGCGCCAGCGCCTCGAGTACATCGACACCATCCGGCGCAACGGCGACCACCTCCTCTCCATCATCAACGACATCCTCGACATCTCCAAGATCGAGGCCGGTCGCATGAGCGTCGAGAAGATGCCGACCGACCCGCTCCATCTCTTCCGCGAGGTCGAGTCGCTCATGCGCGTCCGCGCCAAGGCCAAGGGCATCGCGCTGGACCTCGAGCAGGAGACGCCGATCCCGGTCTCCATCGCCAGCGATCCTCTCCGCCTCCGCCAGGTCCTCGTCAACCTCATCGGCAACGCCATCAAGTTCACCGAGATCGGCGGCGTGACCGTCCGCATCGGCCTTGACGCCCACGCCGCTGCCGGCCCGCTCCTCCGCGTCGAGATCGCCGACACCGGCATCGGCATGACTCCCGAGCAGCGCCAGCGCCTCTTCCTCCCCTTCTCCCAGGCCGACACCAGCGTCACCCGCAAGTTCGGCGGGACCGGCCTTGGTCTCCGCATCAGCAAGAGCCTCGCCGAGATGCTGGGCGGCGACATCAGCGTGTCCAGCGAGCCCGGCAAGGGCAGTGTCTTCACGCTCACCATCTCCACCGGCCCCGTCGAGGGCCTCGCCATGCTCCCCATGGGCTCCCTGGGACGCGAGGTCAAGGCCGAATCCCCGCAAGCCGCCGCCCCGGCCCTCCCCCTCGCCGGCCTGCGAATCTTCTTTGCCGAGGACGGCCCGGACAACCAGCGCCTCATCTCCCACATGCTCCGCAAGGCCGGCGCGGAGGTGAAGGTCTTCGACAACGGCAAGCTGGCGCTCGAAGCGCTCACGCTCGACCACACCGTCGACGGCGACCTCGCGAGCCCGCCCCCCTGCGACATCCTCCTCTCCGACATGCAGATGCCCGAGATGGACGGCTACACGCTCGTGGGTACCCTCCGCGCCAAGGGCTGGATGGGCCCGATCATCGCGCTCACCGCCCACGCCATGACGGGCGACGCCGAAAAGTGCATCGCCGCCGGGTGCGATCACTTCGCGACCAAGCCCATCGACAAGGCCAAGCTGGTCGAGGTCTGCAGGCGCGCCTCCGAGGAGTCCACGCGCCAACGCTCCGCCGCGTAGCGCTCAACGCCCGAGCTTCGTCGGCTCCATCCTCACCGCCTCGACGCCCTCGCGCGTGATCTTCACGGGCTCGATCAATCCGTCCGCTGTGAACCTCATGCGATCGATGCACACCACGCGGTGATTGCCGTCGGTCTCTCCCAGCGGCCTGCGGTGGTACACGATGTAGTACTCGTCTGTTCCCGGCACCCTTAGCACCGAGTGATGCCCCGCGCCCGTCGCCACGCTCGCGTCCTGCTGCAGGATCTTCCCCACGCGCTTGAACGGCCCCAGCGGCGAATCCGCGATCGCGTACGCGACCGAGTAGTTCGGCCCCGTCCAGCCGCCCTCCGACCACATGAAGTAGTACTTCCCGCCGCGCACGAACATGAACGGCCCCTCGACATACTGCTCGGGCGTGATCTCCTTGAACGTCGTGCCGTCGGGGAACGCCTCGAACCCCGTCAGGTCGTCGCGTAGCTGCGCGATGTTGCAGTGCCGCCACCCGCCGTAGATCAGGTACAGCATGCCCGACGGATCGCGGAACGCGAACTGATCGATCGGCTGCGCGCCGTTGTGGAATCGATCGACCAGCGGCTTGCCGAGATGGTCCTTGAAAGGCCCGCTCGGCGAATCGCCCACCGCCACGCCGATCCCGCCGAACTCCTGGTCGTTCTGGATGTCGTTGGCGCCGAAGAAGAAGTAGTAACGCCCGCGGTGCTCGATCACCGACGGCGCCCACATCGCCCGCCGCGCCCACGAAACACTCGCCGCCTCCAGCACCCGCTCGTGCTTGGTCCAGTGAACAAGATCACGCGAGCTGAACGCGTCGAAGTGCGTCTGCTGGTCGTAGGGAGCCGAGTACGTCGGATAGACCCAGAACTCGTCCTGGAAGCACGCGACCTCCGGGTCGGCGTACCAGCCCGGGAAAATCGGATTGCCCGAACGCTCAACAGCCCCCGCGCTCTTCGTGCCCGACGCGCTCGATCGCCCGTCGCTCGCGCACCCACCGAGGCTGGCGCACCCGGCCAACAGAGAAAGACACGAGGCACGAACGACGCGGTTGTATCGACAAATCACTCGCGGCACTCCTCAGGCGTGAATCGCCCGAGTGTACCGCGAGTGATCGCATCAAATCCAAGCTCGAGGATTTGCGGAATTACGGAATCATGGTGTCACAAGCGGGCACGTCGCGCGCCCCGCCCCCGGCCCGGTCCCGTCGCGAAGCCCGCGACCGGCACCGCGACCCATTCCCTGCCCCATCCCACGCCCCGCACCCCTCCCCTGCCCCGGCTGGAACTGGCCCGCCCGCGACTGGCCCGGCCCGAACTGGTTGCCGTGGTTCAGCCCCGCGCTCGCGCGATCCGACACGCGCTCGAACGCCGGCAGGTGGTTGTTGAGCGACGCCGCCCGCAGATTCTCGAGCACCGCGCGCACGTCCGGCTCGCTCACGTCCTTCAGCAGGCGGTCATACATCGCGACGTTGTCGCGCTCCACCTGCGCCGACAGCTTCGCGCACTCCGCGATCGTCGCGGGCACGCCCGGCACATCCGTGCTGTCCTTGCTCGGCTTGCTCACGCCATAGCGATCCATCAGCGTCGCGACCGCCTGCTCGTGACGCTTCTCGGCGTTCAGGATGTTCGTAAACGGCCTGACCTGCCCGTGCTTCTCGAGCACCGCGCCGTAGAACGCCTGCGCCCGCCGCTCATCCAGCCACGCCGCCCTCAGCGCATCAGCGGTGGTCGGCGTGATCGTGCCCGTCGGATTCACCGGCGCGTTCTGGTTCAGCACGCACGCGCCCCCGCCCGGGCCGATCCCGCGCACCGGCGGCGCATCGCTCAGGCGTCCGCAAGGCCCTGTTTCACAGCATGGCGCGCGATTCATGGCACAACCCGCCGCCGCCAAGATCGCGAACGTCGCCAACGCCGACGCAAACAACTTCGTATTCATGCGGAATCTCCTTGCCGTCGCCGTGGGACGCTCCCGCGTGCCCGTGGGGCCGATCGCCGCGCCGACACAGCAGTGCAACGAACCCGACCTCGCGAGATTGCGGCCCGAGTCCCGCGCGCATGCGCAATCAGGCGTTGGATCACCAAATTGGGGAGTTCAGACCAGCACGCGCGCGCAATGCGGGGCGATTCGCGTTACATCACCGCAAACGCCCGCGCCGCGAATCGCTCTTTCTCGCCCGCGAAATCCGCCGGAACCTCCGGAAGCTTCAATCCGCGCGGCACGCGCCCAAGACCCTTCACGATCTCGCGCTCCAACCGCCCCGGGCGGCACAGCTCGCGCGTGTTCGTCGACGCCAGGATCACCCCGCCCGCCGACAGCAGCGTCGCCGCCTCGCCCACCAGCCGCGCGTAATCATCCACCGAGCTCCACGCCCGCACGCCCTTCTTCTTGTTGCCCGCGGCAAAGCTCGGCGGGTCGAGCACGACAAGATCGAACACCAGCCCCTTGCGCCGCGCGTACGCGATGAACTCGAACGTGTCCATCTTCGCGAAGCGATGGTCCGCCGCGTCGATCGCGTTGTGCGCGAAGTTGCGCTTGCCCCAGTCGAGGTAACGCCCCGAGACATCGACACTCGTCGTGATCGCCCCCGTCTTCGCCGCCGCCACCGAAAACCCGCACGTGTACGCGAACGTGTTGAGCACCCGCGCGGGCGTGCCGTGCTTCCTGGCAAAGAGCTCGCACCACCGCGCCACCCAGCGCCGGTTCTCGCGCTGGTCGAGGAAGAGCCCGGTCGAAAGCCCGTCGTAGTGCCGCACCTCCAGCGTCCACGCGTGCTCACGCACCAGCACGAACTCCGGGAGCGCCTCGCCCGCGCACGGCGCCGCCTCGGTTACGCACGACGGCAACGCTCCGCCCATACGCGAGCGGTCGCGCGCAAACGGCTTGTGATACACCGCGCGCACGCTCAGCCCAACCGACGGCCCCGACAGCGCTTCCAACGCGCCCGCCGCCTCGCGCTCCGCGTCAAACGCCGCGGGTGCGACGCCCTCGTGAACGATCATCACCGCGCCGGGCCCGAGCACGTCCACGAAAACGCCGGGCAGCCCATCCACATCTCCCGAGAAAACGCGGAACGCCTCCGTGACACCCGAATCGATCAGCGCACGACGCCGGTCGACGGCAGCGGGCAGCAGTTCCCGCAGCGATGCGATTCGTGTATTTCGGCGTGCGGCGTGCCCATTCATGCGTGGCAGGGTAGTGAGCAATTGATGAAGAGGACTCGGGAATTCCCCGACAGCGCCGCCGCGAGGCCACCGGCGCGCCGCTATTCCGCTCAGGCGGCGCAAATCCACGGCCTTTTACCCCATTTCGCCCCGCGGTAAGCACCCGACTTCTCCCGCGGTCGTATGTTCGTTGAGTGGACAGCGTCTGACCACGGGGCGGCCCCATGGTCGGTGGGGAGTCGGTCATGTCTCACAACAAAGAAGATCTCGGTTCAAACCCAGTTCCAACGTCATCGTCAGGGGCCTCGCCTGAACCGATCGCGTCGGGTTCGTCCGCGCTCCAATCGCTCAAGGCTCAAGCTCCCGACGAAGAGCCGGTGCTGAGCGGCGAGCCGCTCGAGCGCCCGCCGTTCCTCGCCCGCCTGGCCACGCTCATGGTCATCATCGTGCCGCAGCTGGCCTTGGCCGCGGCGATCTGGATGATCTGGGACACGCCATCGCTCTGGCTCAACGTCGGCATGCTGCTGGGCGGCTATGTGCTCACCGTGCTGGGCGTCACGATCGGCTATCACCGCCTCTTCACCCACAAGTCATTCAAGGCAAGCCCGGTCGTCACGCTGGTGCTGGGCATCTTGGGCTCCATGGCCGTCGAAGGCCCGATCCTCGAATGGGTCGCCACGCACCGACGCCATCACCAGCACACCGATCGACCCGACGACCCGCATTCGCCGCACGTCCACGGCACCACATTTCTGTCGTTGATGCGCGGCATGGCGCACGCGCACCTTGGCTGGTTCTTCTCAAAGGCGCCCACGCCCGAGTTCATGCAGCGCTACGTCCCCGATCTCCAGGCCGATCGGCTGGTTTCGTGCCTTTCGCGGCTCTTCCCGCTCTGGGTCGCGCTGGGGCTCCTGATCCCATTCGGCATCGCGTTCATCGTCACCGGCACATGGGTCGGCGCGTTCATGGGCCTGGTGTGGGGCGGGCTGCTCCGCGTTCTCCTGGTCCACCACGTCACCTGGAGCGTCAATTCCGTCTGCCACCTCTGGGGCCAGCGCCCGTTCAACACCCATGACGAAAGCCGCAACAACCCGATCTTCGGCGTGCCGTACGGCAACGCGGTCAACGTGGCGGTCCTGGCCGGGCTGGCGAAGGACCCCGAGGCCGACCCCGACGCGCTGCTGCGGGCCTGGATCGGGGAGACCTATCCCGCGCCGTCGCGCGAGGCGGCCTTCGCCCTGTACAAGGCATCCGCGTCGCTGGTCGCCCGCCTGTTCAGCCCGGAGGGCGTCGACCTGACCGACCACGGCCGGGCGTTCCGAGGGCGACAGAGCCGGGACCAACGCGAGCGGATCGCGGGCATGCTGGCGTATGTGCAGTCGCACGGCGGCTTGACGACGCAGGAGGCGTTCGAGGCGC
>JABWBC010000006.1 GCA_013360695.1 Phycisphaerales bacterium
AGGTCCATCCGCCCTCCAAGACAAGGACTCCGACTCATGGCGAATCTGAACAACTTCGATGCGAACCAGGTTGACCCCTCCGTGGCGCTCGACCCGCTCCCCGCGGGCAAGTACCTCGCCGTCATTTCCGACAGCGAGTACAAGCCCACCAAGACGGGAGGCGGCAAGTACCTGCAGCTGACCTTCCAGGTCATCGACGGCGAGTTCAAGGGCCGGCTCGTCTGGGCCCGGCTGAACCTCGAGAACAAGAGCGAGATGACCGTGAAGATCGCACGCGGGGAGCTCTCGGCCGTCTGCCGCGCCGTCGGCGTGATGCAGCCCAAGGACTCGGTGGAGCTGCACAACATCCCGCTGGAGATCAGCGTCGGGCTGAAGAAGCGCGACGACAACGGCGAGTTCACCAACGTCATCAAGGGCTACGCGAAGAAGAGCGGCGCGTCCCCGACGCGAACGCCCGCCGCCGCCGGCCCGGGGAGCACACCGCCCTGGAAGCGTTGACGCCCACGAACGGCACTGTTGACCGGGTCCCAGCCTTGAACGCGCAAGGGAGCGGCTGCCTCGTGGACACGCCAGCGACATTCAGGTGCGGTGACTGCGGCGCGGAGACGCCGGGCCGGGGCGCAAGCCCTCGCCGCCCGGCGTGCTCTGCGCTGCGGGACCTGGAGACGGCGGCGCTGCTGGCCCCTACGCCGCGGCCGCCGCGCAGCCACGAGCCGTCCGGCTCCCCGCTGTTGTGGATGGTGCGTTTCGGCGTGCCCTTCAGCTACGCTGCCTCCAAGAACCGCATGTACGTCAAGCGCCGCCGGGGCCACGTAGCCCTTCGCCGCGAGGTCGTGGCGCTGCGGGAGCAGATCGTGCTCGCGGCGCTGGGGGCGCTCAACGGCCGCCGCATCGCCCACAACAAGGTGTGGCTGGAGATCGTCGTCCAGAAGCCCGACAATCGCGGCGACGCGGTGAACGTGGTCGACTTGGTGTGCGACGCGGTCAAGCGGGCCATCCAGATCGACGACCGCTGGTTCTGCATCCGCCGCCTGGACTGGGAGATCGTCAAGGCCGATCCCCTTCTCAAGATCGGCATCGGACAGGACTCCGACGAGGATTGCTTGGTGTGCTCGCAGTGCGGGCAGATCCGGCCGCTGGGCGAGTTCAAGCGGCGGCGCACAGGGCGTCTGGCGTACGGCCGCATCTGCGCTGCGTGCCGACACGCCGGGCGGGGGCTGGCCGAGTCCCTCGCGGGGGGCGTGGCCCCGTGAACCTGCGTCCGTACCAATCCGAAGCGGTCGCCGCCGTCTACGAGCACCTCCGCACGCGCGACGACAACCCGTGCGTGGTGATCCCTACCGGCGGGGGTAAGACGCCGGTGATCGCCACGATCTGCCGCGACGCAGTCGCGCACTGGAACGGCCGCGTCGTCATCCTGGCCCACGTGAAGGAACTGCTCGAGCAGGCGGCCGACAAGCTCCGGCACATCGCCCCGGATGTCCCGGTGGGCATCTACTCGGCGGGCCTGAAGCGCAAGGACCTCGGGTACGCCGTCACGGTCGCGGGCATCCAGAGCATCTGGAAGAAGGCGTGCGACCTCGGCCCCGTAGACCTGATCATCGTGGACGAAGCCCACATGGTCCCCACCGAGGACGACGGGATGTACCGCCAGTTCATCGCCGACGCCAAGGTGGTGAACCCCCACGTGCGGGTCATCGGGCTGACCGCGACGCCGTACCGCATGAAGTCCGGATCGATCTGCGGTCCGGAGAACATCCTGAATCACGTCTGCTTCGAGGTCGGCGTCCGCGAGCTCATCGTCCAGGGCTTCTTGTCGCCGCTGCGGACGAAGGCCGGGCTCCAGAAGGTGTCGACCGACGATCTCCACATCCGCGCCGGCGAGTTCGTCGCCAGCGAGGTCGAGGACCTGATGGACAAGGAGGGCCTCGTCGAGGGTGCGTGCGCCGAGCTCGTCCAGCACACGTCGGACCGCACGGCGGTGCTCATCTTCTCGTCGGGCATCCGGCACGGACAGCACGTCGTCGATGTGCTCAAGGCCAAGCACGGCGTGGAGTGCGGGTTCGTCACGGGCGACACGCCCGACGGCGTCCGCAGCGCCATTCTCGGCCGCTTCCGCTCGGGCGACCTCAAGTACCTGTGCAACGTCAACGTGCTGACGACCGGGTTCGACGCCCCGCACATCGACTGTGTGGCGTTGGTCCGGCCGACGATGTCGCCCGGTCTGTACTACCAGATGGTGGGCCGAGGATTCCGGCTGCACCCGGGGAAGGCGGATTGCCTCGTTCTCGACTTCGGCGGCAATGTGCTCCGGCACGGCCCCGTTGACGCCATCCGTATCGCCACCGACGACCGTGGGGAGGGTGAAGCCCCGGCGAAGGAGTGCCCGAACTGCCAGGCGCTGATCGCAGCGGGCTACCAGGTCTGCCCGCAGTGCGGCCACCAGTTCCCCGAGCCCAACAAGCAGCAGCACGAGGCCAAGGCGAGCACGGAAGGCATCCTCAGCGGGCAGACGACGCGCGAAGAGCACCACGTCAGCGAGTCGACCTACCACGTGCACTCCAAGCGCGGCGACCCCGCCGCGCCGCTCACGATGCGGGTCGAGTACCGCGTCGGATTCAACCGCTACTTCCGCGAGTGGGTCTGCTTCGACCACACCGGCTACGCGCGGATCAAGGCCGAGGCGTGGTGGCGGGCCCGCTCGGTCGAGCCGGTGCCCGGCGGCACGGAGGAGGCGGTGGAGATGGCCAAGGCGGGCGCGCTCGCGACGACGCTGGCGATCACGGTCGAGCGCAAGGTCGGCGACCAGTACGAGCGCGTGGTGGCCCACCGTCTGGGCGACAAGCCGGCGCGACTCGATGATCCCGATGCGGTGCCCGCTGGCGCGCCGATCGACGCCGCGCCGTACATCCCCGACGACGAGATTCCCTTCTAATGCCGCCCACCGAGCACGCTACCAACCTGCTCGAAGCGGCCCGGTGGTACCGGTCGCGGGGGTACGCGCCTATCCCGGTGCCCGCGGGGAGCAAGATTCCTGTGCTGAAGGGCTGGCAGACCCTCCGACTCGTCGAGGAGGAACTCCCGCACCACTTCAACGGCACCGGGAACATCGGCCTGCTCCTCGGCGAGCCGAGCGGGTGGCTGGTGGATGTGGACCTGGACTGCGAGGAAGCGGTGGCGCTCGCGCCGGAGTTCCTGCCGCCAACGCCGTCGCGTTCGGGGCGACCGGGCAAGCCCCTCTCGCACTGGTGGTACATCTGCGCCGGCGCGACGACCCGCAAGCACCAGGACCCGGTGACGCGGAAGATGATCGTGGAGCTCCGCAGCACTGGGGCGCAGACTGTTGTCGGGCCCGGCACGCACCCCAGCGGCGAGCCGTACGACCCGCTCGAGGGCGACCCGGCCGTCATCGACCACGCCGAGCTCGCCGCCGCTGTCGCGGCGCTGGCGGAGTCGGTCATCGCACGGCGGCACGGGCGCAACGACACGATCGCTTATCAGCCACCAGCACAAGGAAACGAGCGCTCCAATTCGCTTCCGCAGGATCACATCGAGCGACGCGCGGCAGCCTACCTCGACCGCATGCCGCCAGCAATCTCCGGCTCTGGCGGGCACAGTCAGACATACGCGGCTGCGACCGCGATGGTGCACGGGTTCGGGCTCGACGCCGAGTCGGCGTTCCGCCTGCTGTGGGATCGGTACAACCCGCGCTGCCAGCCGCCGTGGTCGGAGAAAGAACTCAGGCACAAAGTCGGCGATGCGGCGAACAAACCGCACGACCGGCCGCTCGGATGGCTCCGCGACACCGGTGCGGTCGAGGGCACCGACGTCGATCTCACCGCGTTTGATCCGGAGCGACGGCGCGAATCCGCGTCGCCCCGCGCCGATCGCATTCCCGATCCCGGCCCGCTCCCCGAGCGCCTCCTGACCGTGCCGGGTCTGATCGAGCAGGTCATCGAGCACAACCTGGCGACCGCGACGCGCCCCCAGCCCGTGCTGGCGCTGGCCGCGGGCATCTGCCTTCAGGCCGTGCTCTGCGCCCGCAAGGTGCGCGATGAGCGAGGCAACCGGACCAACCTCTACTGCGTGGGCGTTGCGCCGTCGGGAGCGGGGAAGGACCACGCCCGCAAGGTCAACAAGAACATCCTGTTCATCGCCGACATGGTTGAGCACGAGGGCAGCGAGGATCTCGCCTCGGACGCGGGACTCGTCACGGCCGTGGAGAACGAGCCGGCGATCCTCTTCCAGATCGACGAGTTCGGGCGCTTTCTGCGGACGATCGGCGATCCCAAGAAGGCGCCGCACCTGTTCAACGTGCTCACGGCGCTGATGAAGCTCTACTCCAGCGCCGACACGGTGTTCCGCGGCAAGGCCTACGCCGACGCCAAGCGGAACAAGGTCGTCGATCAGCCGTGCGTGAGCGTCTACGGCACGACCGTCCCCGAGCACTTCTACGAGTCGCTCACCGCCGACAGTCTGAGCGACGGCTTCATTGCGCGGCTGCTTGTGTTCGAGGCAACCACCACGCCCGCGCGGCAGCGAGCCAAGGCGCGGCCTGTTCCGGAGGGGATCAAACAGGCGGCCGCTTGGTGGGGATCGTTCAAGCCGCCTGGCAACCTCCAGGCCGAGCACCCCGAACCCCTCGTGGTCGAGGCCACGCCGGAGGCGGGAGCGGTGTTCGACGCGCTCGCGGCGATGGTGGATGCCGAGCTCGGCAAGCCGGACCACACGGCGGGCCGTTCCCTGTGGGCCCGTGTCGAGGAGAAGGCCTGCCGCCTCGCGCTGGTCTACGCCTGCTCGAAGAACCACGCCAATCCGGTCATCGACGAGGATGCAGCGTGCTGGGCGTGCGAACTGTCGGATTACCTGACCAGGCGGATGCTCTACATCGCCCACGAGTGGGTCGCGGACGGGGTCTTCGACGCACGGCAGAAGCGCGTGCTCCGCATCGTGCGCAAGGCGGATGGAAAGATCTCCCGCAGTGAACTATGCCGCAAGACGCAGTGGCTGACCCAGCGGGAGCGGCAGGAGGTCATCGACAACCTCCTGGAGACCGGGCAGATCGAGCAGGTAACCGAGGAGACGGCGACCAAGCCAAGGGTGGTCTATGCGCTGGCATGAACCGAAAAGTTCAATCCTTCATCTATTCCCCGCGCGCGCACGCGGTACGCGCGGGCGGGGGCGGAAGGCAGGGATTGAAAGATTGAATGATCTCTCTCTTTCGACATCCCCGAGCCGTCCGACCGCCGCGCCCATGCAGGTCGCGTGCCAGGGCGCGCCTAGCGGGAGCCTTACAGCCGGAGTCCTACCAAGGGGAGGGCCTGGGGGGAGTAGGTACTTCCCCGCCGTCGCGGCGAAACCGGGGCCGCGGGAACAGCCGCGCTTGGCGACAGAGTTTGTTTCGCGGGTCCGGGGCCGGGACGTCCGGTCGGCGGGAGCGGTACGCCGCCCCGCCAGGAACGCGACGTGGGCCAACGTGGGCCAACCCGTCGCCAACGGGCGCGGCCCGAAGCGAGTCGGATTCCGGGGAGTGAGCCGCCCCCGGCGGACGGGCCCGTAGCCCGAGCGACCCAACCCCAAGCGAACCAGCCATCGAGCGATCCCCGGACCCGTCGGCATGTGCCGCGGGCCATGACTCCCCACGCACAAAGCGCGGCGCTGCCCGCTGCGCCGTCCCCAACGGAGATCGCCGTGAACATCGAGACGCTTCCCATTGACGCGGTGAAGGAATATGACCGCAACCCCCGAACCATCAACGACGCCGCCATCGAAGCGGTCGCCAAGAGCATCCAGGCCTTCGGCTTCAAGGTGCCGATCTTGATCGATGCCGACGGCGTGATCATCGCCGGGCACACTCGGCTCCGCGCCGCGCGAAAGCTCGGTCTCACCGAAGTGCCGACCATCCGCGCGTCGGACCTGACGCCGGACCAGGTCAAGGCGCTTCGCATTGCCGACAACAAGGTCGCGTCGCTCACCTCCTGGGACATGGAACTCCTGCCCATCGAACTCGCCGACCTCAAGGGCGCGGACTTCGACCTCGCGGTGCTCGGCTTCAGCGCCGAGGACCTCGCCGCGATCATGGCTCCCGCCGGCACGGATGGGCTCACCGATCCCGACGATGTGCCCGGAGCGCCCGACGCGGCCACGACGGTGCCGGGCGACATCTGGGTGCTCGGCAACCACCGGCTCATGTGCGGCGACTCGTCGAAGCCCGCAGACCTGGACCGTCTGCTCGACGGCCAGCAAGTCCACCTTGTGAACACGGACCCGCCGTACAACGTGAAGGTCGAGCCGCGCTCGAACAACGCCATCGTTGCTGGCCTGAGTTCATTCGCTCTGCCGGGCAAGGCCGATCAGCACGACCAACAGAGCGCCGATCTCAACCGGTATCCCGAGAAGAGCCGCGCCACGCACAAGAAGCTCCGCGCCAAGGACCGGCCGCTGGCCAACGACTTCGTGTCCGATGACGAGTTCGACCGGCTGCTCGCGGCGTGGTTCGGGAACATCACCCGCGTGCTGATCCCCGGCGGCACGTTCTACATCTGGGGCGGATACGCCAACTGCGGCAACTACCCGCCGGTGCTCAAGCGCTGCGAGCTCTACTTCGCGCAAGCGATCATCTGGATCAAGGAGCACCCGGTCCTCACGCGCAAGGACTTCATGGGCAACCACGAGTGGTGCTTCTACGGCTGGAAAGAGGGCGCAGCGCACCGCTTCTTCGGCCCCGCCAATGTGCCCGACACATGGTCGATCAAGAAGGTGAACCCGCAGAGCATGGTCCACCTCACGGAGAAGCCCGTCGAACTGGCGCGGCGCGCGATCGAGTTCTCGTCACGGCCCGGGGAGAACGTGCTCGACCTCTTCGGCGGGAGCGGCTCGACGCTCATCGGCGCGGAAATGACAGGGCGGCGGGCGTTCCTCATGGAACTCGACGCGCTCTACTGCGATGTGATCGTGCAGCGTTGGGAGAAGTTCACGGGCCGCAAGGCGGAGCGGTTGGGCTCAAACGCTGTGGCCGAAGAGAAAGCCGCGACCGGCGTCGCGGCTGAGGGGGAGGGGTGATGAACGCCTCACTCCTCTTCGAGGTTCGGAAGGGCTCCGTCGGTCGCCTCGTCCCACTCAAGGGCGTAGTGATCGGCGATGTCTTCGAGATCATGCTCCGTGAGGTAGTCCGCCGTCTTGCGCTCTTGGCAGGCAGCGACCGCGCGGGCGAGGTCGGTCCACTCCTCAAGGGTGAGCATTTGGTCTTGCCTCGCCCCGAGCAAGTAGAGCGCGGCCTGAAGTACGTCCTCGAGTTGGGCGGTCGTGGCGCTCACGGCTCAGGCCCCCTTCCCGGCGACGAAGACGCCCTTGTCGTGCTTCTTGAATCGGGCCTTCTCGCCCTTGGCGGCGATCTCGCGGATGATGGCGGCGTAGAGCGTGGCCTCCGGCGTCTTGCCGCCGGGGCTCTTCCAGAGGCCCTTGGCCTCCATCTCCGCGATCATCTCATTGGCACGCATGGGCACCTTCGCGCCGGCGATCACCTGGGCCGCGGCGTCGAGGGCGCTGACGCGCTTGGGACTCTTCTCCTTGGGGGCCTTGGGCGGGCGCGGGGCCTTCGGGGCCTTCCCGTTCTTGGCCCCGTCGCCGCCCACGGGCTTGCCATCCAGGCGGTCCTTGATCTCCGCGAGCGCCGCCTTGCGGAGGCGATCCGTCTTGGCAGCGCCATCGGCACGGGCGGCGCTCTTGGACATGCGGGGCTTCGTGGCTTTCTTCGTCTTCGTACTCATGGTCATCTCCAAACAGGTGGTGCGGTACACCGCCGCACGCTGCGGCGGCAAGGCGTCGGGCGGCCTTCCGGCCGCGCGAGGCGGGCCTGGTCAGGGCAGCCGGACCAGGATGCGAGCCTGGGGCGAGCCGTCCCATTCGACCGCGAGGCCGGCGCGGGTCATGGCGTCCGCGATCGCGCGGCCGTCGCCGGCCCACCCGAGGTAGCACCACCCGCTGCGGTCGATGTCCTGGGCGTCCTGGCGGTGGTAGAAGACGTACTTGGCGGCGCGGTCGTCGGGGACCGCGGCGCAGGCGCATGTGCCGCAGCACCAGAAGTTCGAGCGGCAGAAGTACCCCTGGCGGCGGAGGTCCTTGTACGCGACCTTGATGGCATCGCGGAGGTCGGCGGGGGTCGGGCGTGCGGTCGTGCTCATGGGTCGTTTCCTTTCTGGTCAGTTGACGGGGACGGTGACGACCAGCCCGTGCGGGTGGTCGGGGTGATCGATGACGTGCAGGTACGCGAAGGGAACGCCCGCGGCCTCCAGGCGGTGGGCCTCGGACTTCTCGACGACGTAGTGCTTGCCGCCGAGCACGATGGCCTCGCCGCGCCCGCTGGCCTCGGCGTGCTGGATGGCCTCGCCGGCGGTCGGGAACTCGTCGGCCTTGAAGGTGATCAGGTGCTGCACGGGTCGGTTCCTTTCTGGAGGGGAGTTGGCGGGGTTGGGGGCGGATCACTTCCCGAAGACGGTTTCGGCGAGGCCCGCGGTGAGCAGGTCCGTGATGGCGCGGGCGGCGTCGGTGGTGGGCTTGCGGTCCCATCCGCGGTCGAAGCAGGCAACCTCGGTGTGCGTGAAGTGCTCTTGGAGCCAGAACTTCGAGATGCGGCTGTCGCCCATCTCGAAGGCCTCGTCGGTGGCGTGCTCGGGGAACACCAGCGCCTCGAAGGCGTGGCCCGCGATGTTCCCCTTCACCCAGGTCCCGCCCGTCGGGCGGCCTGTCTTCTTAGTGATCTCCAGCGTGTCGAGCATCGCGCCCGGGTCGGCGGGGTCGTACTTGAAGGGGGCCGGGGCTCCACTTCCCGCTGCGAACCCCGCCTCGAAGGCGAGGGCGATGATGTCGCGGATGCTGCCCACCGAGATGTCGTGGAAGTCGAGGGCGTCGCGCTTGCGGTCCTCGAGCGTTTCCAATCCCAGGCGGTTGCGGACCGCCTCGGTCGCCGCAGCCATGTGGCGGGCCTTGGTCTTGTTCGTGGTCGTCGTGTTGGTCTTCTTCGCGTTCATCGTTCTGTTCTCCGTTCTGGTCGCGTGCGGCCATCCCGCTCGCGTTGGTCACATGAAGCCATCGGTGTCGCGTCCATGCAAGGACATCTCGCGAGATTCCGAGCGGAATCTCGCGCTTGTGGGCAACTCGGCGCGCGATGTGGGCAGAACTGCGCGGGAGGTCCGCGATGAGTCCCGAACACGCGCCTAGTTCTGGCCCAGCACAGGGAATGTCCCGGCTCAATCCCGCCGCGCTGCCCGTGGGCGACGCGGCGCGCGTGCTCACGCGCCTGGGCGGCAAGCCGATCACCGAGGCGATGCTCCGCGCGGACGTCGATGCGGGCGCGCCGACCAACGCGGACGGGAGCATCAATCTCGTGCACTACGCCGCGTGGCTGGTCAAGGAGATGAGCGCCGGTGGCGATTGATCCGCGCCAACTCAAGCCCGGCGAACTCGCGCGGCTGCTCAACAGCACGCCGCTCGGGGAAGTCGTCAGCGAGCGGCAGCTCCACCGGCACCGCACGCGCGCGGGGTTCCGCGTCGCGGCCGATGGCGACGCGGGTCGGGTCGATCTGTTCCGCTACGTCGCGTGGCTGGTCACCACGCGGCATGAGGCCCTCGCGGACGCGGTGCGTCAGCCGGAGGGGCTCACGGGCTACGAGGCGCTCAAAGAGCGGGCGCGGCTCCGCAACGCCATGCTCTCGCTCTCAGGGCGCGACATCGGGGACCTGCCGGCGGTGGCGGACCCGGTGCGCCGAGAGAAGGCGGCACGCGACTTCCGCTACTTCTGCGAGACGTACTTCCTGCAGACCTTCCACCTCAAGTGGTCCGACGACCACCTGAAGGTCATCGCCAAGATCGAGCAGGCGGTGCTCGAGGGCGGACTGTTTGCGATGGCGATGCCGCGCGGCTCGGGCAAGACCTCCCTCTGCGAGGTCGCGTGCCTCTGGGCCATGCTCTACAGGCACCGCGACTTCGTCGCGCTCATCGGCTCCGACGAAGAGCACGCGGCGGGAATGCTCGAGTCCATCAAGGCGGAACTGGAGAACAGCGAACTGCTCGCGGGCGACTTTCCCGAGGTCTGCCATCCGATCCGCAGTCTGGAGGGCATCCATCAGCGGGCTTCGGGGCAGCTCTACCAGGGCAAGCAGACGCACATCGGGTGGACCGCACGCGAGATCGTGCTGCCGACGATTCCCGGCTCGGTGGCCGCGGGCGCCATCATCCGCGTCGCCGGCATCACGGGACGCATCCGGGGCATGAAGCACAAGCGGGCGGACGGCACCTCGGCGCGCCCGTCCCTGGTGCTCATCGACGATCCCCAGACCGACGAGAGCGCCCGCTCTCCGTCGCAGTGCGCCAACCGTGAGCGCATCCTCGCCGGCGCGATCCTGGGCCTGGCAGGGCCGGGTAAGAAGATCGCGGGCCTGATGACCCTGACGGTCGTGCGCCCCGACGACCTGGCCGACCGCATCCTCGACCGCGACAAGCACCCGCAGTGGCAGGGCGAACGGACCAAGATGGTCTACGCGTTCCCCGTGCGCGATGCGCTCTGGCAGCGGTACGCGGAGCTGCGGGCCGACGGGCTCCGCAACGACCGAGGGATCGCATCGGCGACGGCGTTCTACGGCCAGCACCGCACCGCGATGGACGAGGGCGCGGTGATCGCGTGGCCCGAGAGGTTCAATCACGACGAGCTCTCGGCTGTGCAGCACGCAATGAACCTCAAGCTGCAGGACGAGACGGCGTTCTTCGCGGAGTACCAGAACGAGCCGCTCCCGGAGGTCCAGGCTTCCGACGATCTGCTCGGCGCGGACCACATCGCGGCCAAGCTGAGCGGGCATGCCCGTGGCGAGATTCCCATCGGATGCACGAGGCTCACGATGTTCGTGGACGTCCAGGGCAAGGCGCTCTTCTACCTCGTCGCGGCGTGGGAGGATGACTTCACGGGGTACGTGATCGACTACGGCACCGAGCCGGACCAGAAGACCGGCTATTTCACTCTGCGGGACGTGCGCCGCACGCTTGCCGCCGCAGCGCCTCGGGCCGGCGTCGAGGGTGCGATCTACGCCGGGCTGGAGCGGTTGGCGGATGCGTACCTCGCGCGCGAGTGGCGGCGCGACGACGGCGCGATGGTCCGGATCGACCGTTGCCTGATCGACGCCAACTGGGGCTCGTCCACCGACGTCGTCTATCAGTTCTGCCGCCAGAGCCCGCACGCGGGCGTGCTCATGCCCAGCCACGGGCGGTACGTCGGGGCGTCGAGCGTGCCGTTCAGCGACTACAAGCGCAAGCGCGGCGAGCGCGTCGGGCTCAACTGGCGCGTGCCGGTGGTGTCCGGCAAGCGGGCCGTGCGTCACATCCTGTTCGACACGAACTACTGGAAGTCGTTCGTGCACGCGCGGCTCGCGGTCCCGATGGGCGATCCGGGGTGTCTTTCGCTCTTTGGCAACAAGGCCGAGGCGCACGGGCTGCTCTCGGAGCACCTCACGAGCGAGTACCGCGTGAAGACGGAGGGGCGGGGCCGCACGGTTGACGAATGGAAGATCCGCGTCGAAGGCCTCGACAATCACTGGCTCGACTGCCTCGTCGGGGTGGCCGTGGCGGCGTCCATGCACGGCGCGGTCCTGTTCGGCACGGACAACCAGGTCGTAGTGCGTCCTCGGCTTAGACTGTCAACGCTAAGGGGGCGAACGGCGTGAGCATCAAACCGCCACAATCCTCGCTTCCTCGAAAGGGCCTCGAATGCCCGACTTGCGGGTGCCGGCACTTCGAGGTGCTCTACACACGAGCAACTCTCGTAGGGACGATCCGGCGGCGGCGGCAGTGCCGCCATTGTGGCCGGCGGCTCACGACTGTGGAACGTCCTCTCAGCCTGATACCTAAAGGTGCTTGAAGACTTCGGTGACGAAATGTTCGACGTCGTCAATCCAATCGGAGACGGTGGGCTTGTCGATGGGCGTAGCGGGGCCGAAACCCTTGCCGGGTTGATCTTGTCTGTCGGCTTGGTGGACGATCTTGTGCCGGCGTGCCATAGCGGGAGCGAGCCGTGCCTTTGCTGCATCCACAGCAACATCGTTTACTCCGGCGAGTGCGAGCACTCTCGACACGTCTCCCAGGTCGTTGTAGTTCGACCGATCCAGCATCTCGTCAATGGACTCGGCAATTACTTGATCGACGCCTTGACCTCGGAAGGTCGCCAGATCGCTGAGCCAGAACTTCTCGGCGCGACCCGTTTGTGACAAGCCTTTCAGAGGTACGTTCTTGAGCTGGTCCTGGGGCGCTCCGGGCAGCTTCCAACGTTCGAGCTCGCGCAACACCTCCTCGAGCGTGGCGTGGAGGAAAACAACCGCCGCCCTGAGAAGGTCCGTGTCTTCTGTAGCCCGACGACCGCTGCCGGCGCCGGTGATTGTCGTGTAGTTCGAGAGAAGGTTGCGTACCCGCCCGAGATTGATGCCAAAGCTCTCAAGAATCTGGGCCTTCATGGTCACGCTCCTCCCCGAGTGTACCTGGGTCGCGCCGGCGATGCGGTTCTACCGGTGGAACAAACCACCGGAACAACGCATGCGCGCTCGTGAAACCTCCCGCCCTGCGGCGAGATGCCCGGTGAGGAGTTGTATCGCCGTGCCCGACCCAGCCCCGAATCTTGAGCAGGCCATCCGCGACAACGCGGCCGGCCCCGCCAAGGCCGCGGGCGACTCGGGGAGCGTCGAGCAGCACCCGCTGAAGGACCAGATCGAGGCCGACCGCTACCTCGCGTCCAAGGACGCCGCGGGGAAGCCCGGCCTCGGGATCAAGTTCGCCAAGGTCGTCCCGCCCGGCACTGTCTGATCACACGCACTCGCGAATGCTCAAGACCCTCGCCAACCTCTTCAGCCGACCCAACCGCCCGGCCGCCTCCCCTCGGCAGAGCGCTCGTGCTGCCTCCGCCGCCCCTCGCGGAGCTTCTCTTCCACCCACCGCGCCGGCAGGGATGCGGGCGATGCGGGTCGGTGGAGCGGGTTCTGGGGGGCGGCGGGTGGTGGCAAAGTTCGACTCGGCTCAGACGACTCCGGACAACCGGCGGCACTGGGCCAACGCGGACGGCCTCGCCCCCAACGCGGCCGTCAATCCCTTCGTTCGCTCGACCCTGCGCAACCGCGCACGGTACGAGGTCGCCAACAACTCCTACGCCAAGGGCATCGTCCTCACGCTCGCCAACGACACCATCGGCACCGGACCTCGGCTGCAGATGTTGACCGACGACAAGGACGCCAACGAGCGGATCGAGGCGGCGTTCGAGCGCTGGGCCAAGGCCGTGGACCTTCCCGGCAAGCTCCGCACCATGCGGATGGCGCGGGCCGAGAGCGGCGAGGCCTTCGGCTTGCTCGTGAACAACCCGGCGGTCGACGCTCCGGTGTCGCTCGACCTGCGGCTCATCGAGCCCGACCAGGTGACCAGCCCGTGGTTCGGCGTCCCCAAGCCCAACGAGTTTGACGGCGTGGTGCTCGACGACGCGGGCAATCCGGTTTCCTACCGCATCCTCCGTCGCCACCCTGGCGAGAACCTGTTCTGGCGCACGCCCTCGGCTGATCCGGCCGCCTACGACGAACTCCCGGCGACATCGGTGGTTCACTACTTCCGTCCCGACCGCCCCGGGCAGGTGCGCGGTGTCCCCGACATCACACCGGCGCTGCCGCTGTTCGCGCAGCTCCGCCGCTTCACGCTCGCGGTGATCGCCGCGGCGGAGACGGCCGCCAACTTCGCCGCCGTCATCTACACCGACAGTCCGCCCAACGGCGAGGCCGATCCGCTCGAGCCGATGGACGAGGTGCAGCTGGAGCAGCGCCTCGCCACTGTGCTGCCCGGTGGCTGGAAGCTGGGACAGGTCCAGGCCGAGCATCCCTCGACGACCTACGGCGAGTTCAAGCGCGAGCTTCTCAACGAGATCGCTCGGTGCCTGAACATGCCCTTCAATGTCGCGGCCGGGAACAGCTCCGCGTACAACTACGCCAGCGGTCGCCTCGATCACCAGACGTACTACAAGAGCATCCGCGTCGAGCAGGTTCACCTGCAGACCGCTGTGCTCGATCGCATCCTGCGAGCGTGGCTCAACGAGGCTGTCCTCGTCGAGGACCTGCTGCCGCAGTCGATGCGTGAGCTGGGCGCGGACATCGCGCACGCCCCGCACACCTGGTTCTGGGATGGCGTTGAGCATGTTGATCCTGCCAAGGAAGCGACCGCGCAGGCGACACGCCTGGCCAACCACACCACGACGCTTGCCACCGAGTTTGCCCGCCAAGGCCGCGACTGGGAAGAGGAGCTCCGCCAGCGGGCCCGCGAGCAGGCGCTGATGAACGAACTCGGCCTCGCCCCCGCACCTGTCCCCGGCGCGACTGCTCCCGCTGCCGCCCCGTCCGACGACTCCACTGACACCTCCGAGGAGGACGTGACCAATGCCGACGACCGCTACTCGTCCCGCCGCGCCAAGCAAGCGGCCTGACAATCAGACCCCCGCGCCTCTCACCTTGACGGCGAACGCTGAGGTGACGCTGGCCGCCGCCGGTGCAGATGCTGGTGCCGCGCCGCTTCCGCGCTTCAAGATGGTCGCCTACACCGGCGGCCCCATGAAGGTCGCGGGATGGCGGTACCCGGTCGTGCTCGACCTGGCGGGCCTCTCGGTTCCGTCGCAGGCGCGCCCGATTCGTTTTGGGCATGACCCCTCCGCGGGCGTCGGTCATACCGACGCCATCCGCGTCGAAGCCGGTCAACTCGTCGCCACGGGCGTGATCTCCCGCGACACGCTGGCCGCAAAGGAAGTCGTGGCTTCCTCGAAGAACGGGTTTCCCTGGCAGGCGTCGGTCGGCGCGAGCGTCGATGAGTTCGAGTTCATCAAGGAGAGCCAGAAGGCCACGGTCAACGGTCAGGAGTTCACCGGTCCCATCAACGTGGTGCGCAAGGCGACGCTCGGTGAGATCAGCTTTGTGGATCTCGGGGCCGACGGCCGCACCAGCGCCTCCATCGCCGCCTCCCAGAAGGACAAGCACATGCCCGAGACCGCCGTCGAGACTCCCGAGTCACCCGCGATCGCCGCGACGCAGGCCGGCACCGCCGAGGCCATCCGCGCCGAGGCCGTCGCCGAGACCACGCGCATCGCCGCGCTGCGCCGCATCTGCGGCGGCAAGCACGCCGACATCGAGGCCAAGGCGATCGGCGAGGGGTGGGATTCCACGCGCTGCGAGCTCGAGGTCCTCCGCGCCAGCCGCCCCAAGGCACCCGCCGCGCACGTCCCCGACAACTCCGTCAACTCCGGCGTCCTGGAGGCGGCATGCCTCCTCACCGCCAAGCTCGACGGGATCGAGAAGGTTTGTGACGAGCAGACGCTGGAGGTCGCAAGCAAGCGGTTCCGAGGCGGCATCGGCCTTCAGGAACTGCTGCTGGAGGCGGCGTGGGCCAACGGGTACACCGGCCGCAACTTCCGCGACAGCCGCGCGGTGATGCGCTTCGCGTTCGGTCAGGACGTGCAGGCCCAGCTCTCGGTCGTCGACGTCTCGGGCATTCTGTCCAACGTCGCCAACAAGTTTCTGCTCGATGGCTTCTTCAGCGTCGAGCGCGTCTGGCGGAACATCTGCGCCGTCCGCAACGTCTCCGACTTCAAGACCGTCACGAGCTACCGGCTCATCGGCAAAGACCAGTACGAGCAGGTGGCCCCGGGCGGCGAGCTCAAGCACGGTTCGCTGGGCGAGGAGAGCTACACCAACAAGGCCGACACCTACGGACTGCTGCTCTCGATCGATCGCCGCGACATCATCAACGATGACCTCGGGGCCATCACCACGGTTCCCCGCAAGCTCGGCCGTGGTTCGGGCCTGAAGATCAACGACGTCTTCTGGACCATCTTCATGAACAACGCGGCGTTCTTCGCCGCCGGCAACAAGAACTACATCTCGGGCGCCAGCACCAACCTCTCCATCGACGGCCTCACGCAGGGCGAGCAGACGTTCATGGACATGGTGGACTCCGACGGCAAGCCCACGGGCGTCATGCCGTCGGTGCTGCTGGTCCCGACGGCGCTGTCGGCGATGGGCACGCAGCTCTTCAAGAGCCTGGAGATCCGCGACACCACCGCCAATACCCGCTACCCCGTCGCCAACCCGCACACTGGCAAGTTCCGCGTCGAGGTCAGCCGCTATCTGGGCAACGCCCAGTACACCGGCAACTCCACCAAGGCGTGGTACCTGCTGGCAGACCCGGGCGACCTCCCCACCATCGAGGTGGCGTTCCTCAACGGCAACGAGTCCCCGACCATCGAGACCGCCGACGCCGACTTCAATGTGCTCGGCATCCAGATGCGCGGCTACCACGACTTTGGCGTCGCGCTGCAGGACACGCGCGGCGGAGTGAAGTCGGCCGGTCTGTGAGTCGTCAACCACGTCTGAACCAGGACCAGTGATCGGGCGAGACGCCCGGACAAGGAGACCGCAGCATGGCTTCAGGACCCGGCAAGTACGTTCACGAGGGCGACACGATCGACTACACCCCCGGTGCCGACACGCTCGTCGGCGCGGTGGTGGTGCAGGCCGACCTCGTCGGCGTCGCCCAGTCGTTCATCAAGGCCAACACGCTCGGCTCGCTCGCCGTCGACGGGGTCTTCGACCTTCCCAAGGCGGGCGGCGCTGGCAGCGCCATCCCCGCGGGCACGCTCACGTACTGGGACGCCGCCGCTCAGAACGCTACCAAGAACGCCGCGGCGGGCGCGAACAAGCTGCTCGGCAAGGCGGTGAAGGCCACCGTCGACGCTGACACCGTCGTCCGCGTCCGCCTGCAGCAGTAGGAGCCGCCGTGGGCGATCTGCTCGAACAGGGCTCGGCGTTCCTGGAAGACCAGCGGCACCGGCACATGAGCCGCACCGTGGTCTACCTGCGCGGCACCGAGGCGAAGGAAGTCCAGGCCACGGTTGGGAAGACTGTTTTCGAGCAGGCGGACGAGGCGGGGCTGATCCACCGCACCGAATCACGGGACTTCCTGGTTCGGACGGTGGACCTCGACCTTGGTTCCGGCCCCATCCTCCCGCGGGCCGGGGACCAGGTGCGTGAGACGGTGGGAACGAGCGTGTTTGTGTATGAGGTCAATGCCCCGGGCGGGCAACCTCCGTTTCGGTACAGCGACCCGTACCGCATGGCACTTCGGATTCACACCAAGCACATCGGCACGGAGACGTGATGAGCGACCCCCGCAACGGCAATGGACAGAACGGAACGAAGGCCCGCTGGGCCGGCGTGCTCGTCACCATGATCCTCGCCGCCGGCGCGATGACCATCCAGTGGGGCGTCGTGACCACCAAGCTCCAGCAGCTCGAAAAGCGGATGGACGAGTTCATCGGCGAGGCCCGGTCCATCCGCACCGAGTACCAGGCGATGGAACGGCGCGTCTCGTACCTGGAAGGCAAGGTCGCTGGGTTCGCGGCGGGGAAGGGGGGTGCCCCCTGAGCACGATTCTCGCCATCGCCGACGCCCTGGCCGCGCACATCAACGCCGGCACGTTCAGCCAGCCCGTAAGCGCGGTGCGGATGTTCCAGCCCGCGTTCACGCTCGAGGATCTCAAGGAACTCCGCGTGTCCGTGGTCCCCCGGACCACCGGCATCACGGCGGCGTCCCGCGACAGCAGCACGTTCGAGTGCATCATCGACGTGGGCGTCCAGAAGAAGGTGGCGGATGAGGCGGAGATTGACGGGTTGCTTGATCTTGTCGAAGAGCTCGCGGACCACATCCGGCTCAAGCGACTACCGGATGCAACAGATGCGGCGTGGGTCGGGATTGCCCACGAACCCGTGGTGTCGAGCGAGGCTCTGGAGCAGCACCGCGCGTTCACGAGCGTCCTGAGCGTCACCTACCGGGTGCGGAGGTAGCGATGCGGAACTTCGTCCTGTTGAAAATCGACCTCACCGACGAGTTCAAGCCCGTCACCGAGAACCGCCTGATCGCCACGTTCACACTCGTTGCCTCCGGCAAGAACACCGAGGACGCGTTTCTAACAGACGGCAAGGGCGCGGAGGTTGAACTGCCCTTGGGCACACGGTTCGAGTTCGAGCGCGTGGACCTGTCGGAACTGCTGGTGAAGGGCAAGACCGGGGAAGTGCTGTTCGTGGTCGGTCACACGTCGGGTTGAGCGGCAGAAGGAGATGATCGATGGCCATCAAGCTGGGCATGGAAGCGAAGCTGCTGTTCAAGGTCGGCGGCCAGGGCGGTGCGGGAGCCTGGGTCGCTCTCGGCAACACGCGCGACGTGACGCTCAACCTCGAGGCGGGCGAGGCGGACGTGACGACCCGCGCCAACGCGGGCTGGCGGGCCACCGTCGCCACGCTCAAGGAGGCGAGCGTCGAGTTCGAAATGGTCTGGGACACCGGCGACGCCGGGTTCACCGCCATCAAGAACGCGTTTTTCGGGAACGACCCGATCGGCCTCCAGGTCCTCGACGCCACCGGCGGCCAGGGACTCCAGGCCGACTTCTCCATCACCAACTTCAGCCGCAACGAGGCCCTCGAAGAGGCCATCACCGTCTCGGTGACGGCCAAGGTCACCTACTCGACGACGGCTCCAACGTGGATCGGCGGCTAACGCGCGGGGCGCGACCGCCCGAGCACAAACCAGCACCACCCCCGATCGGAGGCATCGATGCGACAGTTCAAGGACAACGCGGGCCGGACCTGGACGGTCGAGATCAACATCGCCACCCTCAAACGCGTCCGCGGGCTCGCGGGCGTGGACCTCATGCAGGTCATCGAGGGCACGCTCATCGAGAAGTTCATCCGCGACCCCGTACTCCTGTGCGATGTGGTCTACGCCATCTGCAAGCCCGAGGCCGACACCGCGACCGTCTCTGATGAGGACTTCGGTCGAGCGATGGCCGGCGACGCCATCGAGGCGGCGACCAGCGCCGTGCTCGAGGAGCTCGTGGCTTTCTGCCCGAGCCCGAGGGACCGGGCCAACCTCGGGCGGGTGCTCCAGGCCACGCGGAACGTGCTGGACAAGGCCCGCGACGTGGTGGAGAAACGGCTGGAGAGCGGGGAACTGGACCGACTCGCGGACCGACTGCTGCAGAATGCTGGCGCCTCGTCCACCAGTGCTCCGGCATCCTCGGAATCGATCCCGGCCCCCTGACCCTCGGCGACCTGGTGGCGATGCTCGACGGCAAGCAGCGTCACGACTGGTCCATCGCCGCCAGCGTCATGTCCGTCATGGCCAACCTGCAGCGCGACCCCAAGCGATCCCGCCGACTCCACCCCAGCGACTTCGACCCTTTCTCCAAGCACCAGCGGCCCGTCAAGGTTGACGTGTCGGTGCTCAAGGACGTGTTCATCGACGGCAAGTTCCCCTCTCACTCCAAGGAGGCTCACGGATGAAGAACCTGACGACCCGCCATTACGTCTACATCGTCGGCCTGATGCTGCTGGCCCTCGTGCTCGCATCCTGCGCCGGCTTCGACCTGGGCGACATCGTCAAGGTCAAGACCCCCAACACCATCCAGCAGACCACCGGACTTCCATCGACCCTCAGCCTCAACGAGGCCGAGGTTGAGTACCAGACCTGGTTCAACGGCACGCAGACGACCGGTGCCCAGTGGAAGAGCAACATCGAGAAGGCGGGCGAGCTGCGCGGCCTCTTCAGTCAGCTCACACTCTCCGCGCTCGACACCGTCGGGCCAACGGTCGCGGGGCTTCCCGTGCTGGGGCCGGCGCTGCCGGCGCTGACCGGCATTGTCGGCCTGTTCATCGGGGCAGGTCGGCTCCGCAAGGAGAAGGAGGCGTCCTTCAACAAGGGCCTGGAGAAGGGCCGGGACTTCACCGGCGGGATTGGGACGACGGCGTGATCACCATGCGGATCAAGGACGTGTTCTTCGATCGCCATGTCGTGATGGCGGCGGTGGACAACGCCAAGCGGAAGGTGCTCTCCAAGGCCGGCGCGTTCATCCGCACGGCAGCGAAGACCAGCATCCGCAAGCGGAAGAAGTCCGCACCTCCGGAATCACCGCCGCACTCGCACGAAGGGAGCCTGCGGCGGCTGATCCTTTTTGGGTACGACAAAGCCGCCGACTCCGTGGTCGTCGGCCCCGTGGGTTTCAAGAAAAGCACCGCGCCCAATGTCTTGGAGTACGGCGGGGACACCGTCGTGCTCTCGCGGCGGGGCGGGCGCCTGACATCACGGAAAGTGAAGATCGCGCCGCGGCCGTACATGGCCCCGGCGCTCGAGAAGGAGCGGCCCAAGCTCCCGCTTCTTTGGAAGAACTCGATCAAAAAGGGTAACTGACCGTGGCGGACACGCGTGGCATTCGAGCCGGACGGGCCTTCGTTGAGCTGGGTGTCAGCGACAAGCTGTCGGCTGGTTTGAAGGCGGCCCAGAAGAAGCTTGAAGCCTTTGGCGCGGGTCTGCGGTCCATCGGGACCAAGATGGCGGGCATCGGCGTCGCGGCGGTGACGGCGCTGCTCGCCACGGCGAAGGCGTTCTCCGACACCGGGGACGTGCTCGACAAGATGAGCCAGCGGACCGGCGTGAGCGTCGAGGCGCTGTCGGAACTCGGGTACGCCGCGGACCTCTCGGGCACCGATCTGGAAACGCTGGAAGCGGGCCTGCGGAACATGCAGAGGAGCCTAGTGGAGGCCGCCAAGGGATCGAAGGGGGCAAACGAGGCCCTCGGAATGCTTGGGCTTACCGTCGCCGATCTCGCAAAGTTGTCGCCCGATGAGCAGTTCAAGTTGCTCGCCGACCGCATCTCGCAGGTGCAGGACCCGGCCCTGCGGGCGGCGTTGGCACTTGAGGTGTTCGGCAAGTCCGGCACCAAGCTTTTGCCACTCATGGCCGACGGGGCGGCGGGCATCAACGAGATGCAGGAGCAGGCCCGCAAGCTCGGGCTGACCGTGAGCACGGAGACCGCCCGAGACGCAGCCGAACTCAACGATGCCCTCGGCACGCTCTGGAAGGTGCTCAAGCAGGGCGTATTCACCATCGGCGGGGCGCTGGCACCCACGATCAAGGAACTGACCGAGCGGATCACGCGGGTGGTCGTGAGCGCCACGGCCTGGATCAAGGAGAACAAAGACCTCGTCGTGTGGGCGCTCAAGGTCGCGGCAGCGGTTGCGGTGGCGGGTGTCGCCATCATCGCCCTGGGGTACATCATCTCGGGAATCGGCGCGGCGCTGGGCCTCGTCGCCGGGATCATCGGCGGGATCGGCACGGTCTTTGGCCTGATCGGGGCCGCCATCGGCGCGATCCTCTCGCCCGTCGGCTTGGTCATCGCGGCGATCGTGGCGCTGGGCGGCGTGCTCGTGGTCGCCACGGGCGTCGGCGGCGAGGCCCTGACTTGGCTTTGCGAACAGTTCACGGCGTTGCGGGAATGGGTCACCAAGGTCGTCGGCGGTATTGCAGACGCCCTTGCGGCCGGAGACATCGCCCTCGCAGCTGAAATCCTGTGGCTGTCGCTCAAGGTCATTTGGCAGCAGGGCGTGGCGGCGCTCAACAAGGCGTGGCTTGGGGCGAAGGAGTTCTTCGTCTCGACGGCCTACGCGATGTGGTACGGCGCGCTGGCGGCTGCGGAGATCGTGTTCCACGCCCTCGAAGTCGGCTGGATCGAGACGGTCGCGTTCCTCTCCAAGACCTGGACCAACTTCGCCACCGGCTTCCAGATGATCTGGGAAGAGGCGTCCTCCTGGGTCGCCAAGCGAATGCTGGAGATTCAGGGGCTGTTCGACTCCGGGCTCGACGTGGACGCCGCTAAGAAGGCCGTTGACCAGCAACTGGAATCGCGGCTGGTCGAACTGGAGAACGCGGCGCAGCAGACCGTCGCCGCCCGTGAGAAGGAGCGCGAGGCGCAGCGCAAGGATGCGGCCGCGATGCACGAGGCCACGCTCGCGGGGATCGGCCAGGACTTCGAGGACGCCCAGAAGGCGCTCAAGGACAAGACGGAGGCGGGGCTCGCGGAGTCGCAGGCCGCCCTGGACGCGGCCAAGAAGAAGCTCGCGGACGCCATCGAACTGGCCCGCCAGAAGCGCGAGGCTGCTGACGCGGAACGCGGCCCGCGCCGCACGCCCCAGGACCTGATGTCCGAGTTCGAGGACCGGCTTTCTGGTCTCGGCGACGCCATCGGCAAGGGGATCAGCGTGCGTGGCACGTTTAACGCCCTCGCGGCGCAGGGACTCGAATCCGACGGCGGGGCAGCCGAACGCACCGCCAAGGCCACCGAGCAAACCGCCAAGCACACCAAGCGGCTTGCCGACGCCGCCCAGAACGGCGGCCTGACCTTCGCCTGAAAGGAGACCCGTAGCGTGCCGATTGTCGTGACGGAGAAGTTCGAGAGCCGCAAGTCCACCAAGGGCGACAACCCCTCGGCGGAGTTGGTTTATTCGGTGCGCGGCACGAATGACGACCTCGCGGCCCGCGCGCAGGCCGAGTCCACCAGCCCCGCAAACTACGACAACATGCCCCGCCAGTCCGTCTCCGTCGAGCCGGTGGGGGATGAGCTCTGGGAGGCCGTCGTCCGCTACGCCAAGAACCAGGCGGGCTCGCTCCCGGAACCTGGCGACAGCATTTTCTCGTTTGATACCGGCGGCGGCACGCAGCACATCACGCAGAGCAAGGACACAGTCTCCTCGCACGCAGCCTCGGGGACGACCGCGCCTGACTTCCAGGGCGCGATCGGTGTGACCGCCGACGGCGTCGAAGGCGTGGACATCACCGTTCCCGTCTACCAGTTCTCCGAGACGCACTACTTCCCCAACACTGCCGTCACTGCGGCGTACAAGGGAACGCTCTTCTCGCTCACGGGAAAGGTGAACACCGGGGCGTTCCGCGGGTTCGCGGCGGGCGAGGTGCTCTTCCTCGGCGCTTCGGGTTCCAGGCGCGGCACGGACCCCGACGACGACTGGGAGATCACGTTCCGCTTCGCGGCGAGCCCCAACGCCACGGGTCTGAGCGTCGGACCCATCAACGGCATCAGCAAGAAGGGATGGGAGTACCTGTGGGTCCGCTATGCGGATCAGGAGGACACCGGCTCCCACGCGATTGTGAAGCGTCCGGTCGCGGCGTATGTCGAGCGGGTGTACGACGAGGGCGGTTTCAACGGGCTGGGGATCTGACCCATGGGCGATGCCTTCCGCAAAGTCCGTTCGGGCCAACCGCTCCGCATCCCGGCGGCGGCGTACAACGCGTTCGTGGACGCGGCGGTCGACCTGCGTCGGCGCGAGCGGGACAACTTCGCGGGGCCGCTGGTGGACGCGGCGCAGCGCGGCATCGTGCTAGTCCGCAACGATTCGGACGAGGACATCGACCCGTACCACGCGCTGGCGATCACGGGCGTGCTGGTCGAACCCGACAGCGAGGATCAGGAACGGACCTTCCACAGCCGCACGCCCCTGACGGGCGAGATCGCCACCGAGGAGTCGCCGCCGCTGTCGTTCGTGGTCGCGCTCCAGCCGATCAAGCCCGGCAAGCTCGGGCGCTGCGTGCTCACCGGCGTCACGCCCGCCCGCGTGCTTGTCGGCAACGAACTGGACACCACTTGTGAGTTGGCCTCGGAGGAGACGGTGCTGGCCAGCACGCCGATGGGCGGCATCCCGATGCTGTGGAAAGAGGAGGGCATGGGCGAGAAGTGGGCGGTCATCGAGATGGGTCGCCCGTCCCTCGGGCGTGTCGCGGCGATCCTTGGGGTCGCACAGCCCATCCCGACCGAGCACAATCGCTGGCGCTACCCGTGGCAGGAAGCCCGCATCGACGGTGATCCGGGCAGCGACACCTACATGCGGTACGTCTCCGTGCCAGAAGGGCTGTCGTCGCAGGCGGTAGGCGGAGGCGAAGACCCGATGCGGATGGCGATCAATCGCTTCGAGGCCCACCACATGAACGACTCGGAGCCCGGCTCCGGCTTCGGCGGCCTGCTGGGGCTCGGACCAGTCTGCGAGTTGCCGGGTGTGCTGCCCAAGTGCCCGCCAGCGCGGTCGCTCAAGCCCAAGCTCGTGCCCATCCCCGACGGCGTGTGCGTGCAGCTCACCAGCGAGCGCGACAGCAAGGGCAAGCCGGTATGGGTCTTCGAGGCCATGAGCTTGATCGAGATCGCCGACCCTGCGGACGAGAACCGTAAGTTCAACCTCTACGTCGAGGGGGGATCATGACAGCCGCGCCTCCCGCCTCCCCGCCCACGACCAGCCTTGACACCCGCCGCGAGCACGAGCGGAGCAAGTACGTTGCGCTGGCGTCTCGTGCTGGCGCTCCTGGCACAGGCTACGGCGCAACGAACCACGGCGCGGCGGCGATCCCGCTGGTACTCAAGCACAAGCCCCGTCTCGTCGTGGACTTCGGCTGCGGCCGCAACGATTTTATCGGCGCGCTGCGCCGGCTCGGCGTCGACGGGCTGGGGATCGACTTCGCGTTCCCCGAGGCGGACATTCCGCGGGCCATGCACAAGACCGCATTGCTCGACGGCATCGCGGACGTGGTCACCAGCTTCGATGCCTTGGAGCACCTACTCCCCGAGGACGTTGACCCCGTGCTCGCAGAAATGCGGCGCGTAGCGAAGAAGGGCGGCCGATTCGTGTTCTCGATCTGCACCCGCCCGAGCAAAACGACGGTTGCTGGCGAGGGGCTGCACCCCACCGTGCAGCCTCTTGCGTGGTGGCTGGAGCGCATCGGGCGCGTCGGCACCGTGTCGGCTCCAAAGGCCGAGGGTCGGTACATCGTCGGTCGGTTCAGGGGGTGCGGTTGTGCGTGAGAACCAGTCCGACATCACGGCGCTCCAGGCAGGACTCAAGGCCAAGAAGCCCACGCGGGACGGCCTGCGTCTCTACACCGCCGATTTCGACTCCGTGTCGCTGGCGGGCTTCTATCGCGGGCGCTCGGCGTTCCTGATGCTGTCCGGCCCGTCGCTCAACCAGGTCGATCTCACGCAGCTCAACCGTCGCGGCATCGTCACGATGGCCGTGAACAATGCATGGGCCGTGCATCGCCCCACGCTCTGGACGTGCGTGGACGACCCCGGACGGTTCATCGACACCGGCTGGAAAGACCCGGGCATTCTGAAGTTCGTGCCGATGTGCTGCTGGGACAAGCGGCTCCGCATCCAGAATCCCGACGGCAGCATGCGAGCGAGCGCGTTCCGCGTGCGGCAGATGCCCAGCGTCATGTTCTTCCGCCGCGCTGACCACTTCGATCACGAGCGTTTTCTGACCGGCGATTCGGTCCCCTGGGGCAACGACGCCAAGCACGCCGACTCCCTCGGCATCACCGGCAAGCGAAGCGTCATGCTCGTGGCACTGCGTCTTCTGCATCACCTGGGCTTCTCGACCGTGTACCTCCTCGGCTGTGACTTCAAGATGGGAGCGGATCAGAAGTACGCCTTCAGCGAGCACCGGGCCGCAAACGCCATCCGGCACAACAACGTACTTTATGACTCATTGGCACGAAGATTCGAGGCGCTGCGCCCGCACTTCGAGAAACACCGATTCCGTGTGGTCAACTGCTCGCCCGGCAGCGCCCTGACGGCATTTGACCGGTTGGAGTTCGCCGACGCGGTGGCCGCCGCGTCCGCCGAGTGCGGCAAGCCCGTAAGCACGCAGGGCTGGTACGAGCCGAATCTTCCCTCCCAGACGAAGCCGCCCCAGGAGGCCGCCCGATGAGCGACGGTCCCACCCGCTACTACTTATACATCCCCGTCTGGGCGACGGGCCGTCCGCCCCAGGGCGGCGGTTCGAGCAACTACTCGACCCCGTCGGGTACGGACACGCCCGACAGCTCGTACTCGACGCCGACCAGCACGCCGAGCATGCCGTCGAGTTACGAAACGACCGGCGACGTGATGTTCACGACCGGTCCGGGGGGCACCCGGACGCTGACGACCTACACCACTGGCGCCTTCACGAGCCAAACCTCGGGCACGACGCACACGCCATCGAGCAGCGGCAGTTCCGATTCGATGCCGACCAGCTCGTCGGCCTCGTCCAGCGGCACGCCCACCTCCTCTTCGGGCAGTTCGTCCTCGGGATCGTCCTCATCCAGCGGATCATCTTCGTCGGCATCTTCATCCTCCAGCGGTTCATCCTCATCCGGATCGTCGTCGAGCGGCTCTTCCAGTGGATCGTCGAGTGGTTCGGGCTCGTCGTCCGCGAGCAGCGCCCAGAGCAGCGGCATGTCAAGCGGCCCGTCATCAGGCGGCAGCAGCGGCATGAGCTCCGGCGGTGGCACCTCGGGCGGCGGATCGAGCGGGCCAGGTGGTTCTGGTCCCGGCAGCAGCGGGCCTGGAGGCACCGGCCCCGGCGGAACTGGGCCCGGCGGGACTGGCCCCGGCTCCAACCCTAGCAGCAACTGCGTTCTCTTTGGGACGCAGGTTCGGTTGGATGATGGCCGCGAGATCCCCATCGAGGACCTAAAGCCGGGAGACACTGTGTGGTCGCTCCAGGTGGCGGGGCTGGAAGTTGATGTCCCGTACCGCGCGCAGTACGAATGGGTCTCGCAAGACGGGCTCCAGGGCTCAACGCGGGTCCCGGCCCGTGTGACGAGCGTCCTCCTGGGAGAGCACGTTGGGTACATCATCATCAACGGCCAGATCAAGGCCACACCGGAACACCCGTTCTTGATCCGCCGCGGCGACGAGTGGGGATTCGCATCTGCGGAGCTGATCAAGCCGGGAGACTACCTCATCGACGAGGCCTTCAGCGAGAAACTCGTGGCGTCGGTGGAGTTCAAGGATGAGCTGGCGCGAACCGTCGCCCTCACCATTCCCGGCACCAACACGTTCCTCGCCGCTGGCATGTGGGTTCACCACGATCTGCCCTCGACCTCGCAAAGCTCGGGTTCGGTCAGCGGCTCCGTCTCCGGGTCGGCAAGCGGCCCAGGCTCGGGCTCCGAGGCAAGCGGCTCGGGCTCTGGTTCGACCAGCGGCACTTCCAGCAGCAAGTCGACCTCCGGCAGCAAGTCGAGCGGATCGTCGTCCTTCTCGACCTCGGGTTCTACATCCGGGACGGGCTCGGGCACCGCCAGGACAAGCCTCACGCTCTCTGGTGGGACCGGAACGTACTCCCTCTGAGGCTTTGCCGATCCGACCGACGTACACAACGTAGGCATGGACAACACCCATGCCGATCGCCTCCTGCAGGCCGCTCGATCGCTTCGCGCCAGCCTCGTCGTCGTCATCACGCAGGTGGACAGCCTGTGCGAGCTGGTGGAGAAATCAGTTCCAAGGACCCACGTGCCCCCGGCCATCGTCGCCGGGCCCCCGGGCCGTCAGCTCCGAATCGAGCGCACGACGTACACCGTGCGTTGGGGCGACCGACGGTGCAGGTTGGGCAATACGACCGCGTTCGCTCTGATCGAGCAACTCGCGCGGCGTCCGAACGAGTACATCAGCGTCGACCGGCTCCTGGATGACCTCTGGACCGGCGCTCGCACCTACTCCACCGTGCGGAGCACCGTCTACCGGCTCAAGCGGAAACTGCACGAGTCGGCGATGCAAGACCTTGCGGACCTGATCGACGGTCGCACATACGGTCACTACGCGCTGCTGCTCGCACAGGTGTAGAGGTGCAACAGCTTTTCAACCGCTGTGCGACAGCTTTGCAACTGGCCACTCTCTCCGTCGCGGTACGGTCTTCCAGTTCGCCGGGCCGTGCAGAGCCCGACAGCTCCAAGACCTTGCTTGAGAGGACTCACGATGACGGCCACATCTTCGCCCGAGAGCCCCGCGCAGCCTACCCCAGCGGCGCAGTACGTCCGCATGTCCACCGAGCACCAGCAGTACTCCACGGAGAACCAGCGGGACGCGATCGCGGAGTTCGCGCGCGCCCGCGGCTACGAGATCGTCAAGACCTACGCCGACGACGGCAAGAGCGGGCTCAGCATAGAGGGCCGGGCATCGCTGCGGCAGATGCTGACCGACGTGGAGAGCGGAGCGGCCCCGTTCCGGGCCATCCTTGTCTACGATGTGAGCCGCTGGGGTCGGTTCCAGGATGCCGACGAGAGCGCCTACTACGAGTACGTTTGCAAGCGGGCCGGGATCAAGGTCGAATACTGCATGGAGCAGTTCGCCAACGACGGCAGCCCGGTCTCCACCATCATCAAGAGCGTCAAGCGGGCGATGGCCGGAGAGTACAGCCGGGAACTCTCGAACAAGGTGTTCAAGGGGCAGTGCCGGCTCATCCAACTGGGCTTCCGCCAGGGCGGCCCCGCCGGATACGGGCTCCGCCGCATGCTCCTGGACGTGAGCGGCACGCCCAAGGGCGTGCTCAAGCGCGGCGAGCAGAAGAGCCTCCAGACCGACCGCGTCATCCTCGTTCCCGGCCCGGAAGAGGAGGTCCGGACCGTCCAATCCATCTACGAGCAGTTCGTCAAGCATGGAAAGAGCGAGCGGACGATCGCCGACGGCCTGAACGCGTCCGGCGTCGCGTCGGGCTGCGACCGTCCGTGGACCCGGAGCATGGTCCACCAGATCCTGGCCAACGAGAAGTACATCGGGAACAACGTCTACAACCGGGTTTCGTTCAAGCTCAAGAAGAAACGCACCGTCAATCCCCCCGACATGTGGGTGCGCTCCGACGGGGCGTTCGACGCGATCGTCGAGCCCGAGTCCTTCTTCATGGCGCGGGGCATCATCCAGGAGCGAAACCGGCACTTTACCGACGACGAGATGCTGGCGCGGCTGAAGACGCTGCTGGCGGTCCACCCCGAACTGACCGGCGCCCTCATCGACGAGACCGACGGCATGCCGTCGAGCTCGGCGTACCGCACCCGCTTCGGAAGCCTGGTGAACGCGTACCGGCTGGCGGGATACACGCCTGAGCGCAACTTCGAGTATCTGGAGGTCAATCGTCAATTGCGGCAGGCCCACCCGCAACTCCTGGGCGACATGATCCAGGACCTGCAGACGATGGGGGCGACCGTTGAGCGCGATGAATCCTCCGACGTGCTAGTAATCAACGGGCTCTACAGCGCATCGCTCTACCTGGCCCGCTGCCGGTCCACACCAGCTGGCTCGCATCGATGGCGATTCCGCGTGCCCGAGGAGCGGGCGGCCGACATCCACATCATCGTGCGGATGGACCCCGCCAACGAGCAGCCCACCGACTACTTCCTGCTGCCGACGCTGGACATCGAGATGCCCGAGTTCCGACTGGCGGAGTTCAACGGGGCGTCGATCGACACGTTCAAGTTCGAGTCCCTGGAGTTCTTCTTCGGCATGGCGAAGGTCGTCCAGATCGAGGTGGCCGCATGATCGACCACCGTGACACCAACGTCGTCCGCATCCCGATCGACCAGATCATCGTGATGAACCCGCGGGAGCGCGGCAAGGTCAAGTTCAAGCAGATCGTGACGAACATCTCCCACATCGGCCTCAAGAAGCCGATCACGGTGGTCCAGCGGGGCACGAAGGACGGCAAGCCGCTGTACGAACTTGTCTGCGGCCAGGGGCGTCTTGAAGCGTGCAAGCAACTCGGCGATACCACGGTGCCGGCGCTGATCATCGAGGCCTCGCGCGAAGAGCTCCTCCTGATGAGCCTTGCCGAGAACCTGGCCCGCCGCCGGCAGACCTGCGTCGAGATGTTGCGGGAAGTGGGTAGTCTCAAGGAGCGGGGCTACACCTACACGGAGATCGCCCAGAAGACGGACCTGCACGCCTCCTACGTCAAGGGCATCGTCCGGCTCCTCAAGCAGGGCGAGACCCGGCTGCTGCAGGCGGTGGAGTGGGGCCAGATCCCCATCAGCATCGCGGTCACCATCGCCACCTCCGACGATCAGGAGGTCCAGCGGGCACTGGCGGACGCCTACGAGTCCAAGAGCCTGCGCGGCAAGCAACTCCTCAAGGCGCGCCGCCTCATCGAGGTCCGGCGCGCCGTGGGCAAGTCGATGCGGTACGCGGGCCGGAAGAACCCCAAGAAAGAGGTGACCACCGACACGCTCATGCAGGCCTACAAGCGGGAGAGCGCCAAGCAGCGGCTCCTGGTCCACAAGGCCAAGATCTGCGAGACCCGGCTGCTCTTCGTCGCCAGCGCCCTCAAGCAGCTGTTCGCCGACGCGGGCCTGGTGTCCATCCTGCAAGCCGCCAAACTCTCCACCATGCCGCAGTTCCTCGCCGACCACGTCGGCCGGAAGGGAGCCTGACATGCCCGACGCCGTCAAAATGGCGTTCGATCCCAAGGGCATGATGGTGCCCATCAGCCAGATCCTTCCCGTGCGCACCGTGCGCCCGGAGAGCCGCAAGGGGCAGCAGTACCTCCGCCTTTTCGCGTCGATCCGCGAGATCGGGGTGATCGAGCCGCTCATCGTGTACCCGCAGGAGAGAACGGGTAAGGGCGAGCAGCGGTACACACTCCTGGACGGCCACTACCGGCTGGATGTGCTCAAGGAACTCGGGCGCACGGAGGCGTTCTGTTTGATCGCCACCGACGACGAGGCCTTCACGTACAACCACAAGGTCAACCGAATGGCCCCGATCCAGGAGCACTTCATGATCCTGCGGGCCCTCGAGCACGGCGTCACCGAGGAGCGCATCGCGGCGACGCTCAGCGTCGACGCCCGCGCGATCAAGCTCAAGCGGGACCTGCTCGTGGGCATCTGTCCAGAGGCGGTCGCGCTGCTCAAGGACCGGAAGGTCACGGCCAAGGCGCTGCGGGAGCTCAAGCGGGCGGTGCCGATGCGCCAGATCGAAATGGCCGAGCTCATGGTCGCCGCCAACAACTTCTCGACCGACTACGCGATGTGCCTGATCGCAGCGACGCCGGAGAAGGACCTGGTCGACACCGACAAGGCCAAGGTCCTCCCGGGCGTGCGCGCCGAGGACATCGCACGCATGGAGCGCGAGATGGAACTGCTCGGGAAGGACTTCCTCATGATCGAGGAGTCGCACGGCAAGAACACGCTGAACCTCGTGCTCGCCGTGGCCTACCTCCGGAAGCTCCTGGACAACGCGTCCGTGGTGAAGTACCTGTCGCAGCGGCACTCGGACATCCTGGGGGAGTTTCAGAAGCTCGCCGAGGCACCGGATTTGAGGGCCTCCAGCTGATCAGGCACGGCCATGTCTCGCGTTTATTGCTCCAAGATGCCGGAGAGGCCTTCGGGGATCGCTGACCGTACACTTCGCGGAATGACCTCGTCGGTGGCCAAACTCGAACCTCTCCGGGCGCTCAATGCGATCTGCCCGTACTACACCATGTTCCCGCTGGACTTTCCGCTCCGCGTACTTCGCGGGCGCGCAAAGAAGGGCGACTGGGTCGTTGACCCGTTCTGCGGGCGAGGAACTACGAACTACGCGGCGCGAATGCTGGGACTGTCCTCGTTTGGCATCGACAGCAGCCCCGTGGCGGTCGCGCTCACCAAGGCGAAGCTAGCGGATGCACGCGTGTGCGACGTCGTGCGTGTCGCCATGAGCATTCTGGACTCCATGCCCGATCGCGTGTACGTGCCACAAGGTGAGTTTTGGGAGCTCGCGTTCGAGCACTCCGTGCTCAAGCAAGTCTGCTGGCTTCGAAAGGAACTGCTGCGGGACTGTTCGAGCGATTCGCGGCTGCTCTTGCGGGCCATCCTCCTGGGGGCACTTCATGGTCCTCGGACCAAGTCGGCCGCTTCGCATCTGTCCAATCAGTGCCCACGCACATTCGCTCCAAAGCCCGACTACGCGGTTCGGTTCTGGCGGAAGCGACGCATGAAGCCGCCCGCAGTGGACGTCATCGAAGTGGTCAGAACACGAGCTCGCAGGTATCTCTCGGAACGACCCCAACACACGCCGGCGCAGGTCGTCCTCGGAGACAGCCGCACTGCCGTGGTGTTTGGGAAGCGCAAGTTCCGCTGGGCAATTACCTCACCGCCATACTACGGCATGCGGACGTACATCCCGGACCAGTGGCTTCGCAGTTGGTTCCTGGGTGGGCCCTCCAAGGTGGCCTATCGACCGCCGGACAGGGAGATGGACCACGGTTCGGCCGACGCCTTCGCAGATGACCTCCGTAAGGTCTGGAAGGGCATCGCTACACACGCCTCCGACGATGCGAGGCTTGTGATCCGGTTCGGCGGGATAGCCGACCGCGACGTAGACCCGGTGGAGCTACTAAAGGCCTCGCTCGACGATTCCGGGTGGCGACTCACAACAGCAGTGTCGGCCGGAGATGCAAACTCTGGGCGTCGCCAAGCAACGCAGTTCGTCCACGGCGGGCCTGCACCGCGGGAAGAACACGATTTCTACGCCGAGTTGGCCTAGGCGCGAATCTGAATCAGGTACGTGCTGCCGTCCCTCTTGTCGGTTCGCCACTTCACGTCGCGCGGACCGAAGATCGCATCCATCGCCTCCGAGACGAAGCGGTATGCAAACTGATTGCGATCATCCATCGATTCCGGCAGCGCTCCCTCGAGGATCTTCGTCGCGTGACCCCATTTCGCGCCGTCGGCGTTCATCTTCTGCATGAACCCGGTGTGTGTGCGGAGCACTTCGATTGCCCGCTCCTTCATCGCCTGCAGTGCATCCACGGGGCGAGGTTCCGACGTCCCGTCACTTCGCGCCTCATCGTCCCCACCGACGGACACGGGCGCAACCGAGCTGTTCGCGGGCACCGTCACTGGCCGCGCCGGCATCAGCTGCGACGCATACTTGGTCCTGAGAGTGGTTGCGAATGTCGTCACCTCGGGGCGAGAGTAATCCTCATCGAGGCGGCGATACAGCTTCTCGAACGACAGCGCTCGGAACGGGATGGGGTAGGGCTTTCCGGCCACGCTGCTCCAGAACACGCCCTGGCCGACGATGGGCTCGTTCAAGAGTGAGCTGAGCAGGTCGCCACTGAAGTGCGCATTGGCGTTCTGGACATTCCGCAGATCCCCGGCAGACAGCAGGTGAAACAGGAACCAGTTGTCGCCTTGGCTCAAGATCTCGGCAGGAATGCTCCCCGGCTGCTGGGTGATCAGCAACGCACCCAGATCGTACTTGCGACCTTCCTTCACCCACTCGATGTACGGCCGCGACGCTGGCGCACGGTCGTTCAGAACAGACTGGGCCTCCTCGACGACCGCGATGGTTGGGATCGTCCGTGGCGTCGCCTTCGTGAACTCCTCCTGGTTTCGATCGAAGATGCGTCGCAGAATGATCCCCGAGAGACTCAGGGCTGGACCGCCGCGCAGCTGCGACACGTCCACAATGCAGAGCTTCCCTGCCGATAGCGCCTCCAACAGCATGTCCATCAGCTGGCTGCTGCGATCATGGATCATCTCGACCACGCGCGTCATGTTGGATCGTGCTGCGAGCGCTTCCATTTCCTGACTGTCGAGCAACCGCAGGAGGTCCTTGATCTGATCGATGTCGGCGCTGTTGCGGTGTTCGTCGATGAGATCGACGAGCTGGCCCCAGCGTCCCTGATCGAGACCCTTGATCTTGGCCACGTTCTGCTGGTCTTGCTTCTCTTCCGAAAGCGTCAGCGAAATGATGTCGGCGGGACGGAAGCGCCGGATGTCCAGCTTAATGCCGCCCGCGATGAACGATCCGTAGAACCGGCTAGGCGGCTCCCGCGACGTGAACACCACGATCTTGTCCTGAAGCTCAGGTACATCGCACAGTCCAGGCCGTCCCTTGTCGTCTGGCCAGAAGTACTCGCCGTCGGGGTCGAAGATGACGGTGCCAACCGGGACCCTCCGTCCCGCCCGTTTCTCGACGGTGGGGGTCTCCTTGTAGAGGTTGCTGAACAGCAGTTTGTTGAGGTTGGACTTGCCGAAACCGGCGCGCGCGAACACAAACGTGCGCCGTGAGATCAGGCTGCGCACTGCGAACTTGACCAAGACAGACGGGCTCTTGGTCTGCATCCACGACTCGGCCTGGAAGGTTGGCTCCCCAGTGGAGTAGATGTACTCGCCCATCGCAAGGTGGCCGATGGGAACACCGTCGACGTTGTGGCCCGCGACTTCCTTCAGCACGGCGGGAGAGAGGAAGGCGACGGGGCTACCAACGTGCGGCAGCCGCCGGTGAGACGCCACGAAGTCGAGGGACCCTGAAGCGTGTCGCCTCAAAACGCCCAGGACTCGGATGTTCACCCGGTACTTGAGATAGTCCTCGCGCAGGTGTTCGGACACTGGCCGCCGTTCCCGGATCGCGCGGATGGTGAAGTCCTCGCCGCTGTTGCCGGTAAGCCGGCCCTCCGAAGAAAGCGAAGTGATTCTGCCCAGCACGGCTTCATCCTCGTTCTCCAGCTGAACGAGCAGGAAGTGGCCGTGCATCGGAGTGTTGTGGAAATCCGTGCGATACGGGAGCGCCAAGTCCGCATGAAACTCCAGGCCGCCCTCCCGGAACCCGCGGAACATGCCGACGATTTCGCTCGCGGGAAACAGTTCCAGTCGTTCGGCCATCGGATCTCCTTCTCATTGATACCGTCGTGCTGCCGGGTCCTCGTCCGCCAGCGAAAACTCGTCCAGGACGGCCCGGTGCTCCCCGAGAGTGTCCCGGATCGCCGAGTAGATCGCGTCCTGAAGGATGACCATGTCGAAGTCCACCAGTGCGGCATGCTCGTGCGCTTTCTGGAGACACATGGGATAGAACGGCACGGGGAACCCCTCATTGGCATCTGCGAGCAAATAGCTCAGAATCGTGCCGGCATCCCCGACCTGCGGGTCAAACACGTCGATCGGCCACACGGGGTCATGGGGACGCGAGCCAAACTTCACGAAGAACATGTGGCCCGCCACAAACTTGTTCGCCTCGCCACCCTGCCCGGCCTCGGCGTCACCACGCGCGTACTCGCTCCAGACGTAGGCCTTCATCTCGATCTCGCGCGGCACTTGCACATAACACGGATAGGGATGACGCATGACCCCTTCGAGCGCCATTGCCAACTGGTACCGCTGGAGCACCTTGCTGTGCTTTGCCACTCCGGCAACCAGCACGCGTCGACGTCGAGTACGGAACTGCTCATCCACACCCTCCTTGAGCTTGGCAACGATCTTCGGGAAGTTCCCCCCTCTGAACACCTTGCTCCGCAGGAAGCCGTCCCTCACGATGACGGTGTCAGAGCCGAAAGGCGTCTCCCGAACGAAGGTGAGCAGAAAGGCCCACTCCATGATCTCCCGATACACCTGAACCCAACTAGGAGAAATGGGCTCGCGAGGCTTTGTCGGATCAGGGGGCCTCGGGATCATGTGCGACAGATCCCACAATGTGCGCACGCCGATCGCCTCCATCATCCGGCCGAGCGCGGTCTTCCCCTTCCCGCTTGCATCCACGTGCTTGTCGTTCAGAGCGGAAATGTCGCTCGTCGGCGTGACCGCCTCGAGGCAGTACTCGTGATTGTTCGAGTCCACCACGCGGACCAACTGCACCAGGAACGGATCGAACTGGACCTTGTTGTTGCCGCCATCCGAACCGACAAGGGACACAGCGGTCGTGGAGCGCGGTTGAATGCGGCGAGTGTCCGCGTTCAATGCGCGGATTTCGGCACGGAGGTCATCTAACAATGCACGATCCTCAGCCATTCGCTGCTGCATCTGGCGTCGCAGTTCTTCAAGGCTTTGAGGTTCGATCATTCTGTTGCGCCCTCGCACGCCCGGTTCAATTCAACTCCGCCGCCTGCTTCGATGTCGTGGATTGATGCGAGTGTATCCTCAGTCTTGGTGGTCACACCGACTTGCGAGCAGCGGCCGCGTCGACGGTATATTGCTGCGCGATCCCCTTGAGAGTCATGTTCGCCGCGACCGCATCGTGTGGCACAAGCACATACTTCCACGCTTTGCCACCGATGCCCTGCGAGTACTCGCTGGCCTGCTTGCACCATTTCACCGCTGCGTCCCGTTTGGCGAGAACCTCAACGTCGTCCATCGCGTTGGCCGCCTTCGGCTCAAGCATGTAGATCGCCGAGTCCGCCTCGGCGACGAAGTCCGGCTGGTACTCCAGATGATGCCCGCCGTGCTGATAGAAGATCTGGAACTGGCCCTTGGCGGGCTTGAACCACTTCTGCGCATCGCGGTCCAGCACCCCCGCCAACTTGCGCTCGGCATCTGACTGGAACTTCTGCACCGGATACAGGCACCGCTCGAAGCCGCCGAACAGGTACTTCGCCATGTTGCTCTTGTCGGGCGGTGCTTCCTTGAAATCCCGGACGGTCTCCACCGCCGATGCGGTGTAGGCGCTGGGCTTCAGTTCCGAGAAGCCCTTGCTGATTTTCACCTCGTACCCGCTGGCCTCCTCCCAGTAGTGCTCCTGCATCTGGGCGTGGACGAACTGCGCGATGGGCTTCTGGTAACAGCGCAGCACTTTGCGGGCATCCTCTTCCGGCAGGTATGAACGCAGATGCTTCACCACCTGGCCCGCCAACTCGTACAGGTACTCCGCGTGGTCGTCGTAGGAGACATCGTCGAAGTCCACGAGCCCGCTGACGACGTAGTCCTCGGGCTTGGCCTCCTGGATGCCGCCCTTGCCGAGCGACAGCACCTCGCGGGCATTCGTTCGCAGGTGCTGAATCCACAACTCCTCGGAGGGAGCCTGATACCGCATGGAGTCCAGTTTCAGCGTGAACGGCTTGAAGCCGCACCGAACCTCACCCGTGGGCACGACAAGGATGCGTGGGATGTCGATTGTCTGCTTCACGACCATCGCGGCCGTCTTGGCGACGATCGCCGCGATGTCCACCTCGGGCTTCATGCCGGGAAGGTCCGGCTGAACAGGCCGATACTGCGCCGTCACCTGCTTCACCAACTCGGCCTGAACGGAGGCATCCTGCAAGCGTGCAACGCTGGGCACCGCCTTGGGCTGGCTCTCCAGTTTGCGGATGGCCGCATAGGCAATCTGCGCGGCCTGCTGCTCCCCCGGCGACTCGAACGCGGGGGCGGCGCTCGCGGGCGCAACGAGCGTGCTGGATGTCTGCTGCGGCGGGGTGACGCCGAGCGAAGATGCCAACTGTGACTGTGCCACCACCGTGACGGTGCGCTCGGCCAACTGGGAGCCCGTGATGACGACCTGCTGGAGCCGGATCGCCGACCCCGGCTTGCTCGCCTCGTCCACGATCTCCTGGAACTTGTCGTGGGCGACGATGTTCAACCGATCGACCACGTTCACGCCCGTCCGCTTGCCATACGGCAGCCGCAGCCCGCGGCCGATGGATTGCTCGATCAGGATGCGGGCGTTCGCCGCCCGCAGGGGCACGATGGTGTACAGGTTGGTGACATCCCAGCCTTCCTTGAGCATGTTGACGTGGATGACGATCTCCGTCGGCTCGTCCGTGCTTTCCACGGCGAGGAGCTTCTTGATCATCTCGTCCTCGTCCGCGCCGGTCATGCTCGAATCGACCTGGATCACCTTGTCCTTGTACCGGCCGACCCCCTGCTCGTCAGGGAAGAAGCCGTCCGACTTGATCATCTGAAGCAACTGCCCCGCGTGCGTGGTATCGCGGGCGATGACCAGTAGGAACGGCTTCACGATCTTGTTGTTGGTCTCGCGGGCATAGGTCTCCAGTTCGACCTTCACGCTCTCATGCAGGCGGACACCATCCTCCAACTTCATCCGCTCGATCTCTTCGGCGGACATGCCTGCCGGATTGAAGTCCTTCCGCGTGACGACGGCGGGCTCTTTCACAAACCCATCCGCCATTGCCCGTGCCAACGGGTAGTCGAAGATCACGTTCTTGAACGCGACCGCGCCCTTGCTCGTCTCCACGAACGGTGTGGCGGTCAGTTCCAGCCCAAGGATCGGCTTGAGGTCATTGATCGCCCGAACGCCCGCTGATGCACGATAACGGTGCGATTCGTCCATGAGCAGCACGAGATCGTCGAGCCCCGCCAGGTAGTCGAAATAGGGCTGGCCCAGGTATTCCGCCATCCGCTTAATTCGCGGCGACTTGCCGCCGCGAACCTCGGAGTTGATCTTCGAGATGTTGAAGATGTTGATCTTGCAGGTATCCGGCTGGTCGAAAAGGTTGGCGGCGAGCGACTCGTAGGTGTCGCCGGTGATGATCGCCGGCGGCTCCACAGCGAACTCCGCGATGCCTCGGAACACGTACTTGGGCGTGTTTTCGGTGAAGTCAGCGATGAGCTTGTTGTAGATCGTCAGGTTGGGCGCGAGCACGAAGAAGTTCCGCACCTCCTGGGCACGGTACAGGTACGCGATGAAGGCGCCCATGAGTCGCGTCTTGCCGACGCCGGTGGCGAGTGCGAAGCAGATCGATGGGAACTCCCGCTCGAAGCTGCTAACGCTGGGGAACTCGCTCTGAATCGCGGCGAGCGCCTGCGCGGGGTCGGCACCCTTGTCGAGGGAGATGATGTCGCACACGCGTGAGAGGATTTCCAGTGATTCGCGCTGGGGCGCACGGAGACTCAGGCGGCTGGCAATGGGGCTGACGGCGGGATTGATGGGGTTCACTTGCGACCCCCCTTGGTTTCAGCCGATTGGCTCCCGAACAAGTCCGGCTCTGCTGCCTTCGCCTTCCGAGCGCCACGCAGCACGGGCATCGGCTCAATCGAGTCTGCGGCGGGTGGGGGCGATGGCATCGCATGGATGGCAAGGCTGTAGTCGTCCTTGCCCCACTCGCATTTCGACATCACAGCCTTGGGGATCTTCTTGACGGTCAGGTTGGGGAACGTGCCCTTGCCCGTGAACGCTTTGCACACCACTAGCAGCGTCCGTCCGTCTCCGACCTCTTCACTCAACTGCTGGAGCTGATCACGAGTCAGTGTCTGCGTGGTGACGTAGATGAAGTCCCGCTCCGTCGAGTGTCCATGCTGCCAGTATGTCCAATCGCTCGGGGCGTAGGCAAAGCCCTCCAGCTTGCACACGGCCTCGGCGAGCATGTTGGCGTTGAATTCCTTACTGATCACCCAGTTGCCGAACTTGTCCTTTTCAAGGAGTGATGGCGCGAGCCGCGAGTAGCGGAACCCGCCGCCGCCCCTCCAGCCAGTAGTCTCAGTCACACCGCTGGCGTCCTGGCCATCGATGATTTTCTTGAGGCGGGGAACGATATGGGAGTCACAGTGTTCGCCGATCTCGACCATAATCCATCGCCGTCCCATCTTGTGTGCGACTGCCCCAGTCGTACCAGACCCAGCAAACGAATCGAGGACCCAGTCGCCAGGCGAAGTGACCAAGTCGAGGAGGCGCTTCAAGAGCACCTCAGGCTTCTTGCCGCGTCTGAAGTCCACTCCCCCCTCATTTGCCAGGTCTGCCTTCGGCAACTCAGCGTGAGACCAAAAATCTGAGAGTTTGTTCGTCTTGACGACCTGGCCGTCCCTCACCTCCGCGGTATCTGCAAGCCAAGCAAACACTTGTCCATTGAGGTAGTAGGCGGTGATCTGCTGACCTTCACGCTTGCCGCGAGAAACCAAGTAGTCCGCCGAGAAAAGGCCATCGCCACAATGCGACAGGATGCGGGTCTGGAATTCGTTTTCCGCCTGAATGCTCGTATTGCGAAAGATCTTCGGGAAGTGGGTGATGTACTCAGCCAAGATCTCGTCCTGCCGCTCCTCGAAGCGCCGAAGGGAAATGGTGTCGATCTTCTCGCCGTGGTGCTGATAGATCACTACCGGTTCGCCTGTCGACGGCGCAATGAACCGCGCAACCTCTGTTCGAGAGCCGGGGGACACAAACACCCGGCTGTAGCGTTTCATGTCCTTGGCTTCGAGGGGTGTCGCACCCCGGTTGTCTGCGACCTGGAACTTCGCACGGTCGCGTGCATAGCACAGGATGTACTCGTGGGTATTCACGAGGAAGCTGCCACCCTGTCCGATTCCAGAAACTCCGGACCTCTCGTAGGCGACCTGGCCGAGGAAGTTGTACCGACAAAACAGCTCGTCCAGCATCACCTTCAGATAGTGATTCTCCTCCTGATCAAGATGCACAAACAACACGCCTTCGGGTGACAGCAGTCGGTGGATCAGTTCGATCCGTGCGGCCATCATCGCGAGCCACGTACTGTGCTCCAGTCCATCGTCATAGTGCTCGAACGCTTGGCCAGTGTTGAATGGCGGATCGATGTAGACGCACTTGATTTTGCCGGCAAACTCAGCCTCCAGCGCCTTGAGCGCCAGCAGGTTGTCGCCCTGAATCAGGCGATTGTCGAACTGATCATTCTCGGCGACTCGATGGGCAGCGTGGTATGACTTTGAGGGGTCCTCCAGAAGAATGCGTGGCTCCAATCGCGGCCGATTCTCCTTGCCGATCCAGGTGAGTTCGAGTTTCTGTTTCCTCTGCATGCTCACGACACCATTCCTTGCTGCCCGCCGGGCGACTGGGTTGTAGGCGTTGCCGTCGCCGTTGGCCCGGCTTGGGGCGGCGTGGCGGCCGCCGGGGCGGGTGCTGGTCCGCGCTGCCTCGTGTTCAACTCCGCGAGCAGCGCCGTCCTCAACCTTTCGCAATCGCCCGGGGCACAGAACACAGACCTGAAGTGCTTCGTCTGCTGATAGGGTTCGCCTGGTGCGGCGACGGCCCTGGCGCTGACGAAGCCCTGCCGCTCACACACCGTCCAGAGTGCCTCGGCCACATCGGTGGCATCAGCACGGAGCGCGGCGACCTCCCCAGCGGTGAGCGCAATGGCCTCTCCGGCCTCCGGCCGCTTGCGGAGGAATACGGCATTGAGAACGAGCCAGCGTGCATTCTCGAAGAACGCTTTGCGAATGCCACTGGAAGCGCGGGCGTCATCGCGGACCTGCGCAAAGACCGCCCTCGCCGCCTGAACTGACCGCCAGACGAGCCGGGCGGAACGTTCGGGGCGGAAGAGTTTCTCGTAGCGGGACCTTTGGAGATGGCCAGCAGGAAACACTGGCTCAAACGACCAGAGCGAGTTGCGGTTGGCGAGGATGCGAGTGCAAAAGTCGCAGTCTCGCTGCTGCTCTAGGCACGCGAGCGCGATGGTAGCTTCTTCCAGCGTGAAGTTGGCCGCGTCGGGCTCCGGCACGTCCGCACCCTCCTTGTAGTGGTAGTGGATGCCGTCCAGTGCCAGCTGTCGCGCGATACGCTCCTGCTCGCCGTCCAGTGCGACGAAGTCACGCGCGCCGATCTGGTTCTGAAAGTTCGTGCTCCGGGTGATCCGATGAGCAAACTCCTCGTCGTCCTCGCAGCGCTCGAGGGATATGACCTTGATGAAGACAAATCCATTGGGCGTCGCCCCTGCGGCCGGACACGCCTTCTCGACGGACCCAAGCGTTTGCGCGCCGTTGACGATGGAGAACCCGTGGGCCTTGATGCGCTTCCGGTCGGCATTGTCGCGGTCGGGGTTGTGAACCTCAAGGCGCTCGCAGTACGCCGTCAGTCCATTGTTGAGATAGATGAAGTGCTGAGGCTCGGCTGTCAGGGTGGCCACAATCTGGTCGTTGACATCCGTCGTGCCCTTGTACTTGCGGATGTTCGCGGCGATCAACTTCTCTGGGTGTGCGCGTTGCAGCGCCGCGATGTCCGCGAGCCGGACCAGTCCATAGATCGTCTCGAACGGGTCTTTCACCCAGCCAGGCTTCAAGATCTCCAACTCGACCTCTTGGACCCCGGGGCCACGATCTGCACCGACGATCCAAGCGTGGACACTCGTCAAGTTGTAGCAGCCGCAGCGTAGATAGTCGTCGTCGTTGTTGAAGCGGCGTTCAAGGTCTGCGAACATCCGCTGGCGATCTTCGGATACGGTGTGGATGCCCGAATAGGCCAGTACGACTCGGACTTGGAGCGAACTGTCCTTCAGACGCGCCTCGACCATCGGCAAGCGCTTGACCCACTCGCCGTTGGCCTTAAACGCAACCAGTTCCCCCTTGAGGAGGTTCTCGATGCCCGTCTTGAACTTGGCGACATCGCCTAGAGCGGGCTCGCCGCGCCCATCATCCATGTATTTCGACTGAACAAGCCACAGAGTATTCGACGTTGGAGAATGGTGGACGGCGTCGATGCCGCCGTCGCCGCCGCCGTCAACAACCGCAGCAGCTGCGTCGTCTAAGGAGCAGCCAGTCAGTTTGTGGATCGAGTATGCGGCGAGCGCCCTGGTCAGGAAGTTGCGCTCCTTTTCCTCCGGCGTTCCGTTTGCGGCGACGGGCAGCCGCCCATCGAACGCAGTGTGAAGCGCCTTGGGAACGTGCGTGATCTCGTATGGGGCTTCGTTGGTCACACGAGCCTCCATCGCATGGACACGACCGTGGTGCTGCTTGTCTTCTGAGTCAACTTCGCCTCGATAGCGGCGATCAGTTCCTCCCGGCGTTGGTCAATCGCATCCTGCGCCTCGAAGAGCGACTTGCGCTTGGCGTTCCGCTGGCCCTCCAGCGTCTTGATCTGCTTCTGCCCTGCGAGCTTCTCCTCCAGCGTGAGCGACATCGTCGCGGCCCGCTTGGCCTCCTTCACCTGGCGGTCGAGTTCCTTGATCTCCCGTTCGAGCGCCACCTTCAGATCGTCGGCCCAGCCATCCAGTTTGTCCGCTTCGGCCTCGAAGATCGTCGCGTTCCGCTCGGAGATCGTCTGACGGACCTCCTGCTGGTGGCGCTCGGTGTCCTGCTGAAGTGATGGATGTGGCGGGGCAGTCGGAATCTCGCGCAGGTCCTTGACGTTGAGCGAGAACAGACGGCGTGCGAGTTCCGCGGGCAGCACTTCGCCGCTCTCGCACACCGCCGTGGCCAGCAGGTGGTCCTCGGCCTGGTCCAACGACTCAACCGTGAACTGGCTGACCAGCAGCTCGCCACCCGTGCCGATCAGGCGCTTCAGCGAGGCGACGCTCGGCGTGGTGTTCGTCAAGTCGAACGTCACCTCCACGAACGGCACGGCGCGCGCCTTGGCCCGCTGCACCAGTCGCGCGGCGAGGGGGTGGCCAAGGCGATACATGTGAGCGTCGCCGCTCCGCCTCGGAAGTTCGTAGCGACCTGGGGGGGCATCGATGTCGGCGAACGGGTTGGCCTTGAGCTGAAAACTGCCGAGGTCGTCGGCAAAGACAGCGGCGTCGCCGAGTTCGTGGCGCGTCAGTTCCATGAGCCGGCGCTCGTAGGACTTCAGGTACGCGCGGCTGTTGTCAAGGCTGATCCGGAGCTTGTCATGCACGTCGGCGTCGAAGTTCTCCAGCAACTGCCGCCGCGTCTTGGTCATGGCCTCATTGATCTGGGCGCTCAACTCCACCTGAAGTTGGTCGAACGAGGTCTTGATGTCCTCCGGCGTGCGGCACTTCTGGTAGATCGCCGCGATCCGCTTCTCGAAGTCCACGCCCGACTCGATGGCCCCGAGAACCTCATCGCTGGCCCCGAAGACGCCGTTGAACAGGGAGAACTTCTGCTCCAGAAGTTCGTACACCCGGGTGTCAGCCTCGTTGCCCTTGTTGAGGAAGTTCACCACCACCACGTCGTGCTTTTGGCCATACCGGTGGCATCGGCCGATCCGCTGCTCGATCCGCTGCGGGTTCCACGGCAGGTCGTAGTTCACCACGAGCGAGCAGAACTGGAGGTTGATGCCCTCCGCGCCCGCCTCGGTGGCGATCATGATGCGGCCCTGATCACGGAAGTAGTCCACCAGCGCCGACCGCATGTCCGCCGTTCGTGAGCGCGTGATCCGGTCCGTTCCCGCGTTGCGCTCAACCCACGCCTTGTAGATGTCGCGCGACCGTTGATCGGTGTTCGACCCGTTGAACAGAACCGTGGCATCGCCGTGCGGGCTGTCCGCGAGAAGGCGCTGGATGTACTCCTGCGTCTTTCGGGACTCCGTGAACACAATCGCCTTCTCGGGAGCGCCCAACCGGCGGGCCTCGGCGAACGCCTTATCGAGTGCCGCGAGGAGTGCCTGACCCTTCGCGTTGTGCTTGATAGAGACGGCCAGGTCGCGGAATGCCTCCAGATCGACGATCTCGCGCCGAAGGGCGGCGGCCTCTTCGACTGACATCTTCTCTTCATCTGGGTCGTCCGCCCATTCCTCGGCGGTCTCGTCGAGCGCCTCGTAGTCCTCATCCAGTTGCTCTTCGAGGGACTGAGGCGGCTCCTCTTTCTTGAGCTTCGCCTTCATGCGTGCGATCAGCGTGTCGAGCGCGCCCGCGATGGCGAACGTGGATGAGGCGAGCAGCTTCCGCAGCACCAGCGTCATCAGTGACCGCTGGCTCGCGGGTAGCGCCTGGAGGTTCTCTCGCCGGAGGTAGTCCGAGATCGCGTTGTAGAGACGATCCTCACTCTCCGCGGGCGTGAAATGCTCCAGCATCGCGTGCCGCTTGGTGTACGGGACATAGGCGGTGACTTGGCGGCGCAGGGTGCGGTGGCAAAGGGGCTGGAGCCGTGCCTTGAGTTTGTCGAACGTGCCCTCGTCGGACAAGTACGAGAACTGCTCGCGGAAACTCTTCAGGTCTCCGAAGGCGTGTTCATCGATGAAGCTCATGAGGCCGTACAGCTCCAGCAGGGAGTTCTGGAGTGGTGTCGCGGTCAGGAGCAGTTTCTGGAACGGCGTCAACGCGAGCTTCAGCACGTTGGCGATGATGTTGTTCGGCTTGTAGACGTTGCGGAGACGATGGGCTTCATCGATCACGACCAAGTCCCAAGGGGTCGCCTGCACCTCGGCCGCCTTGCCCTTGGCGAACTGGAATGAACAGATCACGATGGCGTCATTGGCGGAGAACGGGCTGATCTGCCCGCGCTTGACGGCATCGTTGTACGACCTCGCTTCGAGAATTGTGCAGGGGAGGAAGAACTTCTCCTGCAACTCCTGGTGCCACTGCTTCCGCAGGTTGGCGGGCGTGATCACGAGGATGCGGCGCTTGCGCTCGGCCCACCGCTGGGATACCACGAGGCCAGCCTCGATTGTCTTCCCGAGCCCGACCTCGTCCGCGAGCAATGCCCCCTTGGAGAGCGGTGATCGGAACGCGAAAAGTGCGGCCTCCACCTGGTGCGGGTTCAGATCGACTTGCGCGTCCACCAGTGCGCCCGCCAGCTTCTCGATGCTGTCAGACGAGCACCTTTTGGTCAGCTCGTGGGCGTAGTACTTGGCGTGGAAATCGGTCAGATTCATGCGCGGAGCTGCCCCGTGGTTGGAAGGGCCGCGACGCGATGTGCGAACAACGGCAACGACTGGGGATCGGGAGGAGGGCGGCGGCGCGAGAGTTTGGTGGTTGTTGGCCCGCCGCGCATCATCTATGGCTCCGGACTGCCAACCATCTTCTCTGGCGGCACGATTGACCGGAGACGGGGGTTGACGATTTGGTTGGTGTGGATGGTAAGGGATCGGTGCCGGTTCCGCCCAGCGACCGTCCGGGCGGTTTCTCCAAGCCCGTCAGGGGTGCTGTGGCCCTCCGGTCGCCCTCGCGGGCACTACGAGCAGCGCCGCCCGTGCGGCGTGGGGCGCTCGCGGAGGGCATGGTCGCTCGGTCCACGGCGCGATTCGGCGTGGAAGCACGGGTCTTGCGATCTGTATGTCTCTCGCTCAGGGGCGGCGTGTAAACCTGCGATCCTTGTTCAACGCGAGAGTTCGAGAGTTCGAGAGTCTCGGGGCCATGACCGACCCAAACGGCATGGTGTTCCGATCGCGCCCCCGACCTCCTCCCTCGACGGGAGACCTGCTTCCCAAGGGCCAGTTTGCCAAAAACCCCGCCTATCCCGCAGACTTTGGCGACCCACCCAGCCACCAACGGGCTCTCGCGTTCCAAAACGACAACCGGCCCGCTTTCGCGGACCGGAGTCAAGCTCCCTGTACAAGACCGTTTCGGAGGGTTGGCGGACCACTCTCGGGGTGGCCCGATGGGTGTGCAATCGACACGGGTTGTTAACCGGAATCGGCGGAAACCGCGTTTTCAGGGCCACCAGCGGGGTACAAATACTCCGGCCCCGTCCATTGGGATTTGCGGGGCTGCATTCGGGCGGCTCGGCCAGGACGGCGTCGAAATGCTGCCGATCGCGGCCCAGCCCGGTAGTCTCACGGGGGCGGCAGGTGAGACTGGATCAGGATGCCGGAATGGCCTGGATTTTCAGAGCGACCGGGGCCGAGTCTCAATATCTCACTATTTCGCACTCTGCCCCCGTATCCACAATCTCGGTGAACCGATTCTCACGGGTGACCTGGGGCTTGTGGGCCAATGTCGCCGGTTGAACCGCGACAAGATCCCCTCAATAACGAAGGGTAGCCACCCGTTCTGGCGGAATGCTCCCTGAACCGACGACCTGGAGCCAACCGCACGGTGGAACTCGAACCTGCCGGTCCGCAACGCCGTACCATGACCGCCGATATACTCCGGGGAAGTATGCTCCATCGCGGCAGTCCATTCCGGCTCCTTGTGACCGTCCTCCTGGCGGCTGCCGTGCCATTCTGCTGCTGCGACTTCCGCTCCCTGCTCAGCGGGTGCATGTCCTGCGAGGCGGCGGCGCCCGGGAGCAGCCAAACAGTTGCGGTTCATTCGGACGCCGACGCGGGGCATGGCCACGCGACGCACAGCCACTGCCACGGCCATGCACCAAAGGGTGATGACCAAGACGGGTCCACGCCGGGGAAGGCTCCGGAGAAGGACCATCACGATTGCTCGTGCGGCAAGAACTCCGGGAAGATGCTGACGGTCGAGAAGTCGACCCTCGAGCTTCCGACGCCGGTGATTGTGGCGATCCTCGATTGGTCCGGCATTTCGGACCTCCGCCCGCTTGACCCGTTCAAGGGTCGTGAAGTCGAGCAGCGCGTCGTCGAACGACCGCAGACATCGCTTCTGCGCCTGCACTGCGCGCTCATCGTGTAGCAAATCGGCCCGTACCGACGATTCGCAGTCGCCGAAGCGCTGATAGTGCGCTGGGAGATACCGGAATCGTCTGCGGGCTGCCGCGCGCCCATCGCGCATCGGCGCACCCCATCCATCTGACTGACCTGTTCTCGCACCCTCACTGGAGGTCTCGCATGGCACGCTCACGCGCGGCTGTGGGGCTGGGCGCACTGGCGCTCGCTACCGCGGCGATCCTGATTCCTGTCTACGCACACGAAGGGCACAACAAACCCGCCGGGGCGACGTTCGATCCGAACGCGCCGAAGAGGATCTCGGAGGCGACCGCTGCCGCGATTGGTCTTGCCACCGGCGAGGTGGACTTCGGCCAGGTCGAGGATGTTGTCCGCCTGACCGGCATGGTCCGGGCACGCCCGGACGCGCTGGTGGCCGTCTCACCGCGCTACGCGGGCGTGGTTCGCTTGGTCGCCGTCCAGCCGGGCGACCTCGTTGTGAAGGGCGCGACGCTGGCCGAGGTTGACTCGCCGGAGATGGCCAAGCTGCTCTATGACGTCCGCCGACTGCAAGGAGAAACCGAGCGGCTGAACGCTGAACTGAAGCGGGCTGAGTCGCAGGTGCAGTCGCTTGAGATCGAGCTGCCCGCCCTCACGCAAGGCGCGGAGCTGCTTGAGGCCGAGGTGCAAAGACTCACGAGTGCGGGCGAAAACGTCTCCGCCAACCTGCTGACTCAACGCAGATCCGAAGCGATCAAGCTGCGGGCCGACGCCGGTCTGCGCGGGGTCGCCCTGGAACAGGCTCGGGCGGAGCTCGTATCGCTGAGGAAGCAGGTCGCAACCACACGCGCTTCGGCCGAGGCCCTCAGGGGAACACTCCCAGCCGAGAACGATCCGCACGCGGTCGAAGTGCTCGCCGACCCCGCTCGGCCGGGCCTGATTCGCTTCCTGGCACCGATCGACGGCGTGGTCACCACACGCAGCGCGGCGGTCGGCCAGGGTGTCGAAGCCGGTCAGCCCCTGCTGACGATCGGGGACTTCGCCCGAGTCCAGATTGAGGGCGAGTTACCCGAAGGCCTCGTCGACCGCCTCACTGCTGCCAGCGGCAGCAAGGTCCGCATCCGACGCGGCGTTGGCGCGGCAAGCGATGTGGTCGCGGAAGGAACGGTTCGCTTCGTCAGCCCGGTGATCGACGCCACCAAGCGCACCGCGCACGTGCTGGTCGATGCCGAGAACTCCAAAGGCCTGCTCCGCCAGGGCCAGTTCGTGGACCTGTCGATCGTGATTGCCGCCAACGACTCGGCGGTGGTGATCCCCGCGTCGGCCATCGTCAAAGAGGGCCCCCTCCAGTACGTCTTCGTGAGGGAGGGGAAGGGCGACGACATCGTCTACAAGAAGCGCGACATCGCCGCGGGCGTCCGTGATGATCGGGTGGTCGAGATCAAGCTAGGTCTGGTGCCCGGCGACGTGATCGCTGTGAGCGGTGCGTTCAGTCTGTCGCAACTTCGCGGCTTCATCCCCGGCGCTCCGGAGCCGACCGCGCCCGCGCAGAGCCCCGACGGCCACGGCCACTCGCACTGATCGACACTTCGCGCATCGGCCCCCGAAGAAGAGGACTCCCCCTTGCTGAACTGGATCATCCGATCATCGCTGAATAACCGCGTGCTCGTGCTCATCGCCGCGCTCCTGGTGTCGGTCTACGGCCTCTACGTCACGTTCAACACGCCCACAGACGTGTTGCCCGACCTCAACCGCCCGGTAGTCACAATCTTCGGAGAGGCACCGGGCCTTGCGCCGGAAGAGGTCGAGGCGCAGGTGACCTATCCGATCGAGACCGCGGTCAACGGTGCTCCCGGCGTGGAGCGCGTGCGGAGCCGAAGTGCTTTGGGGCTTTCGATCGTCTACGTCGAGTTCACCTGGGGTACCGATCCAAAGTACAACCGTCAGGTCGTCACTGAGCGGCTAGGCACCGTCACGGAGAAACTCCCGCCCGGCATCGTCCCGGTGATGACTCCGGCCTCCAGCATCATGGGCGAGATCGCCCTGATCAGCGCTTCAAGCAAGACGCTATCGCCCATGGACGTGCGGACGCAGGCTGAGTTCGTGCTCCGCCCGGCCATCCTGTCCATTCCCGGCATCGCGCAAGTGACCGTGATGGGTGGCGACCTCAAGCAGTTCCGCGTCCAGGTCGACCCGGACAAGCTGCGGCTGTTCGATCTCACTCTGGAGGATGTTGAACGGGCGCTTCAAGCGGCGAACCAGAACACGGGCGGCGGGTTCCTCGCCAGTGGCGCCCAAGAACTGGTGGTCCGCAACCTCGGCCGGGTGCAAACCGCCGACGACATTGCAGCGTCACTCATCACGAACAGGCCAGGCGACCACGAGTCACCGCCCCGCGCCGTGTTGATCCGAGACGTGGCCACGGTTATCGAGGCTGGGCCCACCATCAAGCGCGGCGACGGATCGGAGAACGCGACCCCGGCCGTGATCATGGCGATCCAGAAGCAGCCCGGCGCGGACACCCTCACGCTCACTCGGGCGCTGGACGCAACGCTCGCCCAGATCAAGCCCACCCTGCCGGCTGGTCTGGACCTCAACGCCGACCTGTTCAGACAGGAGCATTTCATCCGGGCATCGATCGGCAACGTCATCGAGGCCTTGGAACTCGGCGCAGTCCTTGTCGTGATCATCTTGGTTCTGTTCCTCATGAACGTGAGGACGACGATCGTCACGCTCACGGCCCTGCCGCTCTCGATCATCACGACCTTCATGGTGTTTCACTGGCTCGGGATGAGCGTCAACACCATGACGCTGGGCGGGCTTGCCGTGGCGATCGGAGAGCTGGTGGATGACGCGGTCGTCGATGTCGAGAACGTGTACCGGCGCCTGGGCGAGAACCGCCGCGCCGCCAGCCCCCGGCCGATCGTGCAGGTCGTCTTCGATGCCTCCAGCGAGATCCGCAACCCGATCATCCTGGGCACCGTCATCGTCAATCTCGTCTTTCTCCCGACGTTCTTCCTCCCCGGCATCGAGGGGAGGCTCTTCACGCCCTTGGCCACCGCGTACATCATCAGCATCTTCGCGTCCCTGCTCGTGGCGCTCACGATCACTCCAGTCTTGGCCTTCTACCTGCTCCCGGGCATCAAGCGGATGACGCATGGCAAGGACGGACTGTTGCTCCGCGTCTGCAAGCGGCTGGCGCTGAAGTCCTATTCGATCTCGATGCCGCGTCCGATCGCGGTCCTTGGCACACTGGGCGCGCTGGTGGCGGTCGCGCTCTTCATGGTCACGCGGCTGGGCTCGGAGTTCCTGCCACCCTTCAACGAAGGCACGGCGACCGTCTCGTTCATGCTTACGCCGGGAGTCTCGCTCGAGGAATCCAACCGGATCGCCGCCAGGGCGGAGGAGGCGATCCTCTCGATCCCGCAGGTCAAGAACGTCGGTCGCCGCACGGGCCGCGCGGAGCAGGATGAACACGCCGAGGGAGTCCATTCCTCAGAAATCGACGTGGACCTGTGGACCAAGGAAGAGGCAAAGAACCCCGACAAGCACCCGGTCGCCAGCGGCCGCAAGCCACCGCCCGTGAAGGACATCCGCCCGCGCGAGGACGTCTTCGCGCAGATTCAGGAGAAGCTCGAAGTCTTCCCCGGCGTCAACGTCGGCGTCGGCCAGCCCATCAGCCACCGGATCGAACACCTCCTTTCCGGCGTCCGGGCGATGGTGGCGGTCAAGATCTTCGGCGACGACCTCAACACGCTCCGCACGCTGGCGGATCAAACCAAGGCTGCGATGGAGGGCATCCCCGGCGTTGCCGACCTTCAGGTCGAGCAGCAGGTGCTGGTACCCCAGCTGCACATCAGCGTGAACCGCGATGCCGCCGCCCGCGTGGGCTTCACGCCCGCGATGCTCACCGACGCGATGGAAACGGCGACGAAGGGCAAGGTGGTCGGCCAGGTGCTCGAGGGGCTCAAGTCGTTCGACATCACGCTCACGCTCGACGACCATCACCGCACCGACCCGACGCGCCTCGAGGAGGTCCGGCTGGTCTCTCCCACGGGGGCCATCGTGCTCCTGCGCGATGTGGCCGAGGTCGTCGAGAAGCTCGGACCCAACGAGGTGGCCCGCGAGAACCTCCGTCGCCGCATCGTGGTGCAGTGCAACGTCCGCGGCCGCGATCTGGGCTCGACGGTCAAGGAACTCCAGGCATCCATCGCGATGGATGTGCAGTTGCCGCAGGGCTACACCATCCAGTACGGAGGCCTCTACGAGGCGCAGCAGGAATCCACCCGGCTGCTCTTGATCCTGGGTCTCGGGTCGCTGGTCGCCATCTTCGTCATCCTCTACACCCACTACCGCTCGGGCATGGTCGCGGCCCAGATCATGCTCAACGTCCCCTTCGCCCTCATCGGCAGCGTGACGGCGTTGGCGATCACGCGCGAGCCGTTCAGCGTGGCCTCGCTGGTGGGCTTCATCAGCCTCACCGGCATCGCCACCCGCAACGGCGTGCTGATGGTCAGCCACTACATCCATCTCATGACCGAGGAGCGGCAGACCTGGAGCAAGGAGCTGATCATCCGGGGCAGCCAGGAGCGCGTGGCCCCGGTCCTGATGACCGCCGTCACGGCGGGGCTGGGCCTCATTCCCCTGGTGCTCAGCAAGGGCGAGCCGGGCAAGGAGATCCTGTACCCTGTCGCGGTCGTCATCCTCGGCGGCCTCATCACCAGCACGCTGCTCGACTTCTTCGTGACCCCGGCGATCTTCTACCGCTTCGGCAAGACCGCCGCCGAGCGGCTGGCAAGGGAGCACGTTGAGAAGCACCCGCACACGGCGGGCGAAGCAAAGGCAGTCCACCACGGAGACACAGAGAGCAAAGAGGAACGCAAGACAGAGAGTGGAAAGGCAGCAAGCACCGCGAACGCCGCGCCGATTCCGTCCATTCCCAATCCCGTGCCCGCCATCGCCCCGCCGATTCGGATTGAGGCGCAAGCCGACGGGAAGCAGCCGGAGGGCACGGCATGACGCTGCGAACTCTGATCACGGCTTTTTTGCGGTGCTCGGGCCTTCCGCTGGCGCCGCGTGATGCACTCGCACGAGGTCTTAACCATGGCCAATACCATTCCAAGGATGACCGTCCCCTACTCGATCGGAGCAATGGCGAAGGCGGCGGGCGTGCCGACGACGACCGTGCGCTACTACGAGCGGCGCGGGTTGCTCACGCCCGACGGCCGGAGCCGGGCGAAGTACCGCGTCTACGGGGAGGCGTCGCTGGAGCGGCTGCGGTTCATTCGCTCGGCGCAGGCGACGGGCTTCACGCTGGAGGACATCGCGGCCCTGCTGACGCTGCACGACGAGGGGACCGGTGGGCGCTGCCGGACGGAAGTCCGGTCGATGATCGCGCGGCGGCTGGCGGACACGAAGGCGAAAATGACCGACCTAGAGCGGGTCCGGACGGTCCTGCTCGAAGCCGATGCCTCCTGCGGGGCCTCCAAGGGCCCCTGCCCGGTGATGGCGAAACTGACTGTGAGGAGTCGCGCGAACTCCGCTTGACCTTGCACCACGGTGCAAGGCCGATACTCCTTGCATACGGACCGATCCAGTTTCTCCGGAACTGCTCCGGCGGCGGCGGCCCGGGTGTGCGACTCACGGAGTTCGACCATGACAAGGAGATCAATGATGGCGGCGACAGCGACGATGGCGGCGGCGGCGCTCACGGGCTGCTCTTCGACGGGCCAGATGGCCAGCACGGAGCGGGCCGACTGCCCGGGCAAGATCGTCTGCCCGATCACGGGCGAACTGGTCTGCATCGACCGGTGCCCGGTGGGCGCGGGTGCGAAGTCGGATGTGGCGCTGGCCGTGGCCCAGCCGGGCTCTTGCTGCGCTGCGGCGAGGTAATCGGCGATGACACG
>JABWBC010000094.1 GCA_013360695.1 Phycisphaerales bacterium
CGTGGGTTGGGGCGTCGGCGTGGTCGGCGGACTCTCCGGCGGCGGCCTTGGTCCGGCGCGTCGAAGGCTTGCGTGTCGTCTCTCGTTTGGCCATGCAAGGCAAGGATAGGAGGCGTGTGCTAGGCTCGTGGCGGATGCTCGAACCCGCCGCGTTCCAGTGTGACTTCCCGGCTTCGTCCACGGGCCCATCGGCGCTGCTGGGCGAGACGGCGATGGACCCGACGCTCGCGACGCTCCTCATCGTCGCGGTGATCCTGGCGCCCACAATCATGTCGATTCTGCTCATCGACACTCGGCGCAAGGCCGCCCGGGCGCTCAAGAGGCAGCGCCGCGTGGAACGCGTGCTGGAGCAGACGCGCGTGGAGCTCGATCGCCTGCGGCGTGGCACCAGCCGCGCCGAGGCGCTGGTGGCCATGGGCACGAAGAGCGATGGAGGATTGCTCTCGCCCGATTTTCGATCGGAGTTCGGTGAGGATTCGCTCCTCTGGCAGTTGCTCGACCGCCCGACGACGGGCTTTTTCATCGAGGTCGGCGCGTACGACGGCCTGACCCTCAGCGTCAGCTGCGCGTTTGAGGCGATGGGGTGGACGGGCCTGCTGATCGAAGCGATCCCGGAGCGGTTTGAGATGTGCAGGCGATCGCGCCCGGGGAGCCGCGTGGTACACGCGGCGCTGGGAAAGCGAGGGAGCGCGGGCACGACCAAGTTCCACGTTGCGCGCGGCGAGGGGCTGGAGGTGCTGTCGTACCACCACACGCCGGCGGAGCAGGAGCGCGAGGTGCTGAAGCGCGGGGCCGCGATGCAGGAGGTCGACGTGCCTCTGACGACGATGGACGCGCTGCTCGAGGGGCACGCGGGCCCGATCGACTTTGCGAGCATAGATGTCGAGGGTGCGGAGCTCGACCTGCTCGACGGCTTTGACCTTGCCAAGTGGCGCCCGCGCATCATCGTGATCGAGGACATCTCCGCGGGCAGGAACCCGGCGCTTGATGCGAAGCTCGAGGCGAGCGGCTATGTGCTCGTCGCGTGGTTGGGGTTCAATCAAGTCCGAGTGCATCGGAGCGAGGACGCGATCCTGGCGCGGGCCGCGGTGCTCCCAAGGGGCGCGCCGATCTTCGCCGAGGACGCGGGCGGCGCATGACGCGGTACGACGTCGTGATCCCGACGTTCAACGCGCCGGCGGCGCGATTGGCCGCCGCGGTGAGGTCGGCGCGGGCGTGTGAAGGCATCTCGCGCGTCATCGTGATCGACGACGGCTCACAGCCCGCGACCGCCGCGTGCGAGGGGTGCGGGCTGATCCGCCAGGAAAACGCCGGTCCGAGTGCGGCCCGGAATCGCGGGCTTGAGGCGAGCGAGTCGGCGTGGGTCGTGTTCCTCGATGATGACGACGAGCTGATTCCAGCGGGTGTGGCGGCGATGATCGCGCTGGCGGAGAAGCTTGACGCGGTCGCGTGCGTCGCGGCACGATTCGAGCGGCGCGCCGGACTTGTCCGCCGCAAGGATGTGCCGGGCGAGTGGGCGGGAAAGTTGCTCCCGCATTGGTCGGACGTGCTGCGTCCGATCGCGATCTTCGGCGCATCCGGGCTCCTGATATCGCGCCGCGTGGTTGAGGGCGGGCTGCGATTCGATCCCGGACTTCGTGTCGGCGAGGATCGCGAGTATCTGGCGCGTGTCGGGCAAATGGGGGCGATCGTGGTGTCGGCGGAGCCGGCGCTCACGGTGGCGCTGCGCGAGGAGGGGAACCTGACGTCGGCGTCGCACCTGGCGAGGCGTATCCGAGATCACGTTGTCATCGCACGGCGATTCTGCGAGCCGAGATGCGATGGTCACCTGCGCGAGGCGACGACGTGGCTGGTGAATGCGGCGGCGAAGTCGGGCGTGGACGAAGAGTCGTGGCTGGTGCTGCTCGGGCTGATGCGGGCGCGGGGCTGGCCCGTGCCGCTCAAGGCCAGGGTGCGAAGGATGTTCCGCGCAGCGAAATGACCGGGTGTTGATGAGGCGAGGCGGATCGGCGATCTGTCAATGTGCAAATGACCGAGCAACCAAGGCCAATCTCGAGTGCTGACTCTCCGTCCGCGAGCATTGGAGCAGATGCATCGGCGCCCTCGTCCGGTCGCGAGGCGCGCGGCACGCTCGCGATCGGCGTCTGCACCTACAACCGGGGTGAGGCGATCACCCGCACGCTCGAGACCCTGGCCTCCATGGATCGCGTGGGCGGGCGTGTGTCGCGGTTCATCATCATCGACAACCGATCGAGCGACGGCACGGCGGGTGCGATCGATCGGTTCATCGCGAGCCATCGGGACGTGCCGATGGTGCGCTGGCACGAGGCGACGCCCGGCAAATCGGCCGCCCTGACAAAGCTGTTCCGCGAGACCATCGAGGATTTCATCGGCGTGATCGACGACGACGTGCTCGCGAGCCCGAACTGGGCACAGGGCATGCTCGCGCTCATGGACGATCAGGCCCGTTGCGGCGGTGCGGGCGGCCCGGTCGAGAACATCTGGGAAGGCGGGATGACGCGGATCGCGCAGATCTACCGACGCTCGCTGGGCGATCAACTGCTTGGCGAGGCGAGGGCGCGACTCGATGCGCCGAGCTCGTTCCTTATGGGCGCGTCGATGGTGATGCGGCGGGAGGCGATCCTTCAATCGGGCTGGCTCGACGGCCGATCGATGGACTGCCGCCGCGGCGACGTGCTCGAGGGCGGCGAGGACGCGGAATTGTGCCTGAAAATCAGGCGCGCGGGCTGGGAGCTGTGGTACGAGCCGACGGCTCGCGCCGGGCACCTGATCCCCGCATGGCGCACGACCCACGAGTACATCGCGAAACTCCGGCGCTCGATCTGCCGGACCGAGCCCATGATCCGCTGGCTTTGGGATTCGTCGCTGTCGCTCGGCGAGGCGCGGGCGCAACGCACGCGGGCAAGGCGGAGATACCTGAAGACGCTGCTCTTTGACTGGCGGCCGACGCGCCGGCGCGTGCGCGTCGCGGAGCGACTGGGGCGCGTCGAAGGATGGGACTCGCTGGTCTCCAAACTGGAAACGGGCGAACTGAAGCGCGATGGTTGAGGTTACTGGCCGCCCTTGCGCACGCGGCGCACCGCGTTCTCGATCGACTTGCCGAGCTTCTTCAAGCCCACGTCGGGCGGGCGATAGAGCGCAAAGGGCTTGTCGAAGAAGAGTTCAACGCCGTCGCGGGCGCGGTACCGATCGCGGAGCGAGAGCAGGTTGCCGCCCGACTTGTTGAGGTGGAAGATGGTCCACTCGCGTGATTCGGGGCGCGAGAGCGTGACGAGCCCGTGGCGCTTGCAGTGCGATTGCCATGCCCACTCGATGAGGGCGCGCCGGTACTTCTCCTCGCACCGGATGTGGGCGGGGAACTCGGCGCGGAAGTTCGAGTCGATGAACGCGCCGATCTCGCCCCGCATCGCCTGCATGAAGCTCTCGCGTTTCATGAGCGAGAAATTGAGGCTCGCAAAGTCGTGCGAGAGATACCCCTCGTTGGCACCGAGTGGGGGCGCTATGAGATGCCCGAGCGTGATCGCGAACACGTTGGGCTTGTCGAGTGTGCGCAGGTCTTCCTCGAGCCATGAATCATGCCCCACGCGGAACGGGAGCGTGTCGGGCTTGACGAACATGACGCAAGCGTTGCTCGCGAGCAGACCCGAGCGGTACTCCTGGATGTAGCACCGATGAAAATCGTTCTCGAAGTGCGCGGGGTTCAGAAGTTCGAGGCGATCGATCAGACCCTCCTGCACCAGCGCGACAAGGCGCGACATGGAAGCACGGTCCGACCCGCCGTCGACGTACACGACCTCGCCGGGGCGGCCGCCCAGAAACTCGAACCAGTCGAGGATGACGCGGCGCGTGGCGCGGGTGGCGCCGAAGCCCGACATCGAGAGCGTGAGGTTCTCGCGAGCGCTCACGCGATCGCTCCCGGCGCCGGCGGCTTGCGGACCAGCCACGCGGCGTGCGTGGAGAGCCCGGGGATCGTCCGCGTCTCCTTCGCGTCATCGTCGACGGGAGAGCCCACGATCGCGCGGGCCAGCAGATCGCGTGCGTCGATCGCCCCGAGGCCGGTGGGTGTTTCGGTCGAGAGCGGCGCGACGACCAGCAGCCAGCCGCCGGGCGCGATGAGCCGCCACCACTCGCCGACGATCCGAGTCGCGTCCTGCCCGCGCAGCGGCACGCCGCACGCCAAGACGCCGGCGAACGCCCCGTCGGTCTCGCCCATCACGCTCTCGATTCCGCCGGGCTCGAACGACACGTTGCCGAGCGGATAGCGAAGGCGCGCAAAGCGGATCGATTCGAGATCGCGGTCGAGCGCGACGACGGCGCCGCTCGGACCGACACGCTCCGCCAGCCATGCCGCGCCGTATCCCGTGCCACAACTGGCGTCGAGCAGACGCATGCCCGGTCTGATGAGCGGGTCGCACGCGAGATACGCGGGCGAGAGCAGCGGCCCGGAGAGATCGGCGTAGAGGCGATCGGGCGTGCATCGGATTCGTGTGCGCTTGCCGTCGGGAAACTCGACGTCGTATTCCTTCACGCCCGAGCCGCGTGACGACAGGGCGCGGCGGAGTGATTCGCGCCCGCGTTCGCGGTATCGGACGCCCGAGACGACAAGCGTCGGGTGCAGGCCCAGCATGCGCCGAATGCTATCGGAAAAGCGCGACCACGCCGAGGCCCGTGGGCGCGACATCGCCAGCGCGGCGATCGTGCCGTGCGAACCCGCGGAACCGGAGGGCAGAACTGGGCTGGCGTGTGGACCCATCAGTCGAACAGCGTAGCGGCAACGCGCGAGACGACGCGGGGCTGACACGACGGCGCGATCGGAATCCAGGGCGTGGGCTGGTCGTGACGCGAGATCGTCAGTTGGTACGCCCGCCCCGCGTGCCCGGCGGCGGCCAGCTCGGGCGTGTTGCACTGGCGCGACAGGTGCAGCAGGACGACGTGCTCGCGTGGCGCGATCCGGCGCACCGCCTCGGCGCTCTGCTGGTTGGAGAGGTGCCCTTTGCCGCCCATCACGCGCTTCTTCAGGATGTCCGGGCGGTTCGATTCATGCTCCATCCGCGGGCAGTAGTTGGATTCGATCGCCAGGACATCGACCGCGGCCAGGTGATTGATGAACTCGCCGGTCACACGCCCGAGATCGGTCGCAAAGCCCAGCGTCCCGCCGCCCGCCGCCTCGAAGCGGAACGACACCGAGCCAAGCTCATCGTGCGGCACGACGTGCGGGTGGATCGTGACGCGGTTGAGCTGGATCGGCCCGTCGTAAGGCTCGCTCACGTTGGCGAGCACGTTCTCGCGCTCGCCGCGCCCGAGATGGCGCCGGTGCACGAGCTGCGTCATGTGTCGCGGGAGCGTTCCGATCCAGCCCGTGTGAAAATGGTCCGAGTCAAAGTGCGTGAGGAGCACACGGCGAACGCGGGAAAAGTCGATCCCGATCGCTCCCAGTTCCCTGCGCGTGCGGCGCGGCGAGAGCCCCAGGTCGATCAGCACGACCTCGGCGTCGTCACCCTCGCCAATGACGAGCGCCGAGCAATTGCCGCTCGAGCCGCTGGCGAGCACACACAGGCGCATGGATCCAAGGCCGGGCGTCGTCACGCGATCTCCCTCCGTGCGAGACTCGCGCGAGTTTACATGGATTCGTCGTCGGATTCATCCAGCGGGTTGTTCAACCCGCCGCGACGACGCAGGTTGAGCCACGACGCGAGCAGCCGAGGCGGACGCCCCGGGCCCGGGCAGATCGCGCGCTTGGCCTCGCGCACGAACGTCAGCATCTCGCCCACCGCGGGCGACGAGCGCGAGAGCTCTTCCAGCTTCGCAATCATGTCGGCCTTGGGCAGGTGGACGCGGAAGACTTCGCGGAACGCACGATCGACCGCGGTGATCTCTTCGCGTGCGAGCCCCGAGCGACGCATGCCCACGCGGTTGATGCCCGCGATGCGCTGGCGATCGGGCGCCATACAGAAGGGCGGAACGTCCATCGAGACGCCGATCCCGCCGGAGAGGAAGGCGAGGCGCCCGATGCGTGTGAACTGGTGGATGCCGCAATGCCCGCCGATCGTGGAATTGTCGTGGGCCTCGGAGTGCCCGCCCATCGTGGCGCCGTTGACGAGGATGACGTTGTTGCCGAGGCGCGCGTCGTGCCCGACGTGCGAGCCCACCATCATGAACACGCGGTCGCCCACGATCGTGGGGCGTTCGGCCTTGGTCGCCGAGTGTACCGTCGCGTGCTCGCGGATCAGGCACTCGCTCCCGATCACCACGCCCGGCGTCGCCTGCCCGGGCTTGAACTTGTAATCCTGCGGCTCAAAGCCAAGACACGCGAACGGATACACGATCGTTCCGGCGCCGATCGAGCACGGACCCTGCACATACACGTTGCCGATCAGGCGCACGTTGTCGCCGATCGTGACGCGCCCCGTGATCACGCAGCCCGGTCCGATCACCACGCCGGAGCCCAGTTGTGCTTCCTTTGAGACCGATGCCGTCGGATGAACTTCTGCCATGGGCGATGATAGCGGTCGGGGATTTGGGTGGCCCGGTCTTTGGGGGCACCGCTTTCCAGAGCAGTGCTCGTGCCAACCCCGACGCGCCGAGGTGTCCCCGAATCCCCGCCGGTCCGATGAGTGTGAATCGGCTTCGCTCGCGACACGCGACCCACGACCTAACATCCTGCGTGGCGACCATGCCGTTCATCCTCGAGTTCACCGACCTCGGTCGGCTCGCGTACGCACCCGCCTTCGAGTTGCAGCGTCAGACCGCCGACGGCGTGCTGGCCGCCCGCGAGGTGCGGGACATCGATCCGTCGATCACGCCAATGGCCGGCATCATCTTCCTGGTGGAGCACGACCCCGTCGTCACCGTCAGCAACCGTGCCGGCGCGATGAACCATCTCGTCGCCACGCCCCAACTCCTCGAGCGTGAGGGTGTCAGCGTCGAACGCACCGACCGTGGCGGCGACATTACCTACCACGGCCCGGGCCAACTGGTCGTCTATCCGATCCTTGATCTCAACCTGCTCAACCTCGGACTCCACGATTACATGCGACTGCTGGAGGAGTCCGTCGTCCGCACCTGCGCCGCGTTCGGCGTGTCATGCACACGCGATCCCAAGGCGACGGGCGTGTGGACCGTGCGCGAGCGAGACGACGCTCTTCACGCCGACGGCGAGGACGCGTCGACGCTCGAATCCGCCGCGACTCCGAACGCGAAAATCGCCGCCATGGGCGTGCGCGTCCGCAAGTGGATCTCGATGCACGGCCTGGCACTCAACGTGACCACGAATCTCGATCACTTCCGCCTGATCGTGCCGTGCGGTCTGGGCGGTCGCCCGGTGACGAGCCTCAAGGCCGAACTGGGCAAGCGATGCCCGGGCATGGACGAGGTGAAGTCGACGCTGTCGCGCACACTGCGCGAACTGATCAATGAGGCGTACGAGCGCGCGGCAAATGCCCGGGCCCGCAGCTGATTACTTCAGGCCCGCGACGAAGTCCGCCAGGCGGTCCATGCCCTTGTTGATCTGATCCTCCGAACAGGCGAACGAGAAGCGCAGGTGGTTTCCGCCGCAACCGCCGAAGTCTTCGCCGGGCACCGCCGCCACCAGTTTCTCCGCCAGGAGCGCCTCGGAAAACTCCATCGCGGAGCGCAGCGGCTTGCCGGCGGGCGTGGTCTTTCCGAAGAGCCTGGAGACATCGGGGAAGGCATAGAACGCGCCGGTCGCGGGGATCGGGCGCACGCCCGGGATCGCCGCCAGCCGCTTGTTGATGAGCGTGCCGCGGGCCGCGAACGCATCGCGCATCTTCTCGACCTCCGCCGCGCATTCCTTGAGCGCCGTCGGAATGGCGGCATAGACGAACGACGTGATGTTGGTCGACATCTGTCCCTGCAGCGTCGCCATGCCCTTGGTGAACTCCAGGCCGAACGCTCCGCTGGCGCCTGTGTATCCGACACGCCAGCCGGTCATGGCATAAGCCTTGGACAAGCCGTTGAGCGTGATGACGCGTTCGGCGATCTCCGGGATGGAACCGATGGAGAAGTGGGGGATCCCGCCGTAGACGATCTTCTCGTAGATCTCATCACTGAGGATCGTGAGGTCGGGCGCGATGGTGCGGCTTGCTTCCGCGACGACCTTTCCGATGGCGCGGAGTTCGTCGGGCGAGTACATCGTGCCGCACGGATTGCTGGGCGAGTTGAGGATGAGCAGGCGCGAGTTGGGGGTGATCGCCTTGCGGAGTTGGTCGGGCGTCATCTTGAAGCCCGAGTCGGGCGAGGTCTGGATCTCGACGACCTTGCCGCCGGCGAGTTCCGCGATCGGGGCGTAGCTGACCCACGCGGGAACGGGGAGCAGGACTTCCTGGCGGGCTTCGCCGGGCTTGGGCTCGTCGAGGAGGACGTGCAGCGCGACGAACAGCGAGTGCTTGCCGCCCGATCCGATCGCGATGTGCTCGGGCGTGCAGTTGGGGATGCCGTTCTCTTCCGTGAGTTTCTTGGCGATCGCGCCGCGTGACGCGGGGTCGCCCAGCGTGGGCATGTACTTGGTGTTCCCGGCCCTGAGCGACGTGATCGCCGACTCTTTGATCGCGCTTGGCGTGTCGAAGTCCGGCTCGCCCGCGGCGAACGAAAGAACGTCCAGCCCCTGGGCCTTCATTGCCTTGGCCCGGTTCATGAAAGCGACCGTGACGGATGGCTTGAGAGACTTCACGCGCTGGGAAATGCTGAGCATGGCCCGAGGGTAGGCGGAATTATCGCGGTGTCCGCGTCCTGTTCGGGGTTTATCAATATCGGGATCGCGCGGGCGGGTTGATCGGCGGACCGGCGGGGACTAGTCTTTATGCGTTCCAAACTTTCAAGAACCACGGCCCGTTCGCGGGCCAGGAAGCCGGGTTGAGGCATGGCCATCGAACTTGAACGCCGTCAGCAGGTCGTCTCCAGCAACCGCCGTCACGACAAGGACACGGGCTCGCCCGAGGTCCAGATCGCGATGCTCACCGAGAAGATCAGTTCCGTCGCGGAGCATCTGAAGTCGCACGAGATGGACAACCACAGCCGTCGCGGGCTGATCATGATGGTCGGCCGGCGCAACCGGCTGCTCCGCTACCTGGCGCGCACCGACACGCAGGCGTACCAGGCTCTCATCGCTCGCCTGGGTCTGCGTAAGTAAGACCTTTCCGGCCCGTTGCCATCCCGGCAGCGGGCCGCTTGTTTTCCGGGATGGTCGAAGGGCCTCGTGGCAGCGGGCAAGTTGCACCTCTCAACTCTCCGGAGTATGAGACGTGCGCCTTGCCTCTGCCTCCGGGTCCATGACGGGACCGAACCGCGCCCACGTTTCTTTGTTGCGGCAAGGTTTCGCCCATTCCTCGATCCATCCCGGTTCGTTGCCGATGTGTCCGCCCGCGAAGATCGCGAGCGCCCGTCGGTGTGCGCACGGCTCGGACCATTTGGTCCGGCATGGTCAGAGGATTCTCCCGAATGTCTGAATACAAAGTCACCCAGCTCCCGGGCGTCGTTCGCGTTTCGATGGAGCTTGGCGGGCGCGAGCTGATCCTGGAGACGGGCGTCGTCGCCCGCCAGGCCGGTGCCGCCGTCATGGCCAGCTACGCGGGCACCACGGTGCTCGCCACCGCGCTCCGCGCCGCGCCTCGCGAAGGCATCGATTTCTTCCCGCTCACGGTCGACTACCGCGAGAAGACCTCCGCCGCCGGCAAGTTCCCGGGCGGCTTCAAGAAGCGTGAAGGTCCGCCATCGGAGAAGGAAATCCTCACGATGCGCATGATCGATCGCCCGATGCGCCCGCTCTTCCCCGATGGGTTCTTGGACGAGGTGCAGGTGCAGGTGTTCGTGATGAGCCACGACACCGAGAACGACGCCGATGTGCTCGCGGGCACCGCCGCCGCCGCCGCCCTGGCGATCTCGGACATCCCCTTCGAGGGCCCGACCGCGACCGTCCGCGTGGGCCGCATCCACACCGAGGCCGGCCCGCAGTACGTCATCAACCCCACGATCAGCCAGCTTGATTACTCCGATCTCGACCTCGTGCTCGCCGGACACAAGGACGGCATCAACATGATCGAGGTCGGCGCCGCTGAGGTCGACGAGGCCGGCGTGCTGGGCGCGATGGAATTCGGCTACCGGGCCATCAAGCAGGTGCTCGGCCTGATCGACGAGCTGGCCGCCAAGGTTGGTCGTCCGAAGGTCGCGGGCGAACTTCACCTGCCCAGCCCGGAAATCACCGCGAAGGTCAAGCAGCTCGCCGAGAGCGCCATGCTCGAGGCCCGCAAGATCCCGGGCAAGCAGGCCCGCAACGAGCGCGTCGATCAGATCAAGAAGGAAATGCTCGACACCCACTTTGCCCTCAAGCTCGACGGCAACTACGGGCAGTATCTCGAAACCAACAAGGCCCGCACGCAGGCCAAGGAAGCCTTCCGCCGCCTCGAGGAAAAGGTCACGCGTCGCCTGATCGTGGAGCAGAAGCTCCGCGCCGACGGCCGCAAGCCCCTGGAAATCCGCCCCATCACCGGCGCGGTCGGCGTCTTCGCACGCACCCACGGCTCGGCGTTCTTCCAGCGCGGCGAGACCCAGTCGCTCTGCTCCGTCACCCTCGGCACGGGCAAGGACGAGCAGATCGTCGACGGCCTGCTCCCCGAGTACTCCAAGAAGTTCCTGCTCCACTACAACTTCCCGCCCTTCTCCACGGGTGAGGTGAAGCGCATCGCCGCCCCGGGGCGGCGCGAGATCGGACACGGCGCGCTCGCCGAGCGCTCGCTCCTTGGCGTGCTCCCCAGCCCCGACGAATTCCCCTACACCGTCCGCGTCGTCAGCGATATCACCGAGTCCAACGGGTCGTCGTCGATGGCGTCGGTGTGCGGCGGTTGCCTGGCGCTCATGGACGCCGGCGTCCCCATCAAGGGCGTCTGCGCCGGCATCTCCGTCGGCCGCTTCGCCGATGACAACGACCAGAACGAGCTCTTCGTCACCGACATCATCGGCGAGGAGGACTTCTTCGGCGACATGGACTTCAAGGTCGCCGGCACCCGCGAGGGCATCACCGGCATCCAGCTCGACCTCAAGACTCGCGGCCTGGTGCTGTCGCAGATCGAGCGCATCCTGGCCCAGGCCAAGGAAGGTCGCTTCCAGATCATCTCGATCATGGAAGGCATCATCGCCTCGCCGCGCCCGGAGATCTCGCCGCTCGCGCCGCGCCTGGTCACCATCCAGATCGACCCGGAGAAGATCGGCAAGCTGATCGGCCCGGGCGGCAAGATGATCCGCGCCCTGCAGGACAAGCACGGCATCACCATCGACGTCGAGGACGACGGCAGCGTCACGCTCGCCGGCCCGAACCACGAGTCGATTGAGGGCGCCCGCCAGGAGATCGAGGCGATGTGCGCCGAGATCAAGGTCGGCAGCATCTACACGGGCAAGGTCGTCAGCACCAAGGACTTCGGCGCGTTCATCGAACTGGCGCCGGGGACCGACGGCATGTGCCACATCTCCGAGCTCGCGGACGGCTACGTCAAGAGCGTGGGCGACGTGGTGCGCGTGGGCGATGTGGTAAAGGTCAAGGTCATCCTCGTTGACGACCAGGGCCGCATCAAGCTCAGCCGCAAGGCCGTGCTCCTCGATGAGGCCAAGAAGACCGGCGGCGGGCAGCCCTCGCAGCCGGCGCCCGCCGGCCGCTGATCAGCCACGTAATCAGTTCCGATAAGTTTGCTCTTTGTTCGTAATTTCACCGACCGCCGGGGGCGATCCCCGGTGGTCGGCTTGCGATTGGATGGCGGAGTCGTTACTCTGCCTTGTGATCCCGGTCTCGTGGGCGTGATTGGGTGCCGTCGGGAGACGTGGGCGTGTGTGGCGCCCGCGCGAGGAGAAGCGATGCTCCGCCGCGTTGGCGGCGGGACGCCCGTTGGCGGCTGGCGGCGTGCATGTCGCGCCGAGCCCAGCGTGGACGACAGGTGCACGAGGATCGCACCGTGAGCGAGCAGACTCCCCAATCGATCAGCGGCGTTGAGGGCGTGGTCAAGTGGTTTGACCCTCGCAAGGGCTTCGGCTTCATCGTCGGACCCGAAGGCCAGGACATCTTCGTCCACTTCAGCGTCATCGAGGGTGATGGCTTCCGCGTGCTGAAGGACGGCTCGCACGTCCGCTACGACGCCAACTCCAGCGACAAGGGCTGGAAGGCGACCAAGGTCGCACGCGTCGAAACCGCCGAGGTCGTGGTGCCGCCGCGCCGCGCTCTACGAGCTGTTCAAGCGCTTGGCCATCGACCCGGCGGCCTACCGGCGCTGACCCGGCGTCACTTGCACCAGCCCCAATCGCACTTCTTCCCGGGGCTGCAGTCCTTGCTCTCGCAACACTGCGGCGCGCAGTACGGCCCGCACTCTTTGGGCAGCCAAGAGGGGCACACGCAGGCCCCGCCTTCGCACTTCTGGCCGTAGCCACACGTCTTGTTGCACTGCCCGCAGTGACTCGAGTTCGAGTACACGTCCACGCATTGGCCGTTGCACTCGGCCACGCCACCGGGGCAGGTCACGTCGCACTGGCTGTTCACGCAGACGGCCGTCCCGCCCATGGCGGCGGTGCAGACCTTGCCGCAGGTTCCGCAGTTGTCGGCGGTGGTCTTCAAGTCCACGCAGCGGTTCCCGCACTTGGTGAAGCCCGGGTTGCAGGCGACCGTGCACGAGCCGCCGGCGCAAGCGGGCGCACCGTTGCCCCCGGTGGGCCCAGGGCACGCCGTGCACGAAGCGCCGCAGTGCGCGGCGTCTTGGGTGGTGTCGAAGCAGGTGGTGCCCGAGCCACAGGTCGAGAACCCGGCCGAACAGCCCACCCCGCACACACCCGAAGCGCAGGTCGCGAACCCGTTGGGCGTACCGCTGCACGCCGTGGTGCACTTGCCGCAGTGGGTCGGATCGCTGGCGGTGTTGGTCTCGCAGCCCGGTGTGCCGTCGCAGTCCGAGTATCCGGTGCCGCAGCTGCCCGTCCCGCACTTGCCCGCGACGCAGGTCGGGGTGCCGTTCGTGGCCGAGCAGACGTTGCCGCAGGCCCCGCAGTGCGAAACGTGGGTCGCCACCTCGGTCTCGCAGCCGTTGTCGCTGCTGCCGTCGCAGTTGCCCCAGCCGGCGTTGCAGAGCAGCTGACACTTGCCGGCGACGCAGCCGGCGGTGCCGTTGGTCGCGTTGCACTTCTTGCCGCAGCCGCCGCAGCTCGAGGGGTCGGTGTCGGCGCTGCTCTCGCAGCCGTTCGCGGCCTTGCCGTCGCAGTCCTCCCACCCGGTGTCACAGTCCTGCACCACGCAGCGCGCCACCGGGTACCCGCTGGGGTTGGCCTCGCACTTCGAGGTGGCGTGGGGAAGCTTGCAAGTGTTCCCGCAGAACGAGCAGTTGTTGTTGTCGGTGGTGAGGTTGACCTCGCAGGCGTTCGCCGGGTTCTTGTCGCAATTGCCCATGATGGGCGGAGAGCACGGGTTCTCGACGCACGTTCCGTCGATGCACACCGCGCTCTGGCTCAGCGTGACGGAACAGTCGGTGCCGCACACGCCACAGTTCTGCGGATCGTTCTGCAGGCTGGTCTCGCAGCCGTCGCTCGGGTCGGTGTTGCAGTCGTTCCAGCCGGTGTCGCAGGTCTCTACGGCGCAGCCGCTGGGGTCGGCGCACTTCGCCTTGGCGTGGGGCAGCTCGCAGGGCGCACAGGCCGTGGACCCCTTGCAGCCGGTGGCGGGGTCGTCGGCCAACTCGCAGAGCAGCGTGCCGGTCGGATCCGGACAGGCCTTCGCCCCCGGGAAGCAGGTGTTCGAGATGCTGCCCGAGTCGCTGCCGCCGCCGCCCC
>JABWBC010000095.1 GCA_013360695.1 Phycisphaerales bacterium
AAGCGTGCGACGCAGGCCGGGGTCCGGTGCGAGATCGCGCGCTCCGTCAGGGCCCGCTCGACTTCGGGTGAGAACTCCGGCGGCCCGGGGAGCAGCGAGATCACGCGCTCCGCCGGCGTGGGTTTCTCGTCGATGGCCGCGTGCTGCTCCAGTCGCGCCGCGATCCGGCGCATGGGCGCGGGGAGGTCGTCGACCGCCATGGCGAGCGGCGTGAAGAACGCGTTCCCCGACGGTCGCTCCGGCCCGATCGCTTCGAAGCCGAGCTTGCGGTACATGCCGAGCTGCCGGCGTACGCCCGACGCGAGCAGGTGCGAATATCCCGCGTCGCCGGCGTGCCGGTAGAGCAGCAGGAGGAGGCCCGGGAGCACGACGCTCTTGCGTTCGGTGGGGCGCACCGCCAGCAGGCGGACTTCCAGGGGGCGCGGGCAATGGCGATCGATCCACGTGGGGTCATCCAGGCGCGACGCGACGGAGAACGGCGGCCGATCGTGGACCGCCAGCATCGCCACGACCTCCGGGCCGCGCTTGGCGATGAGGTAGAGGTTGCGTTCGTGGAACTTGTCGACCAGGGCCGGGCGCCCGGGGTCGTCGTGCTGCCCGATCTCGCGGACGAACGTGAGGTAGTTGAGCTCGTGGACCTGGCGGAGTTCGTCGGCGGCATCGGCGCGCTTGAACGTCAGGCCGGCGAGGTGAAGGAGCGGCGGGCGGAGGGGGTGCGGACACGGGGGGAGCTGGCCGGCGAGCATGGGATCGCCTCCGGGGCGGATGACCCGACGGCGCGAGTGTACGCCGCGGGGCTTGCTATAGTGTACACTAACACGTTGAGGCGAGCCCGTGACGGACTCGTGCGGACGCCCGAAGGCCGCGGTACGCTCCGTCCTTGTGAACTGGCAATCGCCCATCGTGGTCGCGTGCTCCGCGCTCGTGGCCTTCCTGGTCGGCTCGATCCCGTTCGGGCTGCTGGTCGCGCGCGCTCGCGGCGTCGACATCCGCAAGCACGGCTCGGGGAACATCGGCGCCACCAACGTCGGACGCGTGCTCGGGCGAAGGGCCGGTCTCACGGTCTTCGCCCTCGATCTGCTCAAGGGGCTGGCACCCACGCTCGCCTATGGCCTCCTCTCCGGCGGCACGGGATCGCTTTCGCTTCCGGCTCATCACGCCTGGCACTGGCTGCTCGTCATGATCTCTCCCATCCTGGGGCACATGTTCTGCCCGTGGATCGGCTTCAAAGGGGGCAAGGGCGTTGCCTCGGCGCTCGGCGCGCTCCTGGGCGTCTTCCCCGCGCTCACGCTCGCGGGATTCGCGGCCGCGATCGTGTGGTTCGCCTCGCTCTGGCTGTGGTCGATGGTCGGGCTGTCGTCGGTGCTGGCGGCGGCGGCGCTGCCGGTCGCGGTGGTGGGATTGCTCATGGCCCGGGGCGTCGACCCGGTCGGTTCCGGCCTGCCGTTTGTGCTCACCAGCGCGGCTTTGGCGCTGGTCGTAATCTTCAAGCACCGCGCCAATTTGTCGCGCGTATTGAAGGGCACGGAGCCCAAGGTGACGTGGCTGCGCGGCAAGAAATAGTCCGATAAGAACAGGCCTGTTCCACTGATTGGCCGCGAATTGGTCAATCAATCCAGTTATCGGACGATCATAAACGCGCAAGTTTGCCCACGTTCACGTTTCACTCAAGAAATGGACGATTCGTGGTGGTGAGCCGGGGTTTCGGACCTTGGCCCGTGCCGTGCGTGTCATCCCGGCGAGTTGTATGGGAAGTTGGGAGAGCGCGAACGGCAAAAGAGCTGAACTCGCGCGGACGGGCGGACGATGACGCTCGGAGATCGCATGATCTAGGTTGAGAGCTTGCCATGGATGGGCAGGCCAAGCCTCGGAGGGATTCGACGATGCAAGCCCTGAAACTGCGAACGTTCGATCGCACGACCGACAACGACGAACCGTTCCCCTTCCCGCGCGCGGGCGCTGGTCATTGGACGCCGCGGTTCCATGAGGACCGCCGCAGCCGCACGATGCACCCGGCCGAGCAGGCCCTCGAAGAGGCTCAGCGCCGCCTGGACGCCTTGCGGACCATGATGAACAACGAGTTTGACGACGACGGCCCGCGGGCCGCCTGAGTCGCCTTCACGATCCTCAAGTGCATGCAGGACCCGCCTCCGGGGGCGGGTCCTGTTGCTTTTTGGGGTTGGCGACCCTGGCCCGGCCCATCCGGGAAACACCCGGCGGGTGGGGGTGTATTTCCGGCCCCGAATGATGAAGACGGGTCCGCGTGCCGATAAACGCAGTCACGACCGCGCGATGGCCGCGCCTCTCGGAGTGTCCGCATGGCGGAACGGATCGCCGACACGTTGGTTCTGGCGTTCACCTCGGGGGTGTCTCTCCACGATTGGAAGACCACGGGGATGCTCGACCGCGAGTGGGCGATGTACGAGCGCCTGCGTCCGTACTACGGGCAGATCATCCTGGTGACGTACGGCTCGGAGGACGCGGTCCACGCGGTCGAGCTTGGACCCGGCGTGAAGCTGGTCTGCAACGAGCAGAAACGAACGCGGGCGGAGTACGCCGCCACGGTTCCCGATCGGGTTGCGGCCCTGTGCTCCGAATCGCGGTCGGTCGTGGTGAAGACCAATCAGCTCGCCAGCGGGGTGGTGGCGGTGCGCATCGCGGAGCGGCTGCGATCGGAGCACGGCAAGCGCGTCGCCCTTATCGCGCGCGGCGGATATCTCTGGTCGCGCTTTGTGGCCCGCGAGCAGGGCGCCAACTCGACCGCGGCGCTCGACGCGGGGGTGGTGGAGCGCGAGCTTTGCAAGGCCGCCGACCTGATCGTGGGCACGACTCGCGAGATGATCGAGGATCTGGAGTGGCGCTATGGGCTGGATGACTCGGGGACGCGCCTGGTGCCGAACTATGTCATCACCGACGTGCCGTTCCGCGAGGCGACCGAGCGTCAGGCGGGCCTGGTGCTCTACGCCGGACAGTTGGCGATCCGCAAGAGGGTCGATCTGCTGATCGAGGCGATCGCGAATCTCCCGGAGAATCTGCGCGAGCAGGTGACGCTGCGTGTGATCGGCACCGGCCCGGAGGAAGGGCGGCTCAAGCAGCTGGCCTCCGCCCGTGGCATCAAAGCCGAGTTCATGCCGCGGATCGCCCACCGCGAACTGCTGGAACACATGTCGCGCTGCGCGATCTACGCGCAGGCGTCGGAGCTGGAAGGTCATCCCAAGACGGTGCTCGAGGCGATGGCGACCGGCGCCTCGGTCGTGGTCGCCGAATCGCCGGGGCTGGGAAACGTCGTGCAGAACGGCGTGACAGGGCTGCGCGTCACCGGCGAGGCCGACGCGTTCACCCACGCCATCGGCGCCCTGCTCTCCGACGACGACTGGCGCAGCATCCTGGGTTCCGCCGCCAGCCGAATCGTCCGCGAGAACCTCGGCCTGGATGTCATCATCGATCAGGAGATCGCGGCCCATCGCGTCGCGCTGCAGCGTGCCGGGGGCGCTCGCCACGAGCCGGTCGCGTCGGTTCGCTGGGAGCCGGACCTGCTCCGCGCCCCTTCCGACCTGGCGGCCGGCGCTTGGCAACGAAGCCTCGACGCCTACCTCTCGCGCCTCTCGCCCGAGCAACGCGAAGAGTTCCTCAACCGCTTCAAGCCCGCGGCGTAGCCGGCGCGATACCCTCGCTCCATGCCCATCCCACTCTCCGAACGCCCCATGAAGCCGGGCGAGTTCTCGCTCCTGGTCCTCGACTTTGACGGCGTCATGACCGACAACACCGTGATCGTCCACCAGGACGGCACGGAGTCCGTGACGTGCAATCGCTCCGACGGCTGGGGGCTGGGCCTGCTCCGCGACGCGGGCTTTCCCGTCTTCGTGCTCTCCAGCGAAACCAACCCTGTCGTTGCCGCCCGCTGCAACAAGCTCAAGATCCCCTGCGCCCACGGGCACAAGGACAAGCTCCCGACGCTCGACGCGCTGCTCACCGAGCGGAAGCTCGACGGCGCGAGGGTGATCTACGTCGGCAACGACGTGAACGACCTGCCCTGCTTTGCGCGCGTGGGGGTGTCGATCGCGGTGCGCGACGCGCACCCCAAGGCGCTCGCGGGCGCAAGGCTCATCACCTCGCTCCCGGGCGGGCGGGGCGCCGTCCGCGAGGTGTGCGATTGGATTCTTGATTCGATGAAGTAGCTCACTCGCGCGGGAGCGCTCGGTCTTCGTGCGCGTGAAACCAGCCCGGATCGCGCCCCGCGGCATGCATGAAAAAAGGCCCGCGGGCGCGGGCCTTGAAGCGTGATGTTCCTTGGCGGCGAACGAAGCGAGGCTCGCTCCGGTCGCGGGCGATCGCTAGGCCGCCTGCGGCTTGTTGAGCGCCGCGGCGCTCTTCAGGCTGCGAGAGCGGACCCAGCAGACGGCGAGGAAGAGAAGTTCGAGGGCGGCCCAGAGACCGACCCAGACTTCGCCGCCGGAGCCGAAGCCATAGCTGTGCAGGCCCGTGGCCATGACGTAGTTCACGCCGTAGAACGTCCAAACGATCACGACCATGCCGAGCACCGCGGAAGCGGCGAGTCCGAAGTCCTCGATCCAGCGGACGTAGCGGGCGTGGAGGACGGCGAAGTAGACGAGGATGCTGATGAGCGCCCAGGTCTCCTTCGGGTCCCAGCCCCAGAAGCGTCCCCAGGACTCGGCGGCCCACACGCCGCCCAGGATCGTGCCCGCGGTGAGCAGAATCAGCCCGACCTGGATCGTGCGATAGGTCTGCACGACCAGGGCGGCGGAGCGGAGGCGGCTGGCCTCGTCGCGCTTGTTGAGGATGACGTCCTTGATGAGATAGGCGTGGCCGAGCACGGCGGAGACGGCGAGCACGCCGTAGCTGGCGACGATGGTGAGGACGTGGATGATGAGCCAGAAGTTGGAGCGGAGGACGGCGGGGAGGGAGTTGGTGCGGTCGGTGAGCGGGACAAGGCCGGCGAAGAGGACGGAGATGAAGGCCGCCGCCACGCCGCCGAAGAGGTAGTAGCCCCTGCGCTTGTTGACGAGCTGGAAGACCAGGCCAATGGCGATGCCGACCAGGCCCATCCAGAGGAGCGACTCGAAGGTGTTGCTGACCGGCGCGCGGTCGAGGATCATGACGCGGAGGACGACGCCCAGGACGTGCTCGCCGATCCCGAGCAAGGTGGCGGTGAGGGCGAGCGTGACCATGATGTTCTTCATGAAGAGACGCGAGAATCCGAAGAACACCAGCGCCAGCCCGTAGAAATAGGCGGTCATGCGCCAGGGATCGTGCTTGTCATAGAAGAGTTCGAGCTTGACGTTGCGCGCGTCTTTCTCCGTGAGCGCGCCCATGGCGTTGATGGCGCTCTCGAGCTTCTCGACCGCGGGCGTGATGGGCTGCCCGGCGGTGTAGAGCTGCCCGATCTCCTTGAAGGCGGCCTGCACCGCCTCGGCGCCGGGGTCGGCGGTGAGCGCGCTGGCGTGGCGGAAGGCCTGGCCCGGACCCGAGGGGATGATGGGGAGCGTCATGCCGCTGGAGTAGTCCGCGATGCGGTTGGCGGCGTTGCGGACGTCGAGGGCCTTGCGCTGGTCCTTGGTGGGCGAGACGCCGGGGTCGCTCTGGCGCGCCTTTTCAAAGTCGTTCAACTGCTCGGCAAGCCCGGCGCAGTTGGCGAGCTCGACGGGGCTGAAGAAGCGGCGCTCGGGGTCCAGGCCGATCAGTTTCTTGAACGGCTTGTCCTCGATGGTGACGACCTTGGTGTTGAGCATCTTCTTGCCGTCGAACATGCAGTCGAGCAGGAGCTGCATGGACGAGCGCTTGGTGAAGCCCTCAGGACCGCCGGAGGACCAGCGCGAGCGGCCGGTGACGTCGACGGCGAAGCGTCGCGCGAAGCCTTCGAGGGGCATGACGCGTCCGCCGTCCTGCACCGCCAGAGCGCCGAGGCGATCGATGCCGGGGTCGGCGTCAGCCGCCCGCGCTCTGGACAGGCTCGGGAGCAGGGCCAGACACCACAGTGTGACGAGCAACAGTCGACGGAACATCTTTCGACTCCTTCTTCACGGGGTCTTCCGGGCGGATCGGGATGCCCGGGTGTCCCCAGCTCATGGAACGGCTATAGAACGTGACGCAGACACCGATGCAGAGGAACGTGGACGCGATGTACGTGAGCAGGAGGCCCGGGTCGTGCATCACGCTGAAGATCGAGACGTTGGTGCCGTTGAACCCGGACTGGTAGACCTTCCACGGGCCGTGGGCGTACGGGTTGTTCATGTAGATTTCGTACTTGGTCTCGGGCTGTCCCGGGAAGATGATGCCGACCTCAGACTCATACTCCATGGCCATCTCGGTGCCGGGGTAGTCGATCTTTCGGAAATCGTCGAGGCGGACGGTGAACGGGAGCTGGGCGCGGCGCGGGCCGTAGTAGATCGCCAGCTGTCGTCCGCCGTCGCTGGTGACGGGGAGCATGTTGCGCCACGCGATGGTCTTGAGCTCGTTGGAGCTTCCGACACGGACGAGGATGGCGGGGCTGTTGTCCTTGGCGACCGGGGCCTGGACCAGGCGCGTGTCGACGTGGGCGTGGGAGAGCTGGCGGTGAATGGTGACCTCGCGGGTGTCGAATTGCAGCGTGACGGGGTAGCGGGGCTCGAGCTCAAAGACGCGCCCCACGCCGTCGATCCCGACATAACCGATCTTCGTCTGGTCGATCTTGCCGAAGACGACCAGCGTCTCGCCGGCGCTGGTGCTGCCCTTCTTGAGCGTGGCGTTGGACTTGGCCTGGCCCTCGACGGTCCTTCCCATGATCATGTCGGGGAACTTGGCGAAGGCGGTGTGGACCTCCGTGGTCCCCTTGCCGTCGCTGATCGTCACCTGCACCGCGGGGTTTTCCTCCGAGGTCGCGGGGCCTTCGACGATCGTGTCGCCCGACACCATGGCGCGGGTGAAGCGTTTCAGCTCGGTGATCTTCCAGCCCGGGAGCGCTTCGTCGCCGACGTTGCCCAGCGCGTGCGTGTGCCCCGAGTCTGTGAAGACAAAGTCGCCCTTGGGGTTCGCGTCGGGCGCGGGCGGAGTCCAGTCGCTGCCATCCGGGAGCACCACCACCTTCAGCCCAAGCAGCGTCGGCGCCGGGCCCGCCTGGTTCTCCTGGCCCACCCACGCCGATTGCGGGCCGGCCACCGGCGAAATGTCCACCGCGCGCAGCGGCACGGGGCTGTCGTTGGCCACGACCTCGTCTTCCTTTGAGTTCTGCCAGCGCTCCACCACCTCGAACGAAACACCCCCCAGCGTGAGCGACTTGCGCCCCAGGGGCGCGGGGACGGCCCCCAGGCTGTTGAAGTCGCCGCGGTTTGGTTCCATCACCTCGATCTGGTGCTCGGCGGTCTCGATGATGTTCCCCTGGGTCCCCTCGCGGAGCATGAGGTGCCCGTCGACCCGCCCCCACATCGACCAGAACCCGCCCGCGATCAGCGCCACCAGCGACGCGTGGACCGTGACAAAGCCGATGTGCTTCTTCTTCAGCGGGACGCGCGTGAGGACGGCGAAGATCAGGCTGATGCAGACCAGCGCCATGAGCCCCACGAACCACCACGAGCCGTACACCCACTCGCGCGCCACCGTCGCGTTCTGCTTGGAGTCCAGCCAGGTGCCCACGCCCAGCGCGATCGAGACCAGGAACAAGACGGGCACCGCGAGCTGGATGCTCCCCAGGAAGAGGATGGTCCGGCCCCAGGGCGTGTAGTGCCAATCCAGTGACTTCTTCATGATCCGCTCCGATTCGGTGTGCCGGTCGGCCCGGCACGCCGCTATCTCGTCCCCGTCGTCGGCGCGCCGGTCGGCGACGCGGAGGGGTTCGCCCCCGCCTCCTCGACCGAACGCTCCAGGTCCACCATCTTCTGCCCGTCGACATAGTCCGTCAGGACCACGCGCCGGATGTGCTTGAGCGACGCCACCGTCTTGCTCATCCTCGAAAGAGTCGTCTGTATTTCGCGGCAATACCGCTCGAGGTTCGGATTCCCGCCCGATTGACGCCCCACCAGCGACAATTGCATCTCGATCGTCGCCATCGCGTTGTTGAGGTCGTGGTTCAGCGTGACCGCGAGCTGGCGCAGCGTCTCGGCCTTGCGCTCCTCGTTGGCCTGGAGCTGCTCGGCCAGGCGGTTGTACGCGGTCGCCAGCTCCCCGAACTCGTCCCCCGGCGCCACGCTCACGCGGTGGTCGAAGCGTTCCGCGGCCAGTTCGCGGCTTCCCTCCACCAGCTGCCCCACCGGCTTGAGCACCACCATCGCGGTGCGCAGCAGCACGAAGACCGCGACGTTCACCATCACCAGGGCCGACAGCGTCAGCCCCAGCACCAGCCAGCGGAAATACCCGTGGAAGTCCTTCTGTTCGGCGGCGACGAACCCGCGCGCGGTCTTGGCCAGTTCACGCAGCAGCTCGTGGACCCGGACGCGATTCTCGCGCTGGGCCGCGGCGTCGGTGTTGCCGGGCTCCACGAACACCGGGAGCAGTTCGCTCAAGGCCGCGTAGGCCCGGGCCTGCGGCGAGTCCTTGATCTTGATCGCCTCGTGCGCGCCGATCGTCGTCATGGCGGCCCGGAGCCGCTCGGCCGGCATTGCCGCGTCCAGGGGGCCCGAGGGGGGACGACCGTCACGCGCGTTCTCGATCTCCGCGATCGCGTCGTCCAGGTCGTGCATCCCGTCGACCAGCACCACCGCGTCGTGGTTGATCCGGTCGATCTCCGGGATCGCGTCCTGCAGCAGGTACACCGCCACCGCGGCGCCCACCACAAAGCAGGCGACCAGCAGGCCGATCCGGATGAGAAGTTTCCGACGCAGCATCGCCCGGCCCGAACCTCCTTACGGCGTGTTCACGCCGCGCTCCTGGTCCTGCAGGTCCTTGGGGATCCGCAGTTCCTCCAGCTTGCGGTACAGGCTCGACACTCCGATTCCCAGGTGCTGGGCGGTCTCGGCCTTGTCGTAGTTGTGCCGGCGCAGGCTGTAGATGATGTGCTGGCGCTCGAACTGCATCAGCGCCTGCTTCAGGTCCTCGCCCGTGTCCTCGTCGGTCGCGGCCGACTGGAAGGGAAGGTCCGACGCCTCGACGTCGCGCCCCTCGGAGAAGATCACGGCCCGCTCGATCACGTTCTCCAGCTCGCGCACGTTGCCGCGCCACTCGTGGTTGAGCAGCGCCCGCATGGCGGCGTTGCTGATGCCCGTGACGTTCTTGTTCATCTTCCGCGTGTACTTGTCGAGGAAGTGCTGGGCCAGGAGGGGAATGTCCTGGCGGCGCTGACGCAGCGGCGGAAGCAGGAGGCGCACCACGTCGAGGCGGTAGAGCAGGTCCTCGCGGAACTTGCCCTCCTTGCACAGGGTCTGCAGGTTCTGGTTCGAGGCCGCGATGATCCGAACCTCGACCGGGCGCGGGCGCGTGTCGCCCACGGGCACGACCACCCGCTCCTCGAGCACGCGGAGGAGCGAGCTCTGGACCTGGATGGGAAGCGTGGAGATCTCGTCCAGGAAGAGCGTCCCGCCGTTGGCCGCCTCGAAGTAGCCGATGCGGTCCTTGACCGCGCCGGTGAACGAGCCCTTGCGGTGCCCGAAGAGCTCGGACTCGATGAGGTTCTCGGGGATCGCGCCGCAGTTGACGGCGATGAAGGGCTTGTCGCGCGTGATGCCGTTGTAGTGGATCGCCCGCGCGAACAGCTCCTTGCCCGTGCCCGATTCGCCCACGATCAGGACGCTGCTCGACACGCCCGAGAGCTTTTTCACCAGCGCGAAGAGCCCGGCCATCGCGGGCGACTCGCCCACCAGGTCGTGGAACGTCGACTGCGACGCCAGCTGCTCGGTGAGGATGCTCCGGTTGCGGCGCATCTCGCCGATCTCGAGCGCCCGCTTCACGCGGATCAGCACGTCCTCGAACTGCACGGGCTTGAGCAGGTAGTCCGCCGCCCCCATCCGCATCGCGCTCACCGCCGATTCCACCGTGCCGAACGCGGTGATCACGATCACCGGCGTTTGCGGGATCACCTGCTGCAGGTGCTTGAGCAGCGTGATCCCGTCCATCACCGGCATGCGGATGTCGGTGAGCACGAGGTCAAAGGGCTCGGCGATGACGGCGTCGTACCCCGCCTTGCCGTCCGCCGCCTGCACGACCTGATAGCCCTCCTCGCCCAGGAGCTGAGCGAGGGACTCGCGGAGCAGTTGCTCGTCTTCGACGAGGAGGATCTTGGTCGGCATACGCGGCTCCGAACGTTCGGACTACTCCTTCTTGGGCTCCGCCTCGGGTTCCGCGCCCGATGCGGCGGCGTCGGACGCGCCCTCGGGCTTGGCCTCGGGCAGGTACTGCGCCGGGATCGTGTTGCCGGGAGTCTCGAAATCCCAGAAGACGTTGACGATCCACCAGCGGTCGTGGTCCTTCAGCAGGTGGATGCTGTTGATGCCGCGGATGTAGGGCTCCTTCTCGTCGGCGTTGTGGCGCGATTCGTAGGTGCTCCACACCTGGGCGATGTGCCCGAAGGTGTCGACCCTGCGGTGGACTTCGGTGTCGAGGAAGCCGCCCTTCTCGAAGTACTTCTGGTTCATCTCGATGTACTTCCCGATGGGAACGTACATCACCATCGCCCCGCCGCGATCGTCGGAACGCGCCGGCACCATGCGGGCGTCGGGCGTGAAGAGCGAGGCGTAGCGCCCCCAGTCGCGCGCCTCGCCCGGGTTGCCGGCGGGGATCTTGTAGAACGCCGAGACGATCGCGTCGATCGACTTCACGTCCTCCACGCGAGCCTGCGGCCAGTCCACCTGCTCGTTGCTCAGTCCAGGGTGCCCCGACGGCATCGGCTTCTTCGACGGCTGGTTGGTCGTCGGGTGCTCCTGCGCCGGCTTGTCCTTCGGCGGCTGCTTGGAATCCTGGTCGAGCGGCAACGGACCCGAAAGAGCACAGGCCACCAGCGCGGCGAGCATGATGTTCATGGAATCCTCCAGAAGCGAGAAAAGGTCAATCCGCATTACGCTGGTGCAAATGCCGTGCCCGACCCACATCTCGCGCCATTCCGCGATTTTCCGCATGGAACATCGCACACTTCCCACAGATGGGAACCACTTTACCAGTGATTCCCAATCATGGGAAGTGTAAAAATGGGCAATTTATCTCTTACGGCCCGGTCGGGTAGCGTTTCGGGGAGTGGTCGACCCCGTGGCATGAAAGGAAGCACTCGCCGGTGAACCCGCCGGTGTCGCGGTATTCGAGCTTTCCGGTCACGCGATCGGGCAGCACGATGGCGGTGGCGAAGTTGATGAGGTGGGAGTTGTTGGAAGGACGCCCTTGGCCGGCGGCGATGCCGTGCGCGTCGTGGCACGCGGCGCAGGGCGTCTGCTTGTCGACGATGTGGAGTTTGTGCCCGGGGAAGGAGCGATTCTCGAGGATGCTGGCGCGGTCGTGGCACTGGTAGCACAGGGCATAGGCCGCGGCGCTCTCGCTGGTGAAATCGCGGGTTTCATAGGCGGCGACCAGGAGGCCGGGGTGGCTCGAGCCGTGGATGCCCCCGGCGCCGGAATCCGAGCCGTGGCAATCGCCGCAGCGCATGGTGCTGGAGGTGGTCCAGCCGGGGCGGAGGCTGGGAACGTCCGTGGCGCGCCCGGAGACGCCCACGGGGTGCATGGAGACGGCCGAGGGGCTGAACTGGAGGCGCACGTTGGCGTTGGAGATTCGGCGCCCAACCCGCGGCATGGCGACGTTTCCGTCGCCGTGGCACTTGTAGCAAACCTCCTGCTCCGCGCTGATGACGCTGACCGGCGCGCCGGAGGCGTTGACGCCGTCGATCCGTCCGAGGCGCCCGAGGGAGCCGGTGCGTGGTCCGGGCCCGGTCTGACGGGCCGCCGTGCCGCGGGTCATGGTGTGCGGGTCATGGCAGCTGGTGCAGGTGGAATTGGCCTGGAATCCGCCGTCGGGATTGGGAACGCTGGAGGTGTCGTGGGCGCTGATCTTGGTCATGTCGGAGGCGACGTCGACGGCCTTGGGGTGTGAGCCGTCGTGACAGCTGGTGCAGGTCTTGGTGATGTTCTGCTTCTTGAGCAGGAGCTCGCCGCTGGGGGCGGTGTGGTTCTGGTGGCAATCGACGCACTGCGCGTGCCCCTGGATGTCGGTCTGGCCGACGGTGTGGCAGGAGACGCAGAGCTCGGAGTTGGTGTTGCGCATGACCAGGAACTTGCCGAAGGCGTTGTTGTGGGCGTCGTGGCAGGTGGTGCACTGCAGCTCGCGGTTGGTGTCGAGCTGCACCGACGCGGGCAGACCCGAGGGATCGCGGAGTTTTCCGTCCTTGGTCGCCAGCGCGGAGTCATAGCGGAACGAGATCGGGTGGTCGTCGCGAAGATCGGTGCCAAGATTGCCCGAGCCGTGGGGCATGGTCACGACGCCGCCGGCCATGGAGATTGGCGTGGCGCGGCTGAGCACGCTCCCCAGCGCGATGGTGCCGTCGTGACAGGAGAGGCAGAGCTTGGAATCGCCGGTGGGCTGCCCGGGCTTGGCGTCCAGGGAGCGGCTGGTGTAGACCAGATAGGCCTGGGGCGACATGGCGCGGTTCCACAACGGCGCGATGGGCGAGGCGTTGTGCGGCGTGTGGCAGAAGATGCAGACCTGGTCCTCGCTGGAGGCGCGCACGCTTGCGGCGCTCCCGGCAGAGAGATCGTGCGGGCTGCTCACCATCGAGACAACCTGGGCCGTCGCCCCGGTCGCGGCGAACAACGCCCCCACCGCCGCCATCCACGCTGTTCTACGAATCGCGCTCATGGCTTCCCACCCTCAATCCCACCCGGGCCCGCTGTGACACCATCTCCAAGGTACTGAAAGACCTGGACCCGCTGGTTATATGAATCGGCGATCCAGACCCGTCCCTTTGCATCGATGTGAATCCCGGCGGGCAGCCAGAACTCGCCCGGCCCGCTCCCCTCGCGCCCGACCGACAGGAGCAACTGCCCCTCGGGCGTGAAGAGCTGCACCGCCTCGAACTGCGCATCCACCACATAGACGTGCCCGTCGGGATCGACCGCCACGCCTTTGGGCTGCGCAAAATAACCGGGCAGGTCGCCCTGCCGCCCGATCTGGCGGATCGGCTTGAGGTCGGGCCCGAAGACCTGCACGCGGAAGTTGAGCGTGTCGCTGACGTACAGGCGGCCTTGGCGATCCAGCGCGAGGTTGGTCGGGTAATTGAACGTGCCCAGATCCGTGCCGCGCTCGCCCAGGCGCGTGATCTCCGCGCCGGCGCTGTCGAGCAGGATGATCTGGTGCGCGCCGACATCGGCGACGAAGACCCGCCCGCCCGTGTCCGACGCGATTCCCGCGGGGCGCTTCAGCGCGCCCGCGCCGAGCTTGGCGGTCATCGCGCCCGAGGCGTCGAAGGCGTACACGCACGCCGCCACGGAATCCGACACCAGCAGGCGCGATCCCGCGCCGTCCCACGCCAGCGCCACCGGGAGCCCGAACTCTTCCGGCGGCTCCCAGCGGGCGTAGCGGCGCGAGTCGAGGTCAAACACATGCACCGTCCGCCCGTTGCTGTCGGCGACGAAGACCCTGGACCCGGCGTCGGTACACACGCCGATGGGGCTCGTCATGCTCTGGGCGGCGTCCTCGCCGAAGAGCCCCGCGCCCAGCGACTCGAAGAAGTTCCGCGCCGGCTTGAGGTCCTTGTCGGTCGAAATCTCGCCCAGGAAACGCAGGCGCGCGGGGTCGGGCGGCGCGGGCCACGAAGGGGCGGCGTCGCCCG
>JABWBC010000096.1 GCA_013360695.1 Phycisphaerales bacterium
CCCCGCAGCGACGCGGCATCCGGCGCGACGGCGTCGAATAGGCCCGCGCCGACCGCCTCGTCAAAGGTCATGGGCTTGCCTTCCGCGGTCATGCGGATGGCGCGGGCGGGGTCGATGCGCGCCGGGAGCAGGTTCGTGCCGCCCCAGCCCGGGCAGATCGCCAGGCCCGCTTCAGGCAAGCCGACGGGATAGGGCTTCACCGCGGGGCTCGCGACCAATCCATCGCAGTGCATGGCGAGTTCGAGCCCGCCGCCGAGCGCCGCGCCGTTGATCGCGGCGACCGTGGGGAACGGGAAATCCGCAAGCATCTGGAAGACGCGCGAGGCAAACGCGAGGTACTTGGCGAGTTCCGCGTCGCTGGCGGCCATGATCGCGTTGAGATCGGCGCCGGCGACAAAGACGCGTTCGCTCGCGGAGGCGAGCACCAGCCCGGAGGTCCCCGCGGGGACGGCGCGCAGCGTGGCCTCCAGACGCTGGATGAGTTCCAGGTCGAGCACCACGACGGGCTTTCCGGGCTGTTCGAGCGCGACCGTGACGATGCCGGCGTGCGGGCCGGAATCAACGCGAGAGATCGGGAAGATGGCGGGCGTGGTCATCTCCTGAGAGGTTAGCCCCGCGCGAGGAGGATGTCGGCCTGATTTCTCGCGGGATGGCGGGCAGGGAGCCTTGCTCCAAGTTTCGAATGGTTCCTAAGCATCTCGGCGCGTGGTCCGACAGGGGAGTGCTCGGGCACGCATTGCGCACACCCGAAGCCGGGGATACGCAACAGAACTTGCACGCCACTCTGAGTTGCGAGACAATCCGGGCTTGTCCGCGTGGAAGCCAGCGATGCCCGACAAGATCTGCATCATCTGTGGCGAGGATTGTTCGCGCGTGGCGCGTCAGAAGGACGCGAAGGGAAACTACGCCTGCCAGTCGTGCCTGGACGAGCGCGAGAGAGTGAGAGCCTCCCGCACAGGTCCATCGACGAGTGCCGAGCCGTCCACGCCCGCGCCCCGGCAACCCTCTCCGCCCTCGTCGAAGCCAGCCCCTGTTGACGAGGACATGAGCTATGACCTCCTGGGCGACATGCCGGACCCCTGCGGCTCGTGCGGCGCTCCACTCGCCGAGGGCGTGGTGGTGTGCATGAACTGCGGCTACAACGCCGAAACCGGCGTGAAGCACAACACGGAGGTCCAGGTCGCCCCGCTCTTGTCGCCCGCGAAGCGGGATTCAGTCGAGAAAGATGACGACGACGATGGCGAGCCGCGCCGGGTGATCGTGATTCACGGCGGCTGGGCCGCGGGCGCGGTCGGGGTTGTCATGCTGGTCCTTTTTGTGCTCGCCAGAAGCAGCGGGAGCGACGCGATGCTCGGCGTCTACGGCCTGGGCGTAATTGGCGTCTCGCTTCTGGCCGCCATCAGCTCCATCGTTATCCCGTTCCAGGAGGATGAAGCGGGGTGGGGAATCGGTTTGATGCTTGCCAATGGTGTCGCGATCGCGCGAGCATTCGGCCTGATCGGCGCGGGGATGGGATTCGGCGGACTCGTCGCGGTTGGTGTGACCATCTATTACGCCTTTGCTGTCAGCGAGAGCCGCTGGCTGAAAGGCATCGTGGCGCTCAATTTTCTCTGCATGTTCAGCTTGTTCGCGTTCACCGGAAAATGAAACAGATGCTCCCAGCCACCCGAATCGGGGGGTACCATTTTCATCGCGGGGATTTCCCGTGAGGGAGTGGGCGCGTACCGGCGGGAGAATCGGCCTTGAGCGACAAGATCTGCGTGGTGTGCAAGCAGGACGTCTCGAACAAACCCCGTCGAAAGGACCAGGCGGGGAAGTACATCTGCGAGGACTGCGCGAAAAAGGTGGCCGCGACGAAGGCGGCGACGCCCGCGCCGAGGCCGGCGGCCAATGCTCCCGCCAGTGAAGGCCTGAGCGACGATTTCTGGAACTCCAAGATGCAGCCAACCGGCGGCGCGGCCGCGTGCCCGGGCTGCGGCACGATGATGCCCGGTGGCGCCAAGCTCTGCACCCGATGCGGCTACGACCTCGCGACCGGAAAGCCGCACCGCACGCACTTCAGCGTCGAAAAGGACAAAAAGAGCCGGAGCAGTTGAGCGCGACCGCCTTGTGCTTTCTGGCTATCAGCTCAGCTTCGCCCGCAATCGCTCCTGTGCATCGTGCGTCGAGAGCACGCTCGCTGAGAGCTGCGCCCCACGTCGGACGATCTCGCGATCCAAGGAGCCGTCGATCGTGTTGAGCAGGCCCTTGGTGGCGCGGAGCGCCTGCGGCCCGCCGGACGAGAGCCGCTTGGCCAGCGCGGCTGTGAACGGCTCCAGCTCAGCGAGCGTCGGGACGACATGATCGGCGATGCTGTCGTCGTGGGCTTCCGCGCCGGACATCAGGCCGCCCCTGAGCAGCACGGCCCGGGCCCGCCCCGCGCCGATCTTCCGCACCAGCCACGGCGCGACCACCGCGGGGCAAACGCCAAGGTCGACCTCCGGGAATCCCATCCTGGAATCAGCGTGCGTGACGCACAGGTCCGCGACCGTCGCCAGCCCGCACCCGCCGCCGATCGCGGCGCCGTTGACTTTCGCGACCGTGACCTGTGGCAGCGTGCGGATCGCGATGGTCAGTTCCGCAAGCGACGAGAGCAATTGCAGCGATAGCTCGTGATTATCAAGCACGGCCTTCAAGTCCATCCCCGCGCAGAACGCCTTGCCCGCGCCCGTCATCACAACCACCGTGACATCCGATCGCCCGGAGAGTTCATCGACGCGGGCACGAAGGTCGGCCAACAGAGGGATCGAGAGTGCATTCCGCGCGTCCGGGCGGTTGAGCGAGAGCGTCGCGACGGGGCCGTGGATGTCGAGCGTGGCGAGTGGTGTGGTCATGGTGTTGCTGCCGCGAGGGCGTGGTTTGACTTCTCGGTAAGGCGGCCATCGATCCATGGCCGCGATGTGGTCAACGCGATTCCTTGGACTCCGACTTGGCGCCCTCGGCTTTCCAGAGCTCCGCCAGCCGCTCGTTCTGCTCATCGCTCCCCACCAGCGACAGCGATGTTTCCAGTGCGGCCTTAATTTTGTTGCCCGCGAGCGAGCCGTCGACCTCGCCGAGCCAGGATTTGGTCGCCGAGAGTCCGGTGGGCGGCTTCTCGATCATCCTGGCGGCAAGCTCGTGCGCCCGAGCGATGCACGCCTCGGGCGAGTTGACCAACTCATGCACGAGTCCGAGGTGGTATGCCGCTCGCCCATCGACGAGGTCGGTGGAGAGCATGCGGGCTCGGGCCGCGCCATCGCCGACCGCGAGGCGCAGCAAGGGGGCGGACACCGCGGGGGAGATGCCGAGCTTCACGACCGGATAGCCGAACTTCGAATCGGGAGTGGAGATCACGATATCGCAACCGCACAGGATCGCGCATCCACCGGCGATCGCGGCGCCCGGCGCGGCGGCGATGACGATCGCGGGGCTCGCCCGCATGGTGGCCGCCGCCCACGCAAGCCCCGTCAGCAGGCTCGGGAGCGCCCCGGCGTCGTCGCGACACACGGAAAGATCAAACCCGGCGCAGAACACGGGGCCCACGGGCTCCAGCACGATTACGCGAGCGTCCTTGGCTTTCTTCAGCGCGGCGACCAGCTCGTCGAGCATCCGGGGCGTGAGCGCGTTGCGTTTCTCGCTCCGGTCCAGCCGGATCGTCCGCACCGCGCCGACATCCTCCACGCGGATCATCGCTCGACTCCCTTAGCCCGAGGACATTCGCGCGGCCGAGACGATCGATCGTGCAAAGGCGGCCGCTACCGCGAGCGTATCCACGCTCGCGCCAGTCGAAAAGCCGCGATCGCGGATGGTGCGGACCAAGAGCGTGGTATCGATGTTGCCGGGGGCTGGCTTGCCGGGCGCGCTGGCGTATGGACAGCCGCCCAGGCCCGCGACTGAGGCGTCGAACGAGCGGATGCCGGCGTTCAAGGCCGCAACCACGCACTCTGATGCTCTCCCGAAGGTGTCGTGCAGGTGAAGGTTGAGTTTGAGGTCATCGCTCGTCCATTCGCAGGGGAGGGCCGCCCGCACGGCGTCCAGCATCGCGACCACGGTGTCCGGCGTGCCCGCGCCGATGGTGTCGCCCAGCGAGATCTCGTCGACGCCGAGGTCCGCCAGTCGCCGCGAGACGCTTGCGACCGACTGTGGGCTGATCGCTCCCTCGAACGGACAAGCGATGACGCACGACACATACCCGCGAACCAGCAGCGAGTTTGCCTTCGCCCGCGCGACGACCGGCCTGAATCGCTCGATCGTCTCTTCGATGCTGGCGTTGGTGTTCTTGCGCGAAAATGTCTCGCTCGCGGCGGTGAACACCGAGACCTTGTCAAGAACCTGCCGCCCCGCCTGCAGGTTCACCTCCAGCGCCTGGTCCATCCCTTTGTCGTTAGGCACCAACGCCGAGTAGATCACTCCCGCGGGCTTGCACGGGTGCGTGGCGAGCGCGTCGCACAACGCCCTCGCGTCCGCCAACTGGGGCACCCATTTCGGCGAGACAAAGGACGTCACCTCGACCTCGTCGACGCCGGACGTCGTGAGAAGCCGAACGAGTTTGAGCTTGTCATCGAGCGCGACGATGCCCGGCTCGTTCTGCAGGCCGTCGCGGGGCGCAACGTCGATGACGCGGACGTCTTTCACGCGTCGAGTGTAGGGACAGGCAGAGGATTCCGTCGCTGGTTACGCGCGGGCCAGCCGCCCCGAGGGCGCTCTGGTCGCCACCATGTAGCGCTGCAGGCGAACGCCGGGGCAGGCGCTGGGACCGATCTCCTGGTGGGTGAAGACGCGTCCGACGGGCACGCGATACCGGCGCATCATTTCGGCCAAGAACGCGTCGAGCGTGTTCAACGCGTCCGACGTCGGTGCGTGCTCGTTGAAATTGCCCATGAGCATGACGCCCAGGTTGTGTTCGTTCTGGTTCTTGACGTGGGCGCCCTGCAGGTTGTTCGGCCTGGCCTCCCACACCCGCCCCATGGGATCGATGGAGTAGTGATAGCCGATGTCGACCCAGCCGTTGCGGACATGCGATTGGCGGACGGACTCAAGCCGTCGGGCCGAATCGCTCATCGAGCGGATCCCGGTCGATGGGAGCGCATCGTGATGCACCGTGATCCGGGCCACGCCCGCCATCGCGTACGCCTCACGGCTCATGATCGGTTTGGCGCTGGTCCATTGGGAGCGCGAAATCACCCCCGGTACCGGGCCGATCGGGGCATTTGGCGTTGGAACCGTTCCGGGCTTGTAGGAGTTCTGCGCGAGCGGGGGGGCTTTGCTCGGGTCGTCCAGCGGATCGGACCAATCCCATTGCTTCGGGGGGAGTTCGGTCACGCCGCCGCTGGATTGACAGCCCGACAGCCAAGCGGCCGTGCCGAGCAAGAGTCCAGTGCGCAAAAGATCACGTCGATTGAGGTCTTGGCTCACGGAATATCCATCGGCCGTCCGAGGCCCGGTTGTGTACAAGCGGCGTCGGGCTCATCGTACCGTTCCCAACCGGCGACACCAGAGCGCCAACACCAGGATCAGATAGAGCCGCTGGCTGTGTTCCCCTCGTCCTGAAAGGTGGTCGTCAAGCAGGCGACGGGCGGCCTTGGCCGAGAACTGGATCCCGAGGTCGACCTCTCCCCAGGGGGATGCCGCCGACAGCACGTCCGACAGGCATGTCCGAAGCCCGGCGTAGTCCTGCCTCCACCACGAGGGGAGCGGCAGGGCGAACCCGGATTTCGGGCGGCCTGTAATCGAGTCGGGCAATCGCCGGGCCGCCAGGGCCCGCAGCGGCGCCTTATTTCTGCCCCACGCTAGGAGCGACCGCATGGGCGACGAGAGCCCTGCACGGATGATCGAGGGCGAGAGCAGCGGGGCGCGCAGCTCCAGCGCGACCGCCATCGTCGCGGAGTCGGTCTTCCGCAGGAGGTCCGCCGGCAGGTACTCCTGAAAATCCAGGCGCGGCGCGTCAAGCACCGCGCGGGTCGGCGGAAGCATCGCTTCAGCCTCGGGGCCAAAGGCCGCGAGCGAGGGCGAGGGGAAAATCGCGAGCAGGTCGTCATAGCCTCGATGACGCGAGGCCTCGAGCAGGCGAGTCATCATGCTCCCGGCAGACTTCGGATGGGCGGCACTCGCGCCGTGGGACCTGCCCCACGGCAGGGCCGCCAGCGCGTCCATCGCGGGCGAGAGGAACCAGTTGGCCAGATGGCGCCGATACCCGGCAAATAGCTCGTCGCCCGCGTCGCCGGCGAGCGCGACGGTGACGTGCCGCCGGGCCGCCTTGGCAAGCCAGTACGTGGGCAGGAGTGAGCTATCGCCAAACGGCAGGGCGAGCTGATCGATCAACGTCGTCAGGTCATCCATCGGTGATGACGCAGGATAATCCAGCGTGGCGTGATCAGTCCCAAGGACTCGGGCAGTCTCCGCCGCCGCCTCGGATTCGTCGTACGCCGGGTCGGCCATTCGCATCGTAAACGTCCGCAGGCGTCGGCCCTGTTTTCGCAGTTGCTCCGAAGCGTGACCCGCGACCAGGGCCGAGTCGATCCCGCCCGAAAGGAAGCATCCGGTGGGCACGTCGGCATCGAGGCGGAGCGAGACACTCTGCCCAATCGCATCATCGATCGCATCAAGATCGGGTGGCGTGTCTCGTTCGGGCAGGTCCCGCGCCCAGCGAGAAATCTCAACGCGAATCCCGCCGCCGTTGGTCTGCACGCGAGCCACGCACCCCGGTGGCAGGCTCTGGATCGGCCTCATGGGCGGCTGCTCGTCGTATCCCTTCCACACCCACCTTGCGAGCCGCGTCGGATCGATCCCCGGCCGCCAACGCCCCGCATCGCCCCGCGCCAAATCCCACAACGCGCCGGGCGTGCTCGCAAACGCCAGCATCGATTCGTGGGCGGCCACCATGAAGTACAGCGGCTTCTCGCCCGCAAGATCGCGCGCCAGCCAGAGCTCGCGCGACAAACGATCGAACATCGCGATCGCAAACATGCCGTCGAGCTCGCGCAGGCATCCCGCCCCCAGCGCCGCCCACGCGTGCAGGATCGATTCGGTGTCGCTGTGATCGGAGCGATATACGCCCTTGAACCGCTGGCGGAGTTCGCGGTGGTTGTAGATGCACCCATTGAAGACGACCGAGAGCTTTGCGCCGACGCTCGCGGGCCAGTGCATGGGTTGCCCACCTCCCGCGGCGTCCAGAATCGTCAATCGCCGATGAAGCAGCGTCAGTTCAACGTCGCCCGCGTCGATTACCTCCCGCGATCGCGCATCTGGCCCGCGATGAGCGATCGCGGCGTCGAGACGATCGATCGCTTCGGGGCGTGCCGGGGGCGCCGCGCCGGTCAGCCTCAGGATTCCCGCGATCCCGCACATGCAGGGAAGGTATCGGCCGACGCCCACGCTCGCGCGGTAGAATCGTGTCATGCCGATCTACGAATACGTCTGTGAAGAGCCCGGTAAGGAGCCCGAGGTGATCGAACTCTTGAGGAGCGCCGCGGATGCGGACAAGCCGGTCCCCGATCCCGATGGCAAGGGCCGGGTGTTCAAGCGGCGGCTCAGCGTCTTTGCCTCCGGCGGCCAAGGCGGCCCGGAGGGCCTCGCCGTCGGCCCGGGCGGGCACGTCCACTCGGGCACGTGCGGGTGCGGCAAGCGTCGCGGATCCTGCGGTATGGGTTGATGGCTCGCCCGGTGGCGATGCCGGGAGGTTTCGATTTCGCCTTCCTTCTACTCTCGCTCACTCCGCTGCCGTCTTTCGTTGCCCCTGTCTCGCGCGGTCGCTGCCGCACTGTCTCGCTCCATCAGTAGCCCGACCGTGAGGGAGGGCGATCCACCCTCAAGAACCCGCTCGCACGGAGCTTCCTCGTGAAAGTACTCATCGCCGACAAGTTCGAAAAGTCCGGGATCGACGGCCTCAAAGCTCTTGGCTGCACGGTCATCTATGAGCCCGACGCCGCGGCCGCGATCGGCGACGTGATCGCCCGCGAGTCGCCGCAAGTTCTGATCGTTCGATCGACCAAGGTCCCAGCCGCCGCGATCGAGAAGGGCGTCGGCCTCAAGGCCATCATCCGCGCCGGGGCGGGCGTGGACAACATCGACGCGGGCGCGGCCACGACCCGCGGCGTCGGCGTCGCCAATTGTCCGGGAATGAATGCCGTCGCGGTCGCCGAGCTGACCATGGGCCTCTTGCTCTCGCTCGACCGTCGCATCGTCGATCAGACGCTCGAGGCTCGCGCCGGCAAATGGAACAAGAAAGAGTTCTCTAAGACGGGCCCGGGGGGCGCTCGGGGCCTGAAGGGCACGACGCTTGGAGTGATCGGCGCGGGGGCCATCGGGCGTGCCGTCATCAAGCGCGCCGTCGCGTTTGAGATGCGCGTGATCGCCTGGAGCCGCAGCATCACGCCCGATCACGCGCGCGATCTTGGCGCGGAATGGGGGGGCACCGATACTCCCGCGCTCCTTGACATCGCGGGCCGATGCGATGCCATCAGCCTGCACCTTCCCAGCGCGCCCGATACCAACAAGTTGATCGGCGCGGCGTTCTTCGAGCGCATGAGGCCCGGTGCGTACTTCATCAACACGTCCCGCGGCTCGGTCGTTGATGAAGCCGCGCTGCGGGCCGCGGTTCAGGCCAAGGGAATCCGCGCCGGACTGGACGTGTGTGAGAACCAGCCGGGCCAGGCGCAGGCGGACTGGTCGAGCGACACGGCCAAGTCTCCGGGGGTGTATATCACGCATCACAGCGGCGCTTCTACCGATCAGGCCCAGCAGGCGGTCGCGGATGAAACGGTCCGCCTGGTGCGGGTGTTCAAGGAAACCGGGCGGCTGGACAACTGCGTGAACCCCGGTGCGGTTCGCTGAATCGGGTGGTGGCACGGTCTCAGGAGCCGCGCGGCAGGGAGCATCGCAACCCTCGCGGTGTGTAGGACTGACCTGCGGGCCCGGCACGTTCTGTCCTTTTCTCTGCAACCTGACCACTCTGCCACTACTTGCCCATCCCGCCTAGCATTTCCTGAACATCTCAGGAGGACTGCTCATGACTCTTGCCGCGAATGCCGCCGTTGCCAGCGCACTGACCGCGACCAACGCCGTGATCAATGCCGCCAGCGGTCGAATCTTTAATTTCTCCGCTGGGCCCGGTTGCCTTCCCGAGGAAGTGGTCCGCCAGATCCAGGATGACGTGCTCAACATCGGGGGCTCTGGCATCGGCATTCTCGAGCACAGCCACCGTGGCAAGGTCTTTGACAAGGTTCTCGCCGATGCCTTCGAGAACTTCCGCAAGATCAGCAATCTTCCGAGCAACTACAAGATGCTGTTCCTGACGGGCGGCGCGACCACGCAAAACTTCATGGTCCCCGCCAACCTGAAGCCGCAGGACCAGACCGCCGACTACATCACCACGGGCTACTGGGCCGAGAAGAGCATCGAGCAGGCCAAGATCTACGGCATGGTTCATGAGGCCGCCACCAGCAAGGACAAGAACCACAGCTACATCCCCGCCGACTCGGACTGCAGGTTCTCCGCCAAACCCGCGTATGTTCACTATTGCTCGAACAACACGATCTACGGCACGGAATGGCACCGCATCCCGAAGGCGCCCGACGGCGTGCCGCTGGTGTGCGATATGTCCAGCGACATTTATTCGCGTCCCATGGACTTCACGAAGTTCGGGTTGGTCTACGCGGGCGCGCAGAAGAACCTCGGCGCCGCGGGCACGACCGTCGTCGTAATCCGTGATGACATGCTCGCCCGAACGCCGCGCGAGCTCCCGCTCATGCTCAAGTACAGCACGCATGCCAAGGACGAGAGCCGCTACAACACCCCGCCCGTGTTTGCGATCTACATCTGCGGCCTGGTCTTCAAGTGGATCCTGAAGGAAGGCGGGCTGGAGGTCATGGGCAAGCGCAACAGCGAAAAGGCCAAGCTGATCTACGACGTGCTCGACGCGTCGAAGTTCTACAAGGCCCACGCCCGCGCCGACAGCCGCAGCCTCATGAACATCACCTTCAAGTGCCCGAGCGAGCAGCTCGACGACATGTTCATCAAAGAGGCGGGCAAGCTCGGGATCGATGGGCTCAAGGGCCACCGCGCCACGGGCGGCATGCGAGCCAGCACCTACAACGCCATGCCCCGCGAGGGCTGTGTCGCTCTGGCACAGTTCATGCGTGATTTCGAGAAGAAGAACGGCTGAGCTGAGTTCACTTACGCTGGGTGGCGTGGCCAACCTGTTGGCCACGCTCTCGGTACATCTGATTTCTCACGACATTCCATGGAGCGTGCCACCCGCCGCGTCTTCACGCTCGGTGCCAATGCGCTCAGCGGTCGTTCACTGTGCCGCTTGGCAACCCCGCCCTGTCGATGCGGAGAGCCGCTGCTCCGCCGCCTCGATCACCTCGCTTGTCGTGATCCGCGCCATCAGTTCCCGTCCGCTCGCCTCGTTCTTGTGGTCCATCGAGTCGCTGTCGCGCACGTGCTGGATCACATCCGCCTCGCGCCGATACGGCCCGACCGTTGCGAGCTTCGTCGGGCCGAACAACGCCACCAGCGGCCGGTTGAACCCGACCGCCATGTGCAGCGGCGCAGAGTCGTTCGCCACCACCAGCGGGCTTCGCTCGATCAACGCCATCAAGCCGCCGACACCCGTCTTGCCCACCAGATCGAGCACGCGCGTGTCCTCGGCCGCCATCCCGATCAATTCGCCGCACTGCTCGCGCTCGCTCGGCGCGCCGACGATCGCCACCCGATGCCCGGGTGAGATCAGGTGCCGCGTGAGCGTCGCGAAACGATCGCTCGGCCACTGCTTTCCGGCCCAGCGGCTCGTCGGTGCGATCACGACCGGCCATTCCCCCTCGCCGATCAGGCGTGCGATCTCCTCTCGCTCCGCAGCCCCCGAGTACAGGCGCATATCGGCGAACGGGGGGACGCCCGAGAGCTCGATGAGCTTCAGCATCCGGTCGACAGTGTGCATGCCGCGATCAACCTCATGGCGCTCGGTCATAAACGCCCAGCCGAGCTCGCGCGCGTTGGCAAAGCCGACTCGACGCGGAGCGCCGGTCGCCCGGGCAAAGAACCCTGAACGAAAGAGCCCTTGGGCGTCGATCACAAGGTCGTAATCTGTTTGCCTTAAGGCGGACAGAAACTCCCGCGTGGGCCGGGTGTTCAGGCGTTTGAGGCCCGCCCCCAGTGCCTTACGGGCGAAGGGCACGACGTTCGTGAGGTCTGGGTGATGCGCGATGGACGGGGCGAAGGTATCGTTCACCAGCCAGTCGATCCGGGCCTCTGGAAACGCCTGGCGAAGGCTCGCCAGCACGGGCACGGAACGGCAAACATCCCCAAGGGCGCTGGGGCGAATCAAAAGCACGCGGCTGGGTGTACAACTATCCACCGGGGCTCCGATGGTACGGCTTTGTTCAGCCTCCCGTCGGACCCTGAAATCCGTTGGGGGCCTTCCCCAAGTGTTCTTGAAGAGATCATCGCGGCCGACATGTCTCAGGCCGCCACGTTGAACGTCAAGGTCGGAACTCCGACCGGGAGCAAGTCATGCACAGCGTCACGCGTCCTCGTCAGTTTCTTCGCGCCGGTCTGCTCGGCCTTTCCATGGTCGCCATCGCCGGCAGCGCCATCGCCCGCCCCGAGAACGAACCGCCCAAGGTCCAGACGCTCTTTGTGATGAAGCACGCGGCGATGGATCGCTGGCTCGTCGATGCCAAGGATCAGCGATTCGCCGACGCCCTCAAGATGCTCCCGGCGCGCCTCAACGAACTCCCCAAGGAATCCAACGGCCAGTTCAACGAGCAGGCCGCGGGCGCGATCAACACCATCATCTCCACCCTGGCCCGTCCGGGGCACATGGCGATCACGCTGAACGCCGGCAACGTCGCCGATGGCCTGTACAACTACGGCATCGTCTTCAGCGCCGACTTCGAAGACCAGAAGTCCGCCGAGGCCGCTCACGCCCAGATCAAGACCATGCTCGCCGGCGCGAACCTTCCGCCCGCGCCCGTCGGCAACAAGCGCATCGCCACGATGGACGACACGCAGATCCCGAACTTCGCCCGCGTGAGCTACGGCCCGCGTCAGGGCGCCGGCGGCTGGAAGTACGAGATCATCGTCGGAACGCTCGACAACCCAGATTCGGCCTTCGCCAACGTGCCCAAGCCGACCATCGCGGACCCGTATCTCTCCGGCGAGATTGACTTCAGCGCCCTGACGCCGCTGGCGAGCTTTGCCCAGATCGCCGCGGGCCCGCAGAACCCGCAGCTCAACCAGATGATGGGCGAGCTCTCGGCGTCTGGCCTCATCGGGCAGAACGCGATCAAGGTGCGCTATGAAGCCGGTTACACCAAGGAAGATTCGCTGACGCGCATCAGCGTCGTCGACGCCGCGCCCTACGCCGATCGCCTCGGTTTCGGTAAGGAATCGCTCACCGACGCCGATCTAAAGATCATCCCCACCGACGCAACGTGGGCCTCCATGAGCCGCGGCGGGCTTTCGACGCTCCGGCGTGCGATCGATCAGCTCACAACACAGGCGCCCGAGGCGGCCCAGGGCCTGGCGCAGTTCAAGCAGATGACGGGCGTTGACCTCAAGTCCGACGTGTTCGACGCATTGGGCGACACCTTCGGCTACTACGCCTCGGACTCCACCGGCGGCGGCTCCATCGCCTCGATGGTCGCGATGCTCAACTTCAAGGACCGCCCCAGGTTCCTTGCCGCCCACGCCAAACTCGTCGAGTTTGCGAACGCGGCCTTCGCCCAGAACAGCGACTTCGGCAAGTACGCCCGCGTCCGCTCGTGGAAGGAGCAGGGCGTCGAGCTCATGAGCCTTCGCTTCAGCGGTCTGCCGATCCCGCTTGAAGTTACGTACGCGGCGACCGAGAGCTGGTTCGTCGTTGGCGTCACGCCCCAGGCGACCCTCGCCGCGGCGCTCCAGGCCGCGGGCAAGGGTGACGAGGGCCTTGCCGCCTCGCCCGCGATCGCGGCGCTCCGCAAGCAGCACAACGGCGTGACCTCTCTGACATTCATCGATACGAGCCGGATGCTTCACGCGGGATATCCCCTCGTCAGCATGCTCGGCTCGGCGGTGTCGAACGCGATGAGCACGCCGCCCGTCCACGGCGAAGGGCGCAGCGTCGGCATGCTCGTGCCCACATACCGCGACCTGACCGCTGGCGCGATCCCGTCGATCCAGGTGGGCTACTGGGACGGGCAGAACTACGTCGTCGACACGCACGCCGACCGTTCCATGCTCGTCAACGCGGGCGGGGCGCTGGGAGCGGTGATGCAACTCTCGCCGATCATCGCCGCGGGCGCGATCGGCGCCGCCAGCGAGCAGCGCCAGGGCGGCATGGCTCCGGAGCCGATGTCGATGCTCGATGCGAGTTCGACGCTCGCCCAGGGATGGCACGGCAATCGCTTCGACATGCTCGCGCCGGTCTGGAAGGCCACGACCACGCTCGACCGCGGGCGGTACCTGCTCACCTCGCCGATACTCGCGGGCGCCTTGCTCGCCGAGCCGGCGATGAGGTGACCCCTCCGCGTCACGGACATGCCTTCGGGTCCGTGCGCCGTGGGTACCACGGCGGTCCTCGCCGCCGAATGTCGACATCGCATTAGAGCGTCTTCACCCCAAATCTAGCGCAGTACGGCGCTTGTGAGGTTGCGCCCAGATCGTGGTTGGTGTAGCGTCCGTTGCGTGTGTCCGTGGACGC
>JABWBC010000007.1 GCA_013360695.1 Phycisphaerales bacterium
GACACCGACGGCGACGGCGTGGCGGACGCGACGCGGCGGATGAATGTGGTGTGGCTCGTCAGAAGCTGACGAAATCGCCAAATGACCAAATCGCCAAATGGCCAAATGAAGAGGAAGAGACAAAGAGACGGAGTGAAGCGAAGAAAGCGATGCGAGAGTGGGGAGTCAAGAGTGGTGAGGAGGAAGCGTGATGCTGGTGCTGAATCCGAGCGAGGTGGTGTTCGCGGGCGAGGTGTGGGGCCATGTGCGGAGCGTGGCGATCGATCGCGTGGCCGAGGAAGTGATCGCGGAGCGCGGCGAGGGCGGCGCGGAGGTTGTCTTCGCGGATGTGCCCTCGGCGCGCGTGAACGTGAAGGTGGTGCGCGAGATGAACGACAGCGAGCTCTCGTCGCCCAGGCCAGGGCAGAGCGCGGTGCTGGTGCTCGTCGCGTCGCTGGGCGCATCGGACGCGCGGAAGAAAACGATCTCGATGCAGGCGGTGGTGACGAACGTGCGGCACGAGGTGAACGGGCGCGGCGCGACGCGGGCCGTGGAGTTCGTGGCGATCTCGGCGGACGGGCATTCGGACCCGATCACGGTCGCTGGTGAGTCGTGAGTCGTGAGTGGTGAAGAGAGGACTTTCGACGCAGAGAGCGCAGGTGACGCGGAGGGTAGAAGAGAGTCACGAAGTCACGATGAGACGAGCGGGGGAGTGCGTGGGGGGACGGGGCATCGGCGCAGCGAGTCGTGGAGGTGGGTGATGGCGAGTTCGTTCAAGTCGAAGAACCTGTTTGGGAGCGGGCCGAACGTGTTCGTGATGGGCGTGCAGGGCGAGCTGGCGCCGCTGAACATTTCGCTCGGGATCGGCGACTCGGGCTCGACGCTGCTGGGCTTGCTGGAGCTGAACGTGACGGTCGAGGGTCGGCTGGTGGCGGCCAGCGAGAGCGCGTTGTGGGCGCTGCGGGACGCGGTGACGGCGGAGCTGGCGCACCCGCCGTCGACGGGGACGCTGGTCGACAACGCGGGGCGCACTTGGACGAGCATGACCTTCATCTCGTACACGGAGACGGCGGTGGCGCGCGGTCGGGCGTGGAGCGTGGGGTACAAGGCGGTGTTCAGGAGGATGGCGGGGTGAGGCGCTTGAGCTGCGGTGTTCGGTAGAGGTTTGCTGCTGAGAGCGGGGCGTGAGGTGTGGGACTGGCGTGTCCGAGAAAGGGGCGGTGACGACGGTTCGGCTGAAAGTTGGCCGAACGGGGCGCGAGCGGGATTGCCGAGATTAGGGATGGTTCGGGCGCAAGGCCGGGCGAAGAGATGGCTGGCGCACCAAGTCGCGGATCGGCCGCGGCGACGGACTATCTGGCCCCTTTGTAGGGTGCGAGAGTGGGTCACCGTGTTGTATTGGGCACTTCGACAAAGTGCGAGAGTGGCAGCACTGGCAACCAAAGCTCAGAGATCATGTACTATGTCGGCAGCGGCCAGTGAATCCGGATCATTCTCCATTTCCCCAACGGAGACGCACTCGATGAGCAGCCATGCTTTCCAAGAAGTCTTGGCCGTTCTTGTACATATCCTCATGCTGTGCTATTACTGGCCGAAAGTTGTGAGCGGGTTTCCGAAGCTCAACGCCATTTGGAATCGGTTTGTTACCCTGTTTCAACGGTTCACACCGGCCAAGCATCGTCAATCGACCGGAGGCCTCCTCTCCGGTTCACTTCTCTCGTTGACGAATGACGAACGACTGCCGATCTTCGCGGCCGCCGTTGCCCTGAACGCATTGGGCATGGCCATCTCTCTCGCGTTTCCCTCCATGGTCTACCTCGACATGGTCGGGACGGCAGTTGCGGCCTTCCTGCTCGGTCCGTGGTATGGCGCTGTCGTCGCGTGTGCGACTTCAGGGATTGTCAATTTTTCGCTATTTAGCGTGGACTGCTTTCCATGGGTTGTCGTCAACGTGACGGGAGCCGCATTCTGGGGCGTCATGGGGTCCATGAGTTGGTTCAAGGCCGCGCCGAACTCGAAGGCACCATCTGCGGCGTCGGTCCCTCTCGTTCTCGTTGGCGGGGTACTTTGCGCGTTCGTGCTCGCGTTCCCTGGGACCATCACGCAGGTCGGGCTCGGTCCCTCGTACCGAAATTCATTGGCCTTCAGTTCCGATCTCGCGGCGAGCCTCGACCGTGTGATCAACATGATTGAAACCGGCATTGCAGGAACATGGCTTGAGCGTCTCGGGAGTGTGCTCGGTATCACTCCAAATCACATGGCATTGTATCTGTGCAATGTGCTGCGATATATCCCCGACAAGACTATCACTGTTGTCGTTGCCGTGCTGTGCATACGCACGATCTTTCCGGTCTACTGGGAGTTGCTGGTGCGGGCACGGCCTGAGCACGCCCGAGTGTTCATGCTCCCGAGACAGCCCTTTCTCTTCAGCCTCGCCTACGCACTGATCCTGTTCGCTCATCACGAGCTCTCTGCGGCTGCGCGGCAACAACCAGAATCCTTCGGGCCATCACTTCCAAATCACACTCCCGTCTACATCATTCTTTTGATCGCGCCCCCGGTTCTGGGCCTGTTGAGCTGGATCGTCGGCTTGTGCGGGTGGCACATGACTGCCGACGAGATTCGTTCGACGTGCGTGCGAGCCAAGACTTACCAGTTGTGTCATTTCGGCACAAGCGAGCCGCACGACGATCTGCTCGATAGTCGCGGCGTGCTCGCCACGTTGGTGTTTGCGGTCGTTTTCTCATTAGGGTTGATTTGTGTCGATTGGATCGCGGGCAGCAGCGCTTCCGGCGCGTCTGTGTGGGCAGCGTTTCGGAGCTTGTCTGCGATCACAATCGCGATTGTCTTCGTGCTGAAGTTTGCCAGGGCGGCGGTTGTTCAGCATCAAGTCATGCCGCATGTGTCGGCTCGAATGCACGATGCGCAACTGTTCGTCGACGAGGCCATGAGCAATGGCGAAGGGCAGATGCCGCCAGTGAAAACCGGGAAGGGAGCCGTGGACAATGCGCTCACGCCAGTCAATGGCCGCGCCGACCAGCAGCAGACCAAGTCGCCTGATGAGACCACATGAGGTCGTTACGGCGTCCCTTTCGATAGGTGTTGCAGGAGTGGTCCTTCTGAATGGCGGGCGTGTTTGCTGCGGTCGCTCGGAAAGGGCGATGATCAGTCGTGTCGGAGGGCGACGATGGGGTCCTGGCGTGCGGCCTTGCGCGCGGGGTAGATGCCGAAGACCAGGCCGGTCATGGCGGCGACGGCGAAGGCGAGGTAGATGGACCACAAGGTGACGCGGGTGGGGAGGTTGGCGTCGGGGGTGAGGATTCCGTTGTCGGCGAGCCAGGGGACGGCCCATCCCAGGAGGAGGCTGCCGCCGACGCCGAGCCCCACGCCGATCACGCCGCCGACGGCGGAGAGGACGCCGGTCTCGACCATGAACTGCCAGAGGATGTGGCGTCGGGAGGCGCCGATGGCGCGTCGGATGCCGATCTCGCGGGTGCGTTCGGTGACGGTGGCGAGCATGATGTTCATGATGCCGATGCCGCCGACGAGGAGGGAGATACCGGCGATGGCGGAGAGGACGAGCTGCCAGGTGAGGGCGCTTTTTCGGGCGCGTTCGAGGAGTTCGTAGGGGACGACGAGGGAGACGTCGGTGAGGCCTGGGTGGCGGGAGTCCATGATGCGTCGGACGCGGGCGGCGTCGGAGAGGACGTCGTCGCGGGAGCGCGAGGAGATGTAGATTTCGGAGACCTGGACCTCGCTCATCTGGAAGGAGCCGGTCTCGCGTTTGGCGACCAGGTCGCTGAAGACGGAGCGGGCGGTGGTGAGGGGGATGTGGACGTCGAGGTTGAGGTCTCGTCCGACGAGGGCGGCGCCGCTGCCGGCGGCGAGGCCGACGGGGGCGAGGACGCCGACGACGGTGACGACTTTCTCGTCGATGCGGAGGGTGTTGTTGAGGGGGTCTTCGAGGGGGAACATCTGTCGGGCGACTTCGGCGCCGATGACGGCGACCATGGCGCGTTCGTCCATGTCGCTCTGGGAGAGGTAACGGCCGCGGGCGACGGTGATGTTGGAGACGGAGGGGAACTCGGGGGTTGTGCCGTAGGACTGGCTGGTCTTGCGGTTTTCGTTGCGGAGGATCTGTCCGCCGATTTCCTTGAGGGGAACGATGGCCTCGGCGAGGGGGAAGTTTTCGCGGACGACGTCGAGGTCCTCGCGGGTGATGCCGTAGCGGCTGATGAAGGAGGCGCGTCCGCCGCCGCGTGAGCCGCTCTGCTGGGCGTTGGTGGATTCGGGGGGCTTCTGGGAGCGGACGATGATGTTGCGGGCGCCGAGGCGTTCGAGCTGGGCGAGGGCTTCGAGCTTGGAGCCTTCGCCGATGGAGACCATGGTGATGACGGCGGCGACGCCGAGGATGATGCCCAGGGCGGTGAGGACGGAGCGGAGCAGGTGGAGGCGAAGGTTGGTGAGTCCTAGGCGGATGGTTTCGAGGATGAACTGCATGAATCCCGCTCCGTGTCGCGGCGAGGCTTGAGGGAAAGCGGGCGAAGGGAAGGAAATCGCCGGCGGCGGGGGTGGGCGTGGGCGTCCCCGATGCTTGCGCTCAAGACTCGCGGTGCGAACGCCGAATCGTACGATGGGCGGGGCGGCGACGCCCGAGGGTCGATGTTGCGGCCGATCGAACGCGTCGGCCCGTCCACGTCACGCCCGTCCTTGCGGTCGGGCGACTGAATCGCTGTCTCGCTGTCAGGTTGAACGCATGAGCACGACCCGTCCGGCATCGCGAGTTGACATCGGACACGAGGCGGAGACGCCGCGCGGGTGGCGGTACGAGGTTCAGGTGACGCACGCGGACGGGACTCGATCGGAGCATCGGGTGACGCTGGCGTGGGTGGACCACGACCACTGGTGCGGCGGACGGCTGGCGCCGTCGCGGGTGGTTGAGATGGTGCTCGAATACCTGCTTGAGAAGGGAACACCGATCAGCTTCCCGCCCGCGTTCGACGCGGCGCGGGCGCGGCGGTGGGCGCCGGCGATCGACCAGGAGATCCGGTGCGCGGGGTGAGTCTCCCCTCGATCCTGCTCCTCCATCAAACAAGCAACCGCGCGAAGCGTGCCCCGCGCGGCCTGGTGTCATTCTCAATCTCGTCGCGCCGTTCGAAGTCGCCCGGCAAACGAGGCGTTACCGCGGGCGGCCAGCGCTCTGCTGCACCACGTGCGTCAGCTCGTGGGCCTGGAGATGGCCGTGGTTGGCCAGGGCGGTGCGGTCGGCCAGGCCGGGCACGTAGTTGCCCTGCGTGAAGGCCTGCGCGCCGGTGGGCGAGAGGCCCATGGAGCGCTGGGCGTCGATCGCCTGGACGTTGCGGATGCTGCTGAAGTCGGTCGAGTTGAAGCCGCGCGGGCCGGCCGCGTTTCCTGCTGCACTGTTTCCCTGCGCCATGGGGTCTCTCCTTGGTCGGTGGAATCGGGTCGGTGGGCACGAGCACCCCTTCGGGGTGCGCGTGATGATGGGCGTTCGTTCCGGGGGTATCGCTCGAGGACTCGCTCAACCCCCGGCTATTGGCGGGCAGCCCTCCGGGCTGAAGAAGCGGATTGCACCAGGGACGTTTTTCCTGACTTGGAGGAGTCTACCAGGCGGGGCGTGGTTCTCCAAGAGGCGCGGTTGCCGAAGCGGTGTGGTTCTCCAAAGGGCGCGTGATCCGCTCGGGCGCGCGGGGCCGGGGATCGGGGGGTGGTGAAGCGGGGCTTGAATCAACGGGCGAGCAGGACGTTTTTGAGGTAGCGTCCGGTGTGGCTTGCCTTGAACTTGGCGATGTCTTCGGGGGTGCCGGAGGCGATGACGCGTCCGCCGCCCTCGCCGCCCTCGGGGCCGAGGTCGATGATCCAATCGGCGCGCTTGATGACGTCGAGGTTGTGCTCGATGACGACGAGGGTGTTGCCGGCGTCGGCGAGGCGGTCGAGCACGATGCAGAGCCTGCGGATGTCCTCGAAGTGCAGGCCGGTGGTGGGCTCGTCGAGGATGTAGAGCGTGCTGCCGGAGGCCTGTGAGCCGCCGGGATCGTTCTTGGTGCCGCCGCCCTTGCCGAGTTCGGTGGCGAGCTTGATGCGTTGGGCCTCGCCGCCGGAGAGGGTGGTGGAGGGCTGGCCGAGGGTGATGTAGTCGAGGCCGACGTCGTGGAGGCACTGGACGAAGCGCTGCACCTTCGGGTGGTTCTCGAAGAACTTGCTGGCGTCCTCGATGGTCATGGAGAGGACGTCGGCGATGCTCTTGCCGCGGTAGAGGACTTCGAGTGTTTCGCGGTTGTAGCGCTTGCCGCGGCAGACCTCGCACTCGACGTAGACATCGGGGAGGAAGTGCATCTCGATCTTCTTGAGGCCCTGGCCCTGGCAGGCCTCGCAGCGCCCGCCGCCGTTGTCGCCCGCGACGTTGAAGCTGAAGCGTCCGGGCTTGTAGCCGCGGATCTTGGATTCCTTGGCCTGGGCGAAGATGTTTCGGATGTCGTCGAAGATTCCGGTGTAGGTGGCGGGGTTGGAGCGGGGCGTGCGGCCGATGGGCGACTGGTCGACCTCGATGACACGGAGGACGTTTTTGAGGCCTGTGATGCGATCGTGCGCGCCGGGCGTGACGCGGGCGCCGTCGATCTCGCGCGTGGCGGCGGTGAGGAGGATGTCGTTGACGAGCGTGCTCTTGCCGGAGCCGGAGACGCCCGTCACGCACACCAGCCCGCCGAGGGGGAAGGAGACGTCGACGTTTTTGAGGTTGTTGGCGCGTGCGCCCTTGACGACGATGGATTTTTTCTCGGAGAGCTTGCGGCGCTTGGCGGGGACGTCGATTTTTTTGACGCCGGAGAGGTACTGGCCGGTGAGCGAGGCGGGGACGCGGGCGATCTCGTCGATGGTTCCCTGCGCGACGATGCGCCCGCCGTGGATACCGGGGCCGGGGCCGACGTCGATGACGTGGTCGGCGGCGCGGATCATGTCTTCGTCGTGCTCGACGACGAGGACGGTGTTGCCGATGTCGGCGAGGTGGCGGAGGGTGGCGATGAGGCGGTCGTTGTCGCGCTGGTGCAGGCCGATGGTGGGCTCGTCGAGGACGTAGCACGCGCCGACCAGGCCGCTGCCGACTTGGGAGGCGAGGCGGATGCGCTGGGCCTCGCCGCCGGAGAGGGTGGCGGTTTTGCGGTCGAGGGAGAGATACTCGAGGCCGACGCCGGTGAGGAAGCGGAGGCGGTTGCGGATTTCCTTCAGGATCGGCTCGGCGATGGTGCGCTGCTCGCTCGTGAGCATCAGCCCCTCGAGGAACGCGGTCGCGTCAGGAATGTTGAGGCGCGAGAGTTCGGCGACGTTGAGCATCGTGGCGTCGGATGAAGGGCGGCCGATGACGCTGTCGCTGAAGGCTTTTTTCTTGTCGGCGGCGTGGGAGCTTTTGAGTTGGATGTGCAGGGCCTCGATGCGCAGGCGATCGCCGCAGCAGGCCTTGCACGGTGATTGCGAGAGGAACCCGCCGAGCCACTCCTTCACGCCGGGGTTTTCGGTGGTCTTCCACCACTCGGTGATGTTGGGGATGACGCCCTCGAACTTGGCGCCGTGCTTGGCGGCGTCTTCGCGTGTCGTGCCGTAGAGCACGATGCGGCGCTGCTCCTTGTTGAGTGCGCGGAAGGGGGCGGCGAAGCTGGCGTCGAAGTCGCGGCAGAAGCGCCGGAGCTTTCGGTTGAACCAGGCGCGGACCGGGCCGTTCTTGTTCCACGCGGCGACCGCGCCCTCGGCGAGAGATTTTTCTTCGTCGGGGACGACGATTTTTTCGTCGAACTCGAGGATGGTGCCCAGGCCGTCGCAGGTGGGGCACGCGCCGTGGGGCGAGTTGAAGCTGAAGAGGCGTGGGGAGAGTTCTTCGAGGGCGTACTCGGGGTGCTCGGGGTCGGCGAACTTGGTGCTGTAGGCGGTGTCGGACCAGGAGTTGGCGGCGGTGTCCTCGAACGAGAGGATCACCGCACCGTCGGCCAGCTTGATCGCGCTCTCGACGGATTCGGCGAGGCGCTGGCGGACGTCCGCGCCGAGGACGAGGCGATCGACGACCGCGAACACGTCGTGCTTCTCGTAGCGGCCGAGGTTGAGCGGGTTCTCGCCGGGCTCCTTCAGCACGTCGCGCAGCTCGACCACGGTGCCGTTGACGCGGGCGCGACCCCAGCCCTGGCGCACGAAGTCTTCGAGCACCTCGCGATGGAAGCCCTTGCGTCCGCGGACAACGGGCGCGAGGACAAGGCAGCGCGTGCCGGCGGGCCTGGTCATGACGGCGTCGACGATCTGCGTGCTCCCCATGGCGGTGATGGGGATGCCGGAACGCTCGGTGATCGTGCCGTCCTTTTTGGTCTTGGTCGGAGCCCACGAATAGGCGGTGCCGCAGCGGGCGAAGAGGAGACGCAGGTAGTCGTAGATTTCGGTGGTGGTGGCGACGGTGGAACGCGGATTGCCGCTGGCCGAGCGCTGCTCGATGGCGATGGTGGGCGGGATTCCCTCGATCTCGTCGACGTCGGGCTTCTTGAGCTGGTCGAGGAACTGGCGGGCGTAGGCCGACAGCGACTCCATGTACTTTCGCTGGCCTTCGGCGAAGATGGTGTCGAAGGCCAGCGAGCTCTTGCCCGAGCCCGAGAGCCCGGTCATGACGACGAGGCGATCGCGCGGGATGGTGAGGTCGATGTTTTTGAGGTTGTGCTCGCGCGCTCCGCGGACGCGGATGGAGCGTCCCGGCTCACCCCGTGGTGCGCTCCCGGGCCCGCTGGTGTTCTTGTCACTCTTGGGTTCGATCAATCTCGCCTCGACGATGGACATGCTGTTGCTTCGGGTCCGGTTGTTTGCCGGATGCCCGCCCCTCCCTGAGTCGCCGCGATCCGTCCAAAGACTCCCACCCTGACAGGCACCGATCGTAGCACGGAGTGCGATCGTCGCGCGCGGGGGCCGCGACGCCTTGTCCGAGGGTGCCCGCGGCTAGTTTTTGTCGGGGTCTTCCCACACGCCCGCCTCGATCCACGCGGCGCGGACGGTTTCATCGGTGGCGACGCGGCCGCATTCGGGGCAGCGATCGGAGTCGCGATGGTCGAGGGGGTATTCGCACTCGGGGCAGAGCAGGCCGTGGTGGGCGGCGACGCGCGTGGCGAGGTCCTTGTGGCGGCGGCTCATGGCCCAGATGAGCCCGATGGGGAGGGTCATGGGGATGACGGCGACGAGCGTGAGGGCGACGACCTTGCCGCCGGCGAGCTGGGCGAGGAGGGCGGCGGCGAGGAAGGCGGCGATGTAGCCGATGAGGAGCCACGTGCCGATCTTGCGATCGCTGCGGAGCTGGGCCGCGGGAAGCCTGGGACCGAACGCACCCATCGGGATTCCTCGCGGAGGCTAGGCGCCGGGCTGTCGTTCGCGGGGAACGGGCGGCCCTACGACGTCGCGGCGTTGGATGTCGAGGCGGACGCGGGCGTTTTGGACCTCGAATCGGAGGGCGGCGGGGAGATCGCTGAAGAGGGCGTCCTTGGCGGCGATGGCTCGTTCGAGCTCTTCGAAGGAGAGCGGGACGGTGGCGGCGACCTTGAGATCGCCGCGGCGGACGCGCTCGACCAGGTCGCTGGGGCCGGTGACGGTGACATCGGTGAGGAAGCGGTCGGCCTCGTTGATGGTGATGTCCCACTTTCCCATCTCGACGGCGGCGAGCTTGATGAAGACGGGGACGGAGGAGAGCTTGTGGCTGGCGGTGTTGTTGCGGAGGGTGATGGAGACGCTGCAGGTGGCGGGATCGAACTTGGTGGAGTGGGCGCCGACGACGGCGGTCGGGAGCTCGATGGGGAGCGAGGCGATGGACTCCTTGCGACCGGGCACGAGCTTGGCGAGGGTTTCGGCGGGGATGCGGATGCGCGCGGGGGTGTCGGCGGTCAGCTTGGCGGCGAACTCCGCGGGGAGGCGGAGCTTCACCGAGGTGGGGGTGACTTCGGCGGGGCCTTCGATGTCGACGCCCGGGGCGTCGAGGACGACGGGGAGGGTTTTTTCCTGGAGTTGATCGATGCGGACGGTGACGCCGGGCGGGTCGGCGCGGGCGATGGTGATGCCGGCGGCGGCGAGTTCGGGTGCGTCGGAGAGGGCCTGCTCGAGGTCGACGGTGAACTCGCCGGACTGGGAGGGGACGCCGGACATGCCGGGGCGGAGGCGCACGGCGCGGCGGAGGACGGACTCGGCCTCGGTGACGGCGGAGGCGGTGCCCTGCACGACGATGTCGACGCGGTCGCGCCAGGCGGCGTCGGAGACGGCGATGACGCGTTCGCCGGCGGCGTCGCTCTCGAAGAAGACGTCGGCCTTGAGGCTGCGGCGGGTGAGGCTCTCGCCCTCGGCGAAGATCCAGATGAGGGCGGTGACGAAGGTCACCAGGATGAAGGTTTTGACATGTCGGAACATCGCCCCTCCTGGTGCGGGCTAGGCCACGCGATCGTCGCGCTCGTCGCCCCGGTCCTGGCCCTCGGCGGAGACGACGCGCCCGGTGGCGGTGGCGTCGAGTGATTCGGCGGTTTCGGAGGAGAACTCTTCGGCGGGCGGGGCCTGTTGCGGGCGCTGGCGCAGGGAGATTTCCAGGCGCCTGGTGAGCTGCTCGGTGAGTTCATCGGAGGTCATGGGTGCGCTGAGCTTGCCGCGTTCGGCGATGCGGATGGCGCCGGTCTCTTCGCTGACGACGACGACGAGGGCGTCGCATTCCTTGGTGAGGCCGACGGCGGCGCGGTGGCGTGAGCCGAGCTTGGCATCGGGCATGTCGGTGGGTTCGGCGAGGGGGAACTGGACGTTGGCGCTGTGGAGGCGTCGTCCGCGGACGACGACGCCGAGGTCGTGGAGGGCGCCGCCGGGGAAGAAGATGCTCTGGAGGAGTCGGGAGGAGACCTCGGCGTTGAGGACGGTGCCGCCCTCGACGGCGTCGTCGAGGCCGACCTGTCGTTCGATGGCGACCAGGGCGCCGAAGCGGGCCTTGGAGAGGTAGGCGCAGGCCTCGGCGATTTCGTCGACGACGAAGTCGATGTCGGAGCGAGTGCCGCGGAAGAAGGGGGTTTCGCCGAGGCGGACGAGGGCGCGGCGGAGTTCGGGCTGGAAGATGACGATGAGTCCGACGGCGACGAGGGCGAGGAAGCGGTCGTAGAGGAGGCTGAGGCGTTGGAAGGTGTCGGTGCCTCCCAGGATGCGTGAGATGACGAGCATGCCGACGAGCAGGACGAGGAGTCCCTTGAGGGCGCCGGCGGCGCGGGTTCCCTGGACGAAGCGGACGATCGCGTAGACGACGATCCAGATGACGACGAACTCGGTGACGACGATGGCGGGCGGGTACGCCGCGGCGCGCTGGAAGAGGTCCTGGATGGGCCCGAACAACGGCACGCGTGCGATCTCCCGTCGGCGAGTTTCCGGCGTTGAAACTCCGGCGCGGCGGGGTGGGTGTCCGCGGCGTCGGGCGAGCGACAAGGAAGCCTAGCATCCCACGGCCGGGAGCGCCCATGCCTTACAACGTCGTTGAGTTCCAGGAGACGCCCAACCCCCACGCGATGAAGTGCGTGCTGGACCGGGCGATTGCGGAATCGCCGCGGTCTTATTTTTCGAGGGAGCAGGCGGCGGCGGACCCGTTGGCGTCGAGCCTGTTTGCGCTCGAGGGCGTGACCAACGTGCTGATGCTGGGGAATTTCGTCACGGTGTCGAAGGCGCCGGGGGCGTCGTGGAAGGCGCTGAAGGCGGGGGTTGAGCGGGCCATGAAGGCGGCGACGTAGGGCGATGGCGCGCGTCGCGGGGAGGCCCGCCGAGTCTCGGGGCGATCTTGAATTGGTGACGCGGGTGGCGCGCTGGTTTGGCGCGGCGGCGCGGGCGTTGCCCTGGCGGACGTGGCCGCGTGATCCGTATCGCTCGCTGGTGTCGGAGCTGATGCTGCAGCAGACGCAGGTGTCGCGGGTGCTGGAGAAGTTCGACGCGTTTGTCGCGCGGTTTCCGACGGTGCGTGAGCTGGCGAGGGCGGACGAGCGGGACGTGCTGGCGGCATGGTCGGGGCTTGGGTATTACCGGCGGGCGCGGCTGCTGCACGCGGCGGCGAGGGCGATCGTGGAAACACATGGCGGGCATGTGCCGCGGGAGCTTGGGGCGCTGATGTCGCTGCCGGGGCTGGGGCGATACACGGCGGGCGCGATCGCGTCGATCGTGTTCGGGCGGCCCGCGCCGATCGTCGACGGGAACGTGACCCGGGTGCTGTTGCGGGTCTCGGCGAAGCCCTTGGCGACGGACGAGGCGATGGGGTGGGCGTGGAAGCGGTCGGAGGGGCTGGCGACGCTGGCGCACGAGCGGGGAGTGGTGGCGGCGTTCAACGAGGGGTTGATGGAGCTGGGCGCGACGATCTGCACGCCGGGCGGGCCGCGTTGTGGTTCGTGCCCGGTGGCGGAGCTGTGCGCGGCGCGGGCGAGGGGCGAGCAGGGTTCAATCCCGAAGCCCAAGGCCAAGGCCAAGCGGAAGACGCTGGTGTGCGAGGTGGTGGTGGTGGGCGATGGAGCGGGTCGGCTGCTGGTGGAGCGGCGGGGTGTGGGCGGGATGTGGGGCGGGCTGTGGCAAGCGCCGACGCATGAACACGCGGGCGATTCGAGGGCGCGGGGATTGGGGAGGCTGCTCGGGCTGGCGGGGGTGCGGGTCGGGAAGGCGACGCTGGAGTTTGTGCACATCACCACGCATCGACGTGTTCTGTTTCGCGTGAGGCGGGTGGTGGTGGGCGGCGCGAGTGGCTTGCTTGTGGCGGGGCGCGAGCGGCGCTGGGCGACGCGCGAGGAAGTCGCGGAGTTGGCGCTGTCGAATCCGCAGCGGCGGATTCTGCTCGGCGAGGATTGAATCGCCAGGCCATGCCCGCGGACGCAATCCATGGATGTTCGGATCGAGCGGGGCGTGCCGTGCCGCCTGATTGCTTCATCGTCCCGGGGGTGAGGCTCCGAAGGGCATGTCTTCTTGGATGGCCGTTTGGTCTACGCTTCTGCGTGCTTCTCTGCGTGCTCATGCCGGTGTACAACGAATCGCGTCTTCTGCCGAAGGTGATCGAGCGGTTTGACGCGGTGCCGCCGCCGCTTGGGCTGGAGCGGCGGCTGGTCATCGTCGACGACGGGTCATCGGACTCGACGCCGGAGGTGGTGCGGCGGCTTTCGTCGCGGGCGGACGTGGTGACGCGCCTGCACGAAAGGAATCGGGGCAAGGGTGCGGCGGTTCGGACGGCGTGGCGGGCGGCGCTGGAGGCGGGGGCCGACATCGTGCTCATCCACGACGCCGATCTTGAGTATGACCCGGCGGACCACGCGGACGTGCTGCTTCCGATCATGGACGGGCGTGCGGACGCGGTGATCGGGACGCGGTTCCTGGGCGCGACGCACCGCGTGCTGTACTACTGGCACTCGGTCGCCAATAGATTTATTACGACCGCGAGCAACATGCTCACGAATCTCAACCTGACCGACATCGAGTGCTGCACCAAGGCGCTGACGCGACGTGCGGCGGAGAGGATCACGCTCGAGGAGGATCGGTTCGGCCTGGAGCCCGAGATCGTGGCGAAGCTGGCGCGGCTGAGGCTGGCGGGGCCGGACGGCGTGGAGCATCCCGCGCGGGTGTACGAGGTTCCGGTGAGTTACTCCGGGCGGACGTATGCGGAGGGGAAGAAGATCACGTGGCGTGACGGCGTGTCGGCGCTGCGGTGCATTTTGAAGTACGGGATGCGCTAAAGGACTGGCGCCGCGTTGCGCCGAGCGCGAGCACTCCGTCCGTGGCGAGTTTGCCGTGGCAGGGTCGCGCGACAACTCGAACGACACGCGGATGTCTGGCGTGTTTGCGGCTCGTCCCGGCCGCGATTCCGCTATCCTCTGCGGCGTGTCGAACGAACCGAGCCAATCCGACGTCAAGCCCTCGGCCGCCGAAACGGGCGTGACGACGCCGCCGGCGGGTGAAGCGCCCGCGGCCAGCGCGGGCGAGATCGCCAAGCGGTTGGGGCCGGTGGCGTTTCTGGGTGTGTGGTCGGCGGCGATCCCGCCGTTGGGCTCGATCGCGCTTTTCTACTTCATGGACGACATCGGGCTGTGGCTGCGCTCGCACGAATCGCTGGGGGTCGTGCTGTATGCGGTGGGGTTTGCGGTGCTGGCGGGGCTGGCGCTGTTGCCGACGTACGCGTCGGCGATCCTGGGCGGATGGGCGTTCGGCATGGGGCTTGGGTATCCGGCGGCGCTGGCGGGATTTTTGTTCGGCTCGCTGATCGGGTACGGGGTGGCGAAGCCGACGGCGGGCGAGCGCGTAATCAGGCTGATCGACGAGCGGCCGAAGTGGAAGGTGGTGCGTAAGGCGTTGCTCGAGAGCGGGTTTGGCCGGATGCTATTGATCATCACGCTGCTGCGCTTGCCGCCGAACTCGCCGTTTGCGGTGACGAACCTGGTGCTGGCGTCGGTGCGCGTGCCGCTGGGGGCGTACGTGATCGGGACGCTGGTGGGGATGGCGCCGCGCACGGGGATCGTGCTGTACCTGGCGGCGCAGATCAGCCAGAAGTTCAGCGAGCACGCCAAGGACGCGGCCAAGGCGGACAAGCCGTGGTGGTACATCGTCGCGGGGGTGGTGCTTTCGATCCTGGCGCTGGCGGTGATCGGGCTGATCGCGAATCGGGCGCTGGAGAAGGTGACGAGCGAGCACAAGGGCGTGGGGATCGAGGCGGAGGAGTAGCGGGAAAGCGCGGCATTCGACGCTATTGATTCGACGATCGTCAGGAATGCTGGGCTCTCGCTCGCGAATGCGGAGCGCGGCCTCTCTCGCTCCGTCACTCGAACACCTGTCCACTGGACCACTCCGTCACGGCCTTCTCTTCACTCCGTCTCTTCACTCCGTCTCTTCGTCTCGTCGTCTCTTCCGGGAGCTACGATCCGCTCCGATGCTGCGCGTCGCGCTCCAGATGCTCCTTGGCGACAAAACCAAGTACATCACGCTCGTTCTCGGGCTCGCGTTCGCGTCGCTCCTCATGAATCAGCAGGGCGCGATCTTCCTGGGTCTGCTGAAGCAAGGCACCGGGCCTTTGCAGAACATCCACCAGCCCGACCTGTGGGTCATGGACCCGAGCACGACGTGGGTCGCGGAGTATCGCTCGCTGTCGGATCAGAAGCTGGCGCGGATCCGTTCGGTCGCGGGCGTCGAGTGGGCCGAGCCGTTCTTCAACAACTGGGCGGTCATCGAGCTTCCCGACGGCACGTTCAAGAAGGTGCAGATTCTTGGCGTGGGGCGCTCCACGCTGGTCGGGCGGCCGGCGGTGATCACGGGCGGGCGGGTGGAGGATCTGCGCGCCCCGGACGCGATCATCGTTGAGGAGCGCTCGCGCGCGATGGTCGGCAACCCCAAGATCGGCGACACGCTGAAGATCAATGACCATCGCGCGGTGGTCGTCGGGTTTTGCGAGGCGGCCCGGGGCTTTGAGTCCAACGCGATGGTCTATACCACGTTCGACAACGCGGTGCGATTCACGCCGGTCGGGCGCAACGCGATCTCGTACATCCTCGTCAAGGGCAAGCCGGGCGTGGACGTGGGGCGGGTGCAGCGCGACATCGCGTCGCTGGGCGATCTGGTCGCGTACACGCCCGACGAGTTCCGCCTCGTCTCGACCCGCTTCATCATCGTCGCGACGGGCATCGGCGTGAACTTCGGCATCACGATCGCGCTGGGGTTCCTGGTCGGGCTGTTCCTGTCCGCGTCGGTGTTCCTGCAGTTCACGCTCGAGAACCTCCGCTATTTCGCGGTGCTCAAGGCGCTGGGCGCCCGCACGCGGACGCTGGTGGGCATGGTGATCACGCAGGCGATGGTCGTGGGCGTGATCGGCTATTCGATCGGCGTGGGGCTCGCCGGGTTCTTCTCGATCATTTCGAAGAGGCTCTCGAGCGAGCTCTCGGTGCTCTATCCGTGGCAGCTCATGGCGATCTCGCTGGCCGCCACGCTGCTGGTGATTCTCGGGGCCAGCCTGCTCTCGATCCGGCGCGTGATCGCGGTCGAACCCGCGCGCGTGTTTGCCTCGTAGCGATCTTCACCGGCGCGGCTTGCCGCAGGAGTCTCAGCGTGGTTCGTTGGATCAGCATTCTGCTCGCGATCGTCGGGCTCGGCGTCGGCTATCTCGCGGTGCGGCACTCGCGCGAGAACCCGCCCGATCTGCCCCTGGCGCGTCCCGCGTCGGTCAATCCCTTCGAGCGCGGCGTGGCGGCGCTGGGAATCGTCGAGCCGGAGTCGCGCACCATTGACATCGTCGCGCCCGAGCCCGGGCTGGTTGTTGAGGTGGGCGTCGACGTGGGCGATCATGTCAAGAAGGGGCAGGTGCTGTTCAAGCTCGATTCGCGCGTGATCGAATCGCAGCTGACGCGGGCGCGGGCCGCGGTGCCGGTGGGCGAGGCGGAGATCGCGCGGTGGCACGCGCTCCCGCGGAAGGAGGACCTGCCGCCGCTCGAGGCCGCGGTCAATGCCGCGCGGGCGATCGTGGCCGATCGTGAGGAATTGCTGAAGATGAACGAGGCGGCGGCGGAGGGGAAGGCCTCGAACGCGCGCGAGCTTTCGGCGCAGCGATTCGCGGTGCTGATCGCCCGGGCCGAACTCGCGAAGGTGCAGGCGGAGCTGGCCAAGGCTACGGCGGGCGGCTGGGAGCCGGATCGCGTGGTGGCGGAGGCGGAGTTGGCCAGGTACAAGGCCGAGGTGGCGGCGTTGGAGCTGTTGCTCGATCGGCTCTCGGTGCGGTCGCCGCGCGACGCGGTGGTGCTGCGGCGCTCGATCGAGCCGGGCGAGTTTGCGCCGGCGGACCCCAAGCAGGCGTCGCTGATCCTGGGCGATCTTGATCATCTGCGTGTTCGCGCGCAGGTGGACGAGGAGGACCTGGCGCTGGTGAGCGCGGGGGCCAAGGCGATCGCGCGGACGCGCGGCGCCGAGCCGCGGACGTTCAACCTGCGGTTCGTGCGGATCGAGCCCTACGCGCGCCCGAAGTCGGACCTGTTCGGCACGACGGTGGAGCGGGTGGACACGCGCGTGGTCGATGTGCTGTACGAGATCGAGCCGGAGACCAACGCGCCCGCGCCAACACACGCACCGGGGGCGATCGTGCCCGGGCAGGCGCTGGACGTGTTCATCGAGGCGGGGAAGTAGCGGTCACGACGGGTGCGGGGGTTACACGATCGTGTGGCGTCCGCACTCGGGGCAACGCTTCTCGCCGTTCTCGACGGGAAGGCCCGCGAGTTCGTAGCCGCAGTTGGTGCAACAGGACGGACGCGAGGAATCCTTCTCGGCCAGCAGTACGGCCCGCATCTGGCCGTCGACCGAGACGATCACCTCGTACTTGAACTTCCGGCTCTGCCTTCGGAGTTCGACGGCGCGCGGCTTGCCCTGTTCGTCGCTGAGCTCGATGAAGTGACCACGCGAGTTCCAGTTGATGGGGATGGACGAGACTTCGCGCCCGTTGACGACGACGCTCTCGCCGCCAAAGTCACCGAGGCGGAATTCGACGCGATGCCCGTGGATGGTGGTGCGAAAGACCATCATGGCGGAGCGGATCGTACCGGGTCCGGCGCCGGAGTGTTCGCGAGGCAGCGCTTATGGAGGCGGGGAAGTAGGCGTCAGAGACTTTCGACAGCGTGCCAGCCCCGTGCCCAACACAGCCCGCTGCCGGGTGGGCGCGTAGGCAGGGCGAGCAAGCCATGTACAGCGTTGGTCTTGCGATCACTGCCCAAGGCCAGGCTCACGAATTTCAGTGAGGCGTGGCCGATCAGGCAGCGGAAGTCCTCCGGGCGATGGTGGCGAGCGTTCCAAATGTACAAGTCCTCAATCGACGTGCTCTGCGCGAGCGGTGAGAGGTCGCGGAGCCTCCGCATATTCGTCAGTTCCATTCCCCGAAGCCTCGTGAGCAACGCAAGGTCCGGCAAGCGATTTACACGCGGAAGCGATTCCAGCTTTAGCTCCTCCAGTAAGCCGAGACCTCGGATCGGTGAGACATCCGAAAGCCCCTTGATTAGCCACAGTTCCAAGTATCGCAAGTTGGCGGCGCGTTCGAGTCCCTCGAGCGATTTGGTTGAACACAGGCCGTGCCAGAGCCACCAGAGCTTGGGGAATCGCTCAATCCATGAGAAATCCTGGCAGCCTACCCCGCGCAAGTAGAGCGCTTCGAGCAGAGGGAAGCAATCGAAGTGTCGCACAATGTCGGTCTGGCCTTCAACCGAGAGTCGTCGGAGGTTTGAGAAGCCGCGAATGACGCTTAGGTCGATCCGCCTGTTTGCGGTTGAGCCGATCGACAGTGATTCCAGTCCAGGATTCACATGGCGCAGCGCATCGAGGCTCTTGGCGTGAAAGCAATCGACCGATATTCTGGTCCGATCCGAAAAGTGACGTAGGCACTCGAGGCCCTGAGCACCCGCCTTCCAGCCGTCAACGTGAACTGCCGCTTTCGGCCAGCGCTCCAGGGCTCGAGCCACGCGAGCGTACTGGACATCGCTCAGCTCCGTGCTACACGTTACGACATTGGTAGCGCCGTCAATATTCGCGAGATCTCTTTCAAACGATTCCGATTCAACGAAGAGCACGCGTGGATGGAGCTTCGGTCCTTGCACTCTTAGCCCCACCCCGAAGTAGCGAGCATGGCCGACCTACATTCCGCATTCGCGGCAAACGGATCCTTCTACTCCTCATCCGCCCTGAGCTTTGCGACCACGCTGAAATCTTCCAGCGTTGTCGTGTCCTGCGTGATCTTTTCCACGCCCGAGGCAACGTCGCGCAGCAGACGCCGCATGATCTTGCCCGAGCGCGTCTTGGGCAGGCCCTCGGCGAACCGGATCTGGTCGGGCTTGGCCAGCGCGCCGACCTCGTGGGCCACGTGCGCGATCAGCTCGTTCTTCAGCGATTGATCGGGCTCGCGCTTGTGCGAGATCAGCCAGTGCGGCCTCAGGGTCACGAACGCGCAGATCGAATTGCCCTTGATTTCATGGGGCACGCCGACGACCGCCGCCTCCGCCACCGCCGGGTGGCTGACCAGCGCGCTCTCGACCTCCATGGTTCCAAGGAGGTGGCCCGAGACCTTGATGACGTCGTCGATGCGCCCCTGGATCCAGAAGTAGCCGTCGGAATCACGGCGCGCACCGTCGGCGGAGAAGTAGCACGGCTGCCCGGTGCGGGCGTCCTTCACGCGTCCCCAATAGTTACTAATAAAGCGCTCGCGGTTGCCGTAGACGCCTCGTAACATTCCCGGCCATGGCTTGCGGATGACGAACAGGCCGCCCTGATTCGGCCCGAGCTCCTGGCCCTGCTCGTTGACGATGGCGGCGTCGATCCCGAGCATCGGGAGCGTGCAGGAGCCGGGCTTGGTCGGGATCGCGCCGGGGAGCGGCGTGCCGATGTGCCCGCCGGTCTCGGTCTGCCAGTAGGTGTCGACGATCGGGCAGCGTTCGCGCCCGATGACCTTGTGGTACCAGATCCACGCCTCGGGGTTGATGGGCTCGCCCACGGTGCCGAGGACTTTCAGGCTCGACATGTCGTGGCGCGCGGGGAGATCGTCGCCCCACTTCATGAAAGTGCGGATGGCGGTGGGCGCGGTGTAGAAGTGCGTGACGCGGTGGCGCGCGATGATGTCCCAGAAGCGATCGCCCTTGCCGCCCTCGAGGGTGGGGAAGTTGGGCGCGCCCTCGTACATGAGGGTGGGGATGCGGTTCATCAGGATGCCGTAGAGCACGTAGCTGTGCCCGGTGACCCAGCCGATGTCGGCGCTGCACCAGAAGAGCTGGCCCGAGTCGGGGATGAGGTTGAAGGTGAGGCGCGCGGTCATCTGCACGAACGCGAGGTAGCCGGCGGTGGTGTGGAGGATGCCCTTGGGTTTGCCGGTCGAGCCCGAGGTGTAGAGCAGGAAGAGCATGTCCTCGCTGTCCATCTCGGCGCACGGGCAGGCCTCCGAGGCCCGCGCCATCTGGTCCTGCCACCAGTGCCAGGTCGTGGAGCCCTGGTGGAATCCATCCGCGAAACGCTGGCTGGGCGGCACGTGGCCGGTGCGGCGGAGCACCACGACGTGATTTACGATGTGCCCGTGATTGGCGAGGTGGTTGATCGCCTCTTCGACGTTTTCCTGGAGCTTTACGACGTCGCCGCGACGGAACCCGCCGTCGGCGGTGACGATGACGCGGCACTTGGCGTCCATCACGCGTTCGCTGATGGCCGAGGGAGCGAAGCCGCCGAAGATCACGCTGTGGGCCGCCCCGATGCGGGCGCAGGCGAGCATGGCGATGGCGAGCTCGGGCACCATTGGCATGTAGATGGTGACGACGTCGCCCTTCTTGACTCCCAGCGACTTGAGCACATTGCCGAAGCGCGAGACCTCGCGCTGCAATTCGCGGTAGGAGAGCACGCGGACCTCGGGCTCGCGCGCGTAGTTCGAGCCTGCGGCGGCGTGGCTGGTGCGCGGGCCGAGGGGCTCGCCCTCCCAGATGATCGCGGGCTCCTCGCCGTGGCCGTTCTGAACGTGGCGATCGACGCAGTTGTAGCAGGCGTTGAGCGTGCCGCCGACGAACCATTTGGCGTCGGGCGAGTGCCACTCCAGCACGCTGTCGAACGGGCGGAACCAGTCGAGGCGTTTGGCCTCGTCGCGCCAGAAGTCCTCGGGGTCCTGGACCGAGCGGGCGTGCAGCGATTTGTACTCATCGAGCGAATCGACGTGCCATTTCGGGAAGCCGAACTCCGACGCCGGGCGCGGCGGGAACGTGCGGTTTTCCTGGAGCGTGGACTCGATCGCGTTGTGGCTCATCGCGGCCTCCGAAGACGGAAAGCCGGATGATACCACGAGGTGTGTGAGGCGCAGGCTGGCGGCGAGGGGCACCGGCGGCCGAATAATCGCGCGGCCGGGCGGCTCGCGCTCTACCGCGGCTTCTTCTTGGCCTTGGACGTTCCGCGTCCCGCCGGGCCGCCGGCCATCGGGTTGCGTTCGAGCATCGGGGCGGCCAGCACGCCGGCGTCGGTGATGGTTGCCTTGCGTGGCGGCTCTCTCTTCGCATCGGACTTGAGGGTGATTCGGCGCGTGCCCTCGGGGGTGCGGTCGCGGATCGCGGCGCGTTCGGCGATGCTTCGGCGCGAGCCCGCGTCGAGGTGGTGCTTCCAGGCGCGGATGGCCGCACGATCATCGCCCGACGACGCGGCGAAGCGCGCCAGGGTGAGATGTGCGCTGGCGGCGCCGGCCAGTGCGAGCACCAGAGTCGCGGCCGCCATCGTTGATGTTCGCATGATGCGCCCCCACGCCGCCCGATCCGCGGCGTCCTTCAAAGATAAGAAAGCGAGCGTGGGAATGCCCGCGCTCGCGGGGCTTGAACGGTTATCGCTCCCGGCGTGATCGTCGCGGGCGGAACAGATGCGCCTTTTCGAGTGGCGCATCAGGGCCCGCATCTCGGGAACGTGCGACGGAGGGTGTGCGGGCGGGGCCCGAGCTGGACGGGATCGGCTTGTAGGTCGAGAAGAAAAAGGCCCGCCGGGAGGGGCGGGCCTTGGAGCGTGATGAAAGATTGGCGGCGTGAATGAATCACGACGGAGGCGAAGTCGGCGGCGGTCAGTTGGACGTGCTCGCGTTGTCCTTGGCTCCGGTGTTCGGGGTGCCGGTGTCCGGAGCGGCGGAGTCCGGGGCGCCGGTGTCCGGGGCGCTGGTGTCGTCGTCGCCCTCGTCGTCGGCCTCGAGTTCGGCCTCGATCTGTGCTTCGAGCTGCTCGAGCGACTTCTCTTCTTCGACCTTTTCGCCGCGGGCGATCTTCTCGGCCTTTTCCTTCTCGAGTTTGCGCTTGACGGCGTCGACCTTGACGCGATCGGGGGCCATGATGATGCTGGCCTGCTTGCCCATCCAGCGCGGGGTCTGCTCGACCTTGGCGATGTCGGCGAGGGCGTCGGCGACCATGCGGAGGTTGTCGATGCCCAGGTCGCGGTGGGCGATCTCGCGTCCCTTGAAGCGCTGGGTGAACATGACCTTGTGCCCGTGCATGAGGAAGCGGCGGGCCTGGTCGATGCGTACCTGGATGTCGTGCTTGTCGATCTTGACGGAGCGTCCGAGGCGCAGCTCCTTCATCTCCGTCGACTTGGAGGCCTGGCGGTTCTTGCGGTTCTTCTGGGAGAGTTCGTACTTGTACTTGCCGTAGTCCATGATCTTGCAGACCGGCGGACGGGAGTCCGGGACGATCTCGACAAGGTCAAGGCCCTGGTCCTGGGCCATTTTGATGGCGACGGGCGTTTCGAGAACGCCGAGCTGCTCGTTTTCCGGGCCGATCACGCGGATGGGCGTGATGCGGATGAGGAAGTTGACGCGGGTGCGTTGCACCGGGGGTCCGTCGCGGCCGCTGAATCTGCCGATAGCGATGATCGATCTCCTTCAAGCCGTTGCCCGCGCTACATGCGGGGTCGGGCACAAGCGTTGCACCTTGCGAGGAACGTCCTCGCGGAGGTGTGGTTGGACGAACAAGAAAGAACGGCGAGGTCGTTCACGGGCGCGTCCAGCGTGACGCGGACCACGGAGCGCGCACGACGCCGCGCGGGTGGCGGGCGGCGGTGAAAGTCGATCGGGTGCGCGTCATGGGCTGCCGGGATACCTCGTTGGGAATTGGAACAGACCAGTTCCCTACCAAAGGCTACCACCCCCGCCCCCCCGCGACAAGGGAACATCGCCTCGGAACGGCACAGAACTGGCGGGAAACTCGCCAAGATCGGGCCAAACACGGGCAAAGACTGCACGAAATCGCTGCGCGGCGGGGGCGACTAGAGCGCGTGTGGGGTCAGGAGCGGCTGGCGAGGATGATGTTGATGACGATGCTGACGACCAGCAGGACCAGCATGAGGATGACCAGGGGCTGGCGGAAGAGGTCGCCGATCGTGAACGAGCCGCGCTTGGGGGCGGGGGCTTCGGCGATCTGGCCGATGGCGGCGGCCTCGGCCTGGGCGACGCCCGCCAGGTCGATGCCCCAGTCCTTGTGGGCGATGACGGGGCTCTTGCCCTCGCGGACGGCCAGGAGATCGGCGCGGACGTCGGCGCACTTCTGATAGCGGGCCTTGGGGTCCTTGGCCATCATCATCTCGATGACCTGCGAGATGCCGGCCGAGAGCTTTGGATTGACGTGATCCGGCGGGACGAGCTCTGCCTTGAGATGCTTGTGCATGACGGCGGAGGGGTTCGGGCCGTCGTAGGGCACCGAGCCGGTGACCATGTGGTAGAGGGTGGCGCCGAGGGAGTAGATGTCGGCGGGGGGGCCGATCTGGCGTTCGCCGCGGATCTGCTCGGGGGAGATGTAGTAGGGGGTGCCGAAGGCCTTTCCGGCCTCGGCCTCGGCCATTTCCTTGTCGGAGACGGCGCGGGCCAGACCCATGTCGGCGAGCTTGGCGACGCCCTCCTTGGTGATCATGACGTTCTTGGGCTTGACGTCGCGGTGGATGAGTCCCTTGGAGTGGGCGTGCTGGAGGGCGTCGGCGATCTGGATCGCGATGTCGATCGCTTCGCGCTCGCTGAGGCGCTTGTGTTTCACGATGTCGTCGTAGACGGTGCGCCCGTCGACGTACTCCATCACGAAGAAGTAGAGATCGCCGGCCTTATCGACGTCGTAGGCCTGGACGATGTTGGGGTGGTTGAGCTGGGCGGCGGAGCGTCCCTCGGCGATGAAGCGTTCGATGAACTGCGGGTTGCTGGTGAACTTTCGGGGAAGGATCTTGATGGCGACGTCGCGGTCGAGGCGGAGCTGGCGGGCCTTCCAGACGGTGGCCATGGCGCCGGCGCCGAGCTTCTTTTCGATCTTGTAGCCGGGGATCTTCTGGCCGCTGCGTTCGGCCTCGATGGACTGGCGGAGGCGGGCGATCTGTCGCTTGGTGACGTACTCGTTGTTGAGGAGGAGCTGGACCAGGGAGGCCTGGTTGTTCTCCTCGCGCATCTGCTTGACGCGCTCCATGCAGTGGCGGACCTCGTCTTCGGTGGCGAGGTTCTGCTCGATGACCAGTCGGCTGACGATGGTGTCGAGGTTGGTGCCGCTCTTGGCGGCCTCCTGGAGCATCTGCTCGGCGTCGGCGGCGGTGGCGGGGGTGGAGTCGCTCGCGGGGACGGGGGCGGTGTCGGCGGCGCGATCGGGGACGATCGGGGTCGTTTTGCCGGGGTCGGGCTTTGGTTTCGGGTCGCTCACCAGGTTCCCCATGCCATCCGGTACCGCGCGGCCGACGGCGCGGTTCGCGCCATGTCCGGTCTTCCGGGGGCCGAAACCGTACCGGGGTGGTGCGGCCCGTGTCAAACCGGGGTGTGAAGGCGGGAAGACGGGCGGCCGGTTGGCTGAGGGTCATTTCGGACTTTGGCTTATCGCCCCTGAGCGAAAGGCCGATCTTTCACAAAGAGGGGTTGGATGGAAGGGAACCGGTCGGTCGGGGCGGGCGAAGGGGATGGGAGGCGGCTGAGGTTCTCTGAGCTGTCTTTCCGGCGGGGTCTTCCGTCGGAGCGGGATTTGGACTATGCTGAGCGGTGCGGGGAGGCCGGCGTGGACCGGCGTGGATGAATCGGCGTTCCGTTCTGGGGCGCCGGACGAGTTGAACGACAGACCGGTGCGGTCGCTCGATCGAAGGCCGGTCGATCTATCGAGGTGCGAAACATGAAGAGCATTCTGGGTCGTTCCGGGGCGAATCGGCGTTCGGGCTTCACGCTGATCGAGTTGCTGGTGGTGATCGCGATCATCGCCTTGCTCATCTCGATCCTGCTGCCGGCGCTGGGCAAGGCTCGGAAGAGCGCGCAGATGGCGGTGTCGCTGTCGAACCTTTCCCAGGTGGGCAAGGCGGGAGCGACGTATCAGAACTCCAACGACGGCTATCTGCCGATCACGCTGACATACAAGCGTGGCACGAAGCGATCGGACAAGAGCGGCAATCTGATCGGCTGGTGTACCTGGAGTTTCGCGGGGAAGAACAACGACGCGGCGTGGCGCACGTCGAGCAAGAACCGCGGCTATGACGTCGAGGCCGTGGATCGCCCGATGAACAAGTTCATCGCGCCGGAGGCGACGTTCGAGGCGCCGGACGCGCCGACGGACATGCCGGCGGATTATGACGCTCGAAAGACGCTTCAGATTCCGACGCTGAAGGACCCGAGCGACAAGGTGACGCACCAGTTCGACTGGCCGAACGCGACGTTCACGCGCAGCTGCTACGACGACGTGGGGACGAGCTATCAGTTCAACATCAAGTGGTGGGACCAGCTTGAGGAGGTCTATGGCTCCCCGAGCGGGGAGGCCGAGTTCATCCGGTATATGAACCTGGGAACCAAGCGGTTGCAGGTGGCGGACGCGTTCCAGCCGGCGCGGATGGCGTGGTGCCATGACGAGTACGCGGACATCGTGGTGTACAACCGGACGCCGGATGCGCAAGTTATCAACGGGTACGGGGACGTGAACAAGAGCTTGCTGCTGTACCTCGACGGGCACGTGAAGTACCAGCCGCTGAAGACGACCGCGGATGGGTCCGAAGCGTATTCGAACGGGAACTATACGTTCGTGTTCGAGGATCTTCGGATGCCGAACCAGTAGCGTGAAGCAAGATGTGCGGACCAGGGGCCGGTGGATGCACCGGCCCTTTTTATTGCGCGGAATGGGGGCATTAAAAGACGGATTCCCGGTGGGGTCTTCGTATCAGAGCCGAAGGCAGCGCGAACGACACAGCGCCCGGGCGGAGCCTGGGCTTGTCCGGGGCGGAGGCAGGTTTTTTTAGCGGGGGGCGTGCTACTTGCCGGGGGCGGCGGGGGTTGTCGGCGCCGCCGAGGGCTTGGCTTCGGGTTTGGCGGGCTCGGACCCTGGGGGCGGGAGGCGATCGACCTTGAGTTCCTTGAAGATCAGGTCGGTGATGTCGATGCCGTCGGGCGAGAAGAGGACGGGGCGTGCGTACATCTCCTGGAAGGCGCCGGAGAGGGTTTGCGAGACGAAGGTGGCGGGGAGCGAGCGGCTTCCGATGACGTAGGAATAGCCTTCGCGCTTGGCGACGGCCTGTGTCGCGTCGATGACAAGGCGATAGACCTCTTCGACTTCCTTGAGATTTCCCTGCTCGGTGAGCTTGTCGGTTTCGGCCTTTTTGGCGCGGAGTTGCAAGGAGAGCTGCTGACCCTTGGCCTGGAGCTCCTTGGCCTCGGGTGAGTTTCGATCGGTGATGGTGTTCATTTTTTCGCGAAGGGCGGCGATTTCGGCGTCAAGGCCGGCGGTCATGGCGGCGATCTTGGCGCTGCGCTCCTCGCGGGACTTGACGTAGGCCGGGCCGCCGAGCATGGACTGGAGGACGGCGAACTGATCGCAGGTGGCGATGGGTCCGGGCGGGGCGTTGCGGGGGGTGGCGGCGAGGGCGGGGTTGGCGAGGAAGCCGGAGCCGAGGGAGGCGCCGAGGCCGGCGGCGAGGGCGAGGCCGGCGATGACGAGAGCGATCTGACCCGTTCGCATAGAGACTCCTTTGTTCCGGCGGCGTGGCGCGCCGGGCGAGAGGGAGTTTAGGGAGGGTGTCGGGGCGGCGTATGCTGGTGGAAACAGGAGGCGGTCATGCGCGACGCGAGGCTGGATCGATTGGCGAACGTGATCGTGGGGTACTCGACGCGGGTGAACAAGGGGGACGTGGTGGCGATCGTGGCGGAGCCGGGGGCCCAGCCGCTGGTGGAGGCGCTGTATTCCAAGGTGCTGAAGGCGGGCGGGAACCCGCACTGGATGGTGAGGTCGGAAGCGCTGCAAGGGATCATGCTGCGCGAGGGGACGGAAGAGCAGCTCAAGGCGGTGTCGCCGTTCGACATGCACCTGGTGGAGACGGCGGACGTGCGGATCGTGCTCTGGGCGGAGGTGAACACCAAGGCGTTCGGGCGGGTGGAGCCGTCGCGTCTGGCGATGCAGCAGGCGGCGCGGAAGCCGATGCTCAAGCGGTTCATGGAGCGTGCGGCGGCCGGCGCGCTGCGCTGGTGCGGGACGCTGTATCCGACGGCGGCGTCGGCGCAGGACGCGGAGATGAGCCTGGAGGAGTACGCGGACTTTGTGTTCAAGGCGGGGAAGCTGGACTTGGCGGACCCGGTGGCGGCGTGGCGCTCGGTACACGAGCGGCAGGAGCGGGTGCGCGAGGCGCTGCAGAAGTGCAAGGGCGTGCGGTTCTTTGTGCCGCCGCACGATGGGCACGACGGGACGGATCTTCGCGTGGATGTCTCGCCGCCGAGCGTGTGGGTGAATTGCGCGGGCCACGAGAACTTCCCGGACGGCGAGGTGTTCACCGGGCCGCAGGGCGCGGAGGGGCATGTGAACTACACGTTCCCGGCGGTGTACCAGGGGCGGGAGGTGGAGGGGGTGCGGCTGGTGTTCAAGGGCGGGCGCGTGGTGGAGGCCAGCGCGAAGAAGAACGAGGAGTTCCTCATCAAGATGCTGGACCAGGACGCGGGCGCGCGGACCATGGGCGAGATCGCGATCGGGACGAACTACTCGATCAAGGATTTCTCGAAGAACACGCTGTTCGACGAGAAGATCGGCGGGACGTTCCACGCCGCGGTGGGCGCGGGGTACCCCGAGAGCGGGAGCACCAACGAGAGCGGGCTGCACTGGGACATGGTGTGCGACCTTCGCGGGCTGCATGGGAAGCCGGGCGGCGTGATCGAGGCGGACGGGAAGGTGATCAGCCGAGACGGGAAGTTTGTTGATGCGGGCTGGCCGGGGGAGTGAGCAGGCGCGGGAGGGAAGGAATCTCTCGCCACGGAGGGACGCGGGGAGGCACGGACGGGGAAGGGGAGACTTGACCCGCGTCCTTCTCGCGGCCTGGTGAAGCACGGCGTGCAAAGAGGTGGAGAGGTGACGTGATTACGTCACGGGGTGTCGGTTGATTTTGGCGTGCGAGGTGCGGGCGGCCAGAGGATCCAGTCGCCGTCGATTTCGCAAGCCTTGGCGCGCTGCAATTCCGCGCGGGCCTGTTGCGCGCTCATCCAGCGCGGCGGCGTGCGGTTGGGGTTTGCGATCGGTCGTGCGGCGTCGTCCTTGCGATCGGGGCCGACGGAGTAGATGACGGGCCGGGCTCCGCGGGGGGTGTCGCGGAGGGTGTAACGCATGGGCTTGCCGTCGAACACGTCGCGCGGGACCTGGGATAGGAGCGAGGTCGGGAGGGCGTCGAGCGACGGCGGGTAATCGGAGAAGCGGCGCTTGTAGAGCTCGCAGGCGATGGCGACGAGGAGCGCGCCGCGCGGCTGGGCCGCCCTGTCGCAGGCCCAGACGGCGTTGGAGAGCGCGGGCATGAGAATCCGCACGAGCGGATAGCGAACTCGCCCGGCGCGGGAGACAAACTGTTCAAACTCGGCATCGGGCGAGAGTTCGGGGCGGTTCCACGGCTCGATGGCTGCGTAGGCGGCGGCGCGGGCGAGGAAGTTCTTGTAGAGGTCGCGGTTCTCCTTGCGCGAAGCGCCGACGACGGAATGGAAGGGGACCTCAAAGGTGTCGCGGACCCTGTCGGACACGCCGCGCCACGGGTCGGCGTCGGGGTTGGATGGCCAGGAGGTGGCATACGAGCGCAGCAGGCGCGCGCCGTCGGCGGTGAGGTGGCCGTCGCCATGTCCGTCGTCGGAATAGACGCGCTGGAGGATGTCGTCGAACTGGAGCACTTCGCCGTCGAAAGAGATCGGTGAGGGCGGGCGAGCGGCGGCGTGTGCGAGCGCGACCAGCTGGTCATCGGTGAAGAGCGATGGGTTCTCCGCGAGCACGCGGGCAAGGGTTTCGCACGCGAGCGCGTTGATCGCGAGCTCGACGAGGTTTCCGATGAGGAAGGAGTCGTGGCTCATGTGGGCCGAGAGACGGAACATCGTCTCCAGGTCCGTGGCGGCCCGGGCGGCGTCGCCGGAGTTGACGGCGGCCTCGATGTCGAGCGCGAGGAGGCGCGCGAAGTGTCGCCCCTGGCCGAGGTGAGGAAGCAGGAGGTTGATGAGCGGCGGGTTTGGTTCGGAGCGCATCGCGTTCCTGGCAAGGCGCAGGTTTTCTCTGGCCTTGTCCGGTTCGACGCCGGCCAGGAACTGCGTGTGCAATTCGAGGCCTTCATCGAATTCCGTGGAGAGCGGGCGGCCGAGCGCGGGCTTTGTGGAACCCTGCCGCACCAGGTCGAGGGACTTGGCGCTGGCGGCGAGGTAGTCAAGGGCGAGCGGCCAGCGAGGGTCCGAAGGCTCGATGTTCGGGAAGTCCGCGGCGAGGTCCTTGGGGAGCGCGGGCAGCGCCAGGTACGCGGCGCGATAGAGGGGCCAGGCGCGATCGGAATCTGGCACACGGGCGATCGGCGCGTTCAGCTCGTCGAGGTAGTTGCGTGCGATGGTCGGATGGGACATGAAGGCGCGGGCGGCGGCGAAGGAGTAGATGGCGGCGACGAGCGAGAAAAGGAGCAACGCGACCTGGAGGGTGCGCCGCATGGCGCGCCACGCGACGGGTCGGCAGCGCTTCTTGGCGCGTCGGATCAGGCGGGCGGCGTCGACGGGATCGCCGAACTCACGCGCGAGATCCTCGGGCGAGCGTCCCGCCTCGATCCCGTCGCGGAAGTGCGCGATGAGTTCGCGCGTGACGTCGAGTTTTTCTCCGGGCCAGAGGCGCGTGAGCCGGGCCACCCGCGCGATCAGGCTCGTGATCGGCGCGGGGAGCGCGGTGTCGGCGAGGAGCTTGGTGGGCGTGTGCGAGAGGCCGGGCGGGAAGAGTGTGATTGGGCGAGAGAGAAACGCCATCACGCCGCCGGGCGCGGGAGCGCCGGAATCGCGGGGGCTTGCGGGAGTCATGCGTCACCTCCCGTGAGCGTGGGGTGCGTGGGGGCGATGCGGGCTTCTTGTGCGAACGGCGCGAACGCCGGCGCGAGGAGTTTGACGACGCCGAGGGCGGCCATGGCCTGGGCGACGGCGCGCCACTGTTCGCTGTCGGTGGCGAGGCGCTTGCGCCCGGCGCGGGTGAGGTGGTAGTACTTGCGATCGCGGTCGGTGGACGGCGCCGACTGCCAGTAGGAGCCGATGAACCCCTTGCTTTCGAGGTTGTAGAGGAGTGGGTAGAGAGTGGATTGGCCCATATCGAGGATGCCGGCGGTGTTGGAGGCGAGGGCTTCGGCGAGTTCGTAGCCGTACATGTCGCGCCTTTCGAGGAGCTTGAGGACGGCGACGGGTCCGGCGCCGCGCATGAGTTCTCGTTCGATTCGCATGGGGAGTGCTCCGGGGGACGGGGGCGGCGTGGATAGGCCGCGTCACATACTATGGCACACATAGTATACGGGCGATCGGGGCGGCGGGTTGCGAGGATCGGGAGGAACTCGAGTTTCCTGAATGGGATTGCGGTCCGGGGCCGGACGCGACGGCCCCGCCCGGCCTGCTCCCTCGGACCGCCCGCCTCGGGGGCGGGTGCGGCCCGCCTGCCGTAGACTCAGCCCGCGGCCCCGTGGCGGAACGGCAGACGCGGCGGACTTAAAATCCGCTTTCTCGCAAGGGAAGTGTGGGTTCGACTCCCACCGGGGCCATTTGCCAGCCGGCGCGGTTCGGGGGAGGGGCTGGTGATGCGAGCGCCAGGTCGAAGGGCCGCCGCGGGCACGACTCGACGACATCCGCGCAAGACAAAGGCCCGTGCTCCCACGGGCCTTCGATCAAGTCTCGGTTCTCGATCGCGCGCCGCGAACTGGGCCGGTTCGCAATCAGACCTTGAACGCGCCGACGAGGGAGCGGAGGCGTTCGGCCTGCTCGGAGAGGCCGGCGGCGGCCTGGGCGGACTGCGACGCGCCCTGGCTGGTCTCGCGGGTCACGCTGGAGATCTGCTCGACCGAGCGGGTGATCTCTTCGCTGGCGGCGGACTGCTGTTCGGCGGCGGCGGCGATGGCCGCGACCATCTCAGAGAGGCGGGCCGAGCCCTCGACGATGCTCTTGAGCGCGGTGCCGGCGTTGGTGGCCAGCTCGACGCCCTTGTTGACGCGATTTGAGCCGGCCTCGATCTGCTGGACGGCGTTGCCGGTCTGGCCCTGGATCGCCTTGATGCTCTTGGCGACCTCGTCGGTGGCCTGGGTGGTGCGTTCGGCGAGCTTGCGGACTTCGTCGGCGACGACGGCGAAGCCTCGTCCGTGCTCGCCGGCGCGGGCGGCCTCGATGGCGGCGTTGAGGGCGAGCAGGTTGGTCTGCTCGGCGATCTCGTTGATGACCTGGATGATCTCTCCGATCTGCTCGCTCTGCTTGCCGAGTTCCGTGACGCTCTCGGCGCTCTGGCCGACGTCCTCGGCGATGCCCATGATCTCGGAGACGGTTTGCTGCACGATGTTGCCGCCCTTGCTGGCGTTGTCGCGGGCGGCGTCGGAGGCGAGGTTGACGTCCTTGGCCTTCTGCGCGACCTCGCCGACGGAGGCGGACATCTCGACGACGGCGGCGGAGACCTGGGAGGTCTGCTGCTCCTGGCGGGTGATGCCGGAGGCCATTTCCTCGGCGGAGGCGGCGATCTGGGTGGCGGCGGCGGCGAGCTCGTTGGTGGTCGTGGCGACCTGCTTGATGGTGGTGTGGATCTTCTCGACGAAGGTGTTGAAGGAGGAAGACAGCGTGGCGATCTCGTCGTTGCCGTTGGCGGGCACGCGCTGGGTGAGGTCGCCCTCGCCCTCGGCGATGTCCTTCATGCGGGCGCCGAGGGAGTTGATGGGCTTGGAGATGCGGGAGGCGATGAAGAGGCCGGCGCCCAGGACGAGCAGCGAGGAGACTCCGATCACCATGCCAACCTGGGCGCGGATGGCGTTGGCGTCGGTCATGGCCTGCTCGAGCGGCGCGCGGACGAGGACGGACCAGCCCAGGCCCGGGAAGCCCAGGGCGCCGTCGGCGTGCGCATAGCCGCACGCTTGCACGATTTGCTTTCGCGCGTGGGTGGCGAACATGGAGCCGGACTTTCCGGCGACGGCCTGCTTGGCGGACTCGACGCCCTTCTCGGCGAGGTTGAGCTTTCCGATGACATTCATGTCGCGCGTGAACTTGCCGGCGTGAAGCGTTGGGTCGCAGTCGACGATCACGTTGCCCTTGGAGTCGAGCAGGGTGATCTCAGCGGAATCGAGCTTGCGCTCCGCGAGGGTGGCGTAGGTGTCCATCACGATGTCTTCGACCAACGAGAAATTGGCGAAGTTCTTCCAGACGGCGATGACCTCGCCCTTCTCGTTCTTGACGGGTGCGGCAAAGCCGAGCGTCAGCCCCTCGTTGGAATAGACCCTTTGCATGAGCGGGTCGGCGTGGACATCCTCGACCACGGTGCCCGTGAGCGTGCCGCTGGACATGAACTTGGCGTTCTTGGCGTCGTTGAACCAGGGGGCCTTGGCGAAGTTCTCGTTGGCGATGAAGGCGGTGTCGATGGGCGTGCCGTCGGGCGCGACGGTGTTGACGGCGATGACCTTGCCCTCGGTGTCGACCAGGAGCGTGAGTCCGTAGGTGCCGTAGAGCTTGACGTAGTCGTTCATGGCCTTGACGATGGGGGCGTCGGGGCCGGTCTTGTACCAGGCGCCGCGATCAAAGATGATGCTGTTGAGTCCGAAGGCCTGGACGTCGCCGTAGCGGTCGAAGAGATTGCGGTCGATTTTCTGGTGGGTGCTCTCGGCGAAGTTATTCATCTCGCGCCCGAGGTTGTCCGCGAGGTTTCCGGTGGCGTGCCAGGTGAGGAGGCCTACGCCCAGGGCCGGCAGGACGCCAACGGAGAGGAAGCCAAGCACGAGACGGGTACGAATCTTCATTGATGGGCTCCGAACGGCCGCGCGTCACAGCAATAACTTGCGCGGTCATTCTCCGTATCGATCCAGCGACTGCACGGCTTGACCGACGCGACAAGGAACGACGCGGATCAATGGAAACAGGGCTCGGATTGCGCCGAGCCCCGTCCGAGAATCATGGTGTTGGCACCGAACGCAGTTGATCAGATCTTGAAGCGGCCGACGAGCGACTGCAGGCGATCGGCCTGTCCCGAGAGGGCGGTGGCGCACTCGGCGGCCTGGCCCGCGCCCGCGGATGATTCCTTGGCCACGGCGTTGATGTGCTCGATCGCCTTGGCGATCTGCTCGCTGGCGGCCGATTGTTCTTCGGCGGCGGCGGCGATCGAGGAGATCATGCCACCGAGGTTTTGCGAGCTGGCGACGATGCGGCCGAGCGCGTCGCCCGCCGAGTTTGCGAGCTCGACGCCGCTGCTGGCGCGCTTGGCGCCCGCGTCGATCTTGGAAACCGCGACGGATGTGCCGCCCTGGATCTCCTTGATGCTCTTGGCGACCTCGTCGGTGGCCTGGGTGGTGCGTTCGGCGAGCTTGCGGACCTCGTCGGCGACGACGGCGAAGCCTCGCCCGTGCTCGCCGGCGCGGGCGGCCTCGATGGCGGCGTTGAGGGCCAGCAGGTTGGTCTGCTCGGCGATCTCGTTGATGACCTCGATGATCTGGCCGATCTGCTCGCTCTGCTTGCCCAGGTCGGTGACGGCCTGCGCCGACTGGCCCACCTGGTCGGCGATGGCGTGCATCTCGTCGACCGAGCTGCGGACGATCTTGCCGCCCTCGCCCGCGTCGCGGCTGGAGTCCTCGGCGGCCTTGGACGCGTCGGCGCTCTTGCGGGCGACCTCCGCGACGCTGGCGGTCATCTCCTCGACGGCGGCGGAGACCTGAACGGTCTGGGACTCCTGCTTGGCCAGGCCGGCGGCCATTTCTTCGGAGCTTGCGGCGATCTGGCGGGAGGTGCCGGCGACTTCCTTGGTGGCGTTGGCGACCTCGCCTACGAGCGTGTGGACCTGGTCGAGGAACTTGTCGAAGCCGGCGGAGACGGCGCCGATCTCGTCGGCGCGCTGGATGTTCAGGCGCTTGCGGAGGTCGCCGTCGCCGCTGGAGAGCTCTGTGAGCGAAGCGATGAGCCTGTTCAGCGGGCGGGTGAGGAGGGCGCGGAGCCCCCAGACCAGGAGGCCGAGCGCGACGGCGACGAGCGGGACACTGACGAACAGGCCGCTCTTGATGAACGAGGCGATCTGGGCCTCGACGGTGGACATGGGGAAGGAGACCTCGTAGGCGCCGTGCATGTCGCCGGCCTTCCAGCCCTCCATCTTGAAGCCGACGGGGTCCTTGCCGTCGTAGGCGCCGTTCTCGTCCTTGGCGTCGTACTTGGCGGGATCGCCGTGGCAGATCATGCAGGAGGCATCGAGCTTGATGGATCGCATGTAGTGGTAGGTGTTGGTCTTGTCGTCGACGCGGCCGATGGCCTCGCCGGTGCCGGCGGCGACCTGGGCGGTGAGGTCGCGGAGGAGTTGCTCGCGGAACGAGCCCTTCTCGGGCTCGTTCTTCGCGTTGCGGGCGTCGAAGGCGACGACGTGGAAGTCGAGGTGTTCGCGCTTGGCGGCGTCGGCGGCGGCGCTCCATCCGACCACCACGGGGATGGTTTTGTAGAAGCGGGTGGTGGAGTAGTCCCCGCCATTCTTCACGGTTTCGACGGTCTCGGCGACGAGCGTCTCGGTGTCGAACGCGCCGGACTGGTGGATGGCGGAGGCCTGGTTCTTGGCCTCATCGGCGACGGCGGTGAAGCCGGCGGCCTTTTCCATCATCGCGTGCTGGGCTTCGCTCGCGTACGACTTCACGAACACGACGTAGTTGATGGCGATCGACGTCACGAGCAGGATCGCGGTCGCCCCGATGATCTTGGTGGAAAGTCCGAGTCCTTTGAGTCCGGCAGCCATGGCACGCGTCTCCAGATGTGGCCCGATCGCGCGGCAGGTCCGCCGTGCCGCGAGAATCGGGGCTCACGCTTTGGATCGGAAAGCAAGAGACTCGGAATGATGTCTAGATGCGCGAGCGTGGCCGGATTTCCCAACATTGGGGGTTCGCCGGGGTCATCGGCGGCGGGGATAACCACGCGGGCGACGTGCGCCGCGATTCGCGCGAAGACCAGAATGCATCGTGCCGGGCCGTGACCGCGAGCAGCACGCGGTTATCGGCGTTCGCGGAATCGCCACGCCCAGGGCGACGCGCGTGCGTCGTGGCGCGGCGTTGGACGGCCTAGCTCTTGGCGGGAGCGGGCGCGTCCTTGGCGGGGGCGGCGTCTTTCTTCTGGTTCGTTGGCTCGCGGTCGAAGCGGAAGTTGGCGCGGACGCGCATCTGCTCGAACTCGAACGGGTTGAGGGGCGCGGTGGCGAAGGCCTCGCGGACTTCATCGGCCGCCAGGGCCCGGGCCGCGGCGCTCTGCATGGTGATCCAATCTTCTTCGGTGAGCGGGCGATGGGCCACCAGCTGCGCGACTGCCAGCGTGCCGAGCTTGGGGTTGGGGATGCAGACGATGCGATCCTCGGGCGGCAGGTCGGCGGCGGGCTTGAGCGGGTCGAGCTTGGCCGCGGCGGCCATCATGGCGTCGCGGAAGGCCTGCTCATCGAGCGCCGGCGCGGGGGGCTGGATCGTCATGACGCGATTGACGGTGACGTTCTTGAAGGGCTCGATCGTGCCGAGCGGCGTGGTCTCGCCTTCCTTCTTGGGGAGCTGGTCGTTGACGAGCTTGGAGAGCGCAGTCAGGCCGTCCTTGGCGACCAGGGCCTTGTAGCTCTCGGCATCGCTCTTGAGCTTCTCGAACGCGGCGAGTCGCTTGAAATCCTCGGTGGCCTGCTTTCGTACCTCATCGACCGAGGCGGCGCTGGATTCGGGCTTGCTGTCCAGGATGGTGAAGTAGTAGCGGTTGCCCAGGCCATCCGTCACGGGCATTTCGACAAACGGCACGCCGACCTGGAGCGGAACCTCGGTGAGCTGGGCGTCGGTGACGCCGGTGAGTTCCTTGACCTCGATGGCCTTCTGGGCCAGGGCGACGTTGCGCGCGCCGATGCGCACGCTTGCCATGCCGATCCCGGAGAGTTCACGCAGCTCGCGCACCGTGAGCCACTCGCCCGAGCGGACGGTGACGGTGGGAAGGGGCATCGTGACGCCGCTGCGCTGCTTGACCTGCTCGACGGCGGCCTGGGCGACGGCCTCCCAGGTCGGGCGCGTGGCGCCCCAGTCCGCGGGGAGGACGTGGAAGCCCGCCTCGGAAGGGAGCTTGCGCAGCACACGCTGAACCTCGGCCTTGATCGCCTCGTCGGCGTCGGTGATGACGCGATCGGCCCTTTCCTGGCGGAGCTGGGTCGTGATCCGCTCGCGCTCGGCGTTGAAGCCCGCGGGGTCCTTGGCGCGGTCGACCGACTGGCGCTTGCGCACGTCGACGGGGTCGATCTCGATCGCCTCGGCGATCTTGGCGCGGTCGAGCGTGAGGTACTCGATCTTTACGCGCGCCGGGAGCAGGTAGCCCACGCCCGTTTCGCCCTCGCCGGGCTTGGTGTTCTTGTACTTCTCGAACTGCTCGGCGAGCTGCTCGGGTGTGGGGTCGGCGACGGCGTGGGTGAACGCGGTGGCCTCGATCACCAGGGCGTCGAACTCAGCGCGATCGAAGCGCTTGGCGGCGTCGATCAGCGTGCGTTTGTCGCTGAAGCGGGCGGCGCCCTCAAAGGCGGTGCGCATGCGGTCGATGCCGCGGGCCTCGGCCAGGGCGGCGTACACCTGCTCGGGGCGCAGGCGCGATTCGCTGGCGGCGCGGTTGATCATGCCGGGCATGTATTGTTCGGCCATCTTCAGCAGGTTGTCGCGGGTCTGGCCCTGTTGCCACATGAAGTCCGCGTATTCCCTGAACTGTTCGCGGGCGATGTCCTGGGCCAGCAGGATCTTGGGGAGCTCCCAGTCGCGCCCGTCCTGCTCGCCGCCGATGAAGCCGCCGGCGCGGGCCTCTCGGACCAGGAGGTACCAGTGGGCGCCGTCGACGATGGGGGTGCCGATGGCGCCGAAGAGGAAGGCGGGCATGACCTGCTTGACGGCGCGGTAGTTGGTTTCGGCGTCGAAGAGTTCGCGCTGGCGGACGCCGTCGTCGCCGATGTGGGCGACGACCTGCTTCATGGGGTCGGTGCGCAGCTCGTTGATGGCGGTGGGCATGAGGAAGGCGACCATGAGGAGCGAGCCGCCCACGACGAGGATGTACTTGTTGTACTTGCGAAGAACTTTGACCATCGATCAAGGCTCCAGTGGGGCTCCGCGTGGGAACCCGAGGCCGCCGCGCCGACGCCGGGCGCAGTTGGGAAGTCTACGAGGGCACCGGGCTCGACGGTTCGGGGCGAGGCGTCGGGCAAAGGGCCAAGAAAAACGCCCCGGACGGCCGGGGCGTTGTGATTCAACAACCTGCGAGCACGCTTTAGCGATAGAACTCGACGATGAGGTTGGCGTTGATGTCGAAAGGAATCTGGTCGGGGGTCGGGAGCGACACGATCTTGATGTTCAACTCGGCGGGGTTGAAGTTGATCCAGCCCGCGACCTCGTGCCCGGCCAGCGACTCCATCGCCTCACGCGCGACCTTGCCGATCTTTTCCTTGAAGGTGATCGTGTCGCCAACGCGGACGAGGTAGCTGGGGCGGTCGACCTTTCGCCCGTTGACCTTGACATGCCCGTGCGCGACGAGCTGTCGAGCGCCCCAGATCGTGCGAGCCAGGCCCGCACGCCGGACGACGTTGTCGAGGCGACGCTCCAGGAGCTGAAGCAGCACGTCGCCGGTGTTGCCCGGGCGACGGCTGGCCTCGGCGATGAAACGCCGGAACTGGGCTTCCTGCACGCAGTAGTGATACTTGAGCTTCTGCTTTTCGTTCAGGCGCACGCCGTAGTCGCGCAGGCGGCGCCCGCGGAAGCCGTGCATGCCGGGCGTCGTGAGCTGACGCTTGGACGTGTGCTTGGGGGTGTCGACGATGGGAACGCCGACGCGACGGGACAGCTTGAGCTTGGGACCGGTGTAACGGGCCATGAGAAATCCTCCGTCCTCACCCGCATAGGCCGGTTGGCCGTTGTGGCGGGGGGTGTCACCAAGTGAGCCCTTTGGGGGCGGGTGACGATCTGCGCCGGGGTGCCGCGGCTGCGGTCCGGCTGGGTGTGATCCGGGCAAACGACAGGGTCAATAAAAGGAATCTCCCCCGTTCAGGTCAAGCCCATGGAAAACCTCCCCGGATCGGCGCCGCGTTCCGCTATGATCGCCCGCCGCACCCCTCGGGAGACGCCGACGAATGACTCGCACGCTGTCACTCCCCGTGCTTGCCCAACCCTCGCGCCTCCACGCCCACATTCCGCCGGAAAAAAAAGAGAAATGTGCCGTCTTCGGGGTTTGGGGGCACCCGCACGGCGCCCGAATCTCGTACCTCGGCCTCTACGCCCAGCAGCATCGGGGGCAGGAGTCCGCCGGGATCGCGGTCTCCAACGGCAAGGCGATCAATGCCCACACGGGCATGGGCCTAGTCGCCGAGGTCTTTGGCGATCGCGTGCTGTATGAGCTCGATTCGCTGGGAGGCAAGGGGGCCATCGGGCACAACCGCTATTCCACCGCCGGCGGCTCGGTCGCGTGCAACGCCCAGCCGCTGCTGGAGTCGTACATCCGCGGGCAAGTCGCGGTGGCGCACAACGGCAACCTGATCAACAGCGACGCGCTGCGCCGGCGTTTCGAGGAGGCCGGGCACCTCTTTCACACGACCAGCGATACCGAGGTGATCATCCACCTGCTCGCCACGCCGCAGCAGCAGCGCGCCCCCGATCCCCTGGCCGCCACGCTCCGGCGATTGCAGGGCGCGTTCAGCCTGGTCTTCCTCTTCCCCGATCGGATCGAGGCGGTGCGCGATCCGTGGGGATGGCGTCCCTTGGTCCTGGGCAAGATCGAGAACGGCACGGACAAGCCGTATTGGGTGGTCGCCAGCGAGACCGTCGCGCTCGACGTGTGCGGCGCGACGCTGGTGCGCGAGGTCGAGCCGGGCGAGATCGTGACGATCAGCGACGAGGGGGTTTCGAGCCGCCACTTCGCGCACAAGGCCGAGCAACCCGCGCACTGCGTGTTCGAGCACGTGTACTTCGCCAACCCCGCGAGCGTGGTCTTCGGGCAGAACGTGCAGAGCGTCCGCGAGATGCTGGGAGAGACGCTTGCCAATGAAGCGGGTGTCCCCGCGGATTATGTGATGCCCATGCCCGACTCCGGGCGGTCGGCCGCGTCGGGCTATGCGCGGGCGAGCGGCATCCCGTATCGCGAGGGGATCGTGCCCAACCGCTACGTGGGGCGCACGTTCATCAAGCCGACGCAGACGGAGCGTCAGGCCGCGGTCCGATTGAAGCTGAATGTCATCGCGGAGATCGTGAAGGGCAAGAGGATCGTGGTGGTGGACGACTCGATCGTTCGCGGTACCACAACCAAGGCCAAGATGGACCAGCTCCGCCAGGCGGGCGCGAAGGAAATCCACCTGCGCATCTCGTGCCCGCCCATCCAGCACCCGTGCTATTTCGGCGTGGACTTCGCGGAGCGCTCGCAGCTCATCGCGCACGGACGCAGCGTCGAGGACATCCGCAAGTACCTCGGCGTAGACACGCTGCATTACCTCAGCCTCGAGGGCTTGCTCTCGTGCGTGAATCGCCCCGCGAGCCACTACTGCACCGCGTGCTACTCGGGCCAGTATCGTCTCGACCCGACGCACCCGTCGACGGAAGTAATCATCGAAGACGAGCAGATGCGCATGTTTGCGTGACAAGGCCTACGCGAAGTCTGGCGCAATTCGTCGCGAATGACCCAGAGATGGTTCGCGCCCCCGCGTTCTACCATCGTTCATGCCGACCGCGCCCATCGAACTCACGCTCGCGCACTCGCCCGATCCCGACGACGCCTTCATGTGGTGGCCGATCACCGGAAAGATGAACCCGGACGGCACTCCCGTCACCGGCCCGGACGGCCGCCCCGCGATCGACACCGGGCGCTGGCGCTTCCGCGCGATCCCCGCGGATATCGAAGTTCTGAACCGGCGGGCGGCCAGCCCTGCTGAGATGCCGCAGTACGACATCACCGCGCTCTCGGTCCGCTGCTGGGCCGACGTGCGCGATCGGTACGCGATCACGACGTGCGGCGCCTCGTTCGGCGACGGATTCGGGCCCAAGGTCGTGGCCCGCGCGCCGACGGCAACTCCCGGCGCAAGCGGGCCAGTGATCCGCTGCGAGGGCTGCCTGCGCCCCGCGAACGTGAACATTGCGGTCCCCGGCAAGCGGACGACGGCGTTCATGATGCTCTCCATGATCCTCGGGCGCGAGAGCGTGCTCGCGGCCCCCGATCGATTCGTGGAGATGCCGTTCGACCAGATCATCGGCGCTGTTGCCCGCGGCGAGTATCAGGGCCGCCCGATCCACGCTGGGCTGGTCATCCACGAAGGCCAGCTCACGTTCGGCGATGCGGGCCTGCGCCTCGTGATCGACGTGGGCGAGTGGTGGAAGGAAGAAACGGGGTTGCTCCTCCCGCTGGGCGTCAACGCGGTGCGCCGTGATCTCGACGCGCGATTCGGCGCGGGCGCGATGCGCGAGGTGTGCGACCTCTTGCGCGCGTCGGTCGCCTACTCGATGGACCGGCGCGAGGAATCAACGCGATACACGCTGCCGTTCGCGATGGCGAACGTGGCGCGGGGCGGCGGGCAGGCGCCGACGATGGAGCGGCTCGATCGCTATTGCAGCATGTATGTGAGCGAGGAAACGCGCGAGATGGGCGAGCGCGGGAGGCAGGCGATCGAGCGATTACTGGGAGAGGGCGCCAAGGCCGGCGCGTGCCCGGAGGTCGGCAGGGTCGGGCTGGTGTGACGGCGAGCGCGGCGCACACTGCCGTTCCGAGACTCTGTGCTTTGAGTTTCGATGTGGGACCTATTCGGTCACTTTGATCTCGCCGCTCGATTCGAGCTTCTTCAGGATCTCGACGACGGCGTGAACCGTGATGCCGCGGGACTGCTGCTGCGCCAGCGGGTGGTTCTTGTCGCGGATGAACAAGTGCGGGCGGTCCTCGGCCCCTTGCGTGAGAAGATCGACCTCAAGGCCCAGAACGCCCTCGAGCACCGGGATCGGGTTGGCGATCGCCGCGTGGATGGGCGTCTTTGAGGGCTCGGCGTCGTCCCACGTGTCGACGATGGTGTCGAAATCCTTTTCGCTCACCTCGGCCCAGAATCCCCACGCGAACGAGTCGCTGGCCTCCGGCACGGGCACCAGCAGCACGCAACGCACGAAGAAGCGCTCGCGATCCTCGGCGTCGACGAATTGGCAGAGGTCCGTTGAGACCTGCCCGCGGCGGTCACGCTCGCGCCGCCCAAGGCGGAAGAAGGGATCGGGCATGCCGAACGCGACGTCCATCGCGACGTTGTCGTGAACCTGTCCGCAGACGCCGCACTTGAATGGCATGATGGCTCCTTCGGACGAAGGGTAGCGGCGAAGCGAGACCGTGAGATCCTGACGAGCCCGAAGCGCCAGCGAGGGAGTTGTGCGACGTGACGACAGTGCGCAGCTCCACAAGGCACGTTCTTGCGGTAACACACGGCACCCGTCGGCGGGACCGCTCGCCCGTCGCGTGCCGCGGCGCGTCTTTGGCTTCGCACCTACCCTTGGCCCATGACCTCCTACGAACTCGTCCGCAGTGAATTCGGCGTGGGCATCCAGACCGGCTCGGGCGTCTTGCCCCTGCGCCACATCATCGGGATCGGGCGGAACTACGCCGAGCACGCCAAGGAGCAGAGCGCCGACGTGCCGACACGACCGATGGTCTTCACCAAGAGCCCGGCCAGCGCGAGCCTTTCCGGCGACGACATCGTGATCCCGACGCTCTGCCGCGACGCGGCGACGGGCGGCGAACAGACCGATTTCGAGGCCGAGCTGTGCGTGATCCTCGGCTCCGGGCCTTCGGGTCGTGTGTGCAAGGACGTATCGGCGGCGGAGGCGATGGAGTTCGTATTCGGCTACACGTGCGCCAACGACGTGTCGGCCCGCTGGTGGCAGAAGGAGGGATCGGGCGGGCAGTTCTGTCGCGGCAAGAGCTTCGACTCGTTCTGCCCGCTCGGGCCGCGCGTCGTGCCGCGCGACGCGATCAAGGACCCGCAGGACCTCCGCGTGATCTGCCGGGTGAACGGCAACACGATGCAGGACGGGCGCACGCGCGACATGATCTTCCCCGTCGCCAATCTCATCAGCGATCTCTCGCGCGGCATGACGCTCTTCCCGGGCACGATCATCCTGACGGGCACGCCCAGCGGCGTAGGCATGGCCCGCAAGCCGCCGGTCTGGCTGAAGGAAGGCGACGTCGTCGAGGTCGAGATCCCGGAGATCGGCGTGCTCAGGAACCGCGTCAGGAACGCGACGTGAGCGCGCCACGCGGCCTTTCAGAATTGGTGCTCATCACCACCGACGTTGGGCGGGCGGCGGCGTTCTATCGCGACGTTGTGGGGCTCACCCCGCTTGCCCCCGCCTCTCCCGAATGGGCCTGGTTCTGGAGCGGAGAAGCGAACGCCTCACCCTACTTCGCATTGCGCCGCGGCACGCTCCTCTTTGAGGAGAAGTCTCCGCTGGCCGCCGGGCAGCGTTTCGGCCGAGCCCACTTCGCGCTCCGCGTGGAGCGCGAGGACCTCGATCGATGCCTGGCCCGCCTCCGAGCCGCCGGCATCGAGGTCCTCGGGCCCGTCGCGCTCGATTGGATGAACGCCGACTCGGTCTACTTCTACGATCCAGACGCCAACCTTGTCGAGTACTGGACCCCGCGACGCCCATGAGCAAGAAACCCTCGAAATCTCGCGACGACGAGCCCGTGATCGAGAACCGCAAGGCGCGGTTCCACTATCACATCGGCGAGACGCTGGAGGTCGGCATCATCCTCCGCGGCACGGAGGTCAAGAGCGTCCGCGACGGAAAGGTCTCTCTGGCGGAGGGCTATGTTCGCGTCCAGCACGAACCGCCGCGTCTGTATCTGCACAGCGTCAACATCGACCACTACGCGCCCGCCGGGCCGCTGACAGGTAAGAAACAGCACGCGCTCGCGCGCACGCGCGAATTGCTGGCCCACACCCGCGAGATCAGGAAGCTGTCGAAAGCGGTGGACGTGAAGGGCATGACGATCGTGCCGCTGAAGCTGTACTTCAAGAACGGCTACGCGAAGGTGCTGATCGGCGTGGCGCAGGGCAAGACGCAGTCCGACAAGCGGCAGACCATCGCCAAGCGTGAAACCGATCGCGAGATCAGCCGCGCGGTGAGCAAGCGGCTGCGGTAAGAGTCACAAAGAGACAAAGAGACAAAGAGACAAAGAGACAAAGAGACAAAGAGACGAAGAGACGAAGAGACGAAGAGACGAAGAGACGAAGAGACGATGACTTCATCCCGCCGGTGCTTCGCTTCTTCGAATTGTGACTTCCCCTGTCTTGCTGTTTCGCTGTGTCGCTGCTTCACTTGCTCGCTCTGTCCCACCTCACCCGCTGATCTGATAGCGCGACGCTGTCAGCGTGCGATCAACCTGGGTGCGGAACTCCTCAAAGCCCTTCTTGCCCATCAGGCCGAACGTCGCCTGCTTGCCCAGCTCGACGGCCGGCTGGTCATAGGCGTCGATGTTCAGCATCAGGCCCGCGTACGCGGTCGCCACCATCCAGAGCTGGATGAACTGGCCGACGTGGCGCGCGTCAAGGACGGGGAAGTGGATCGTGTAGTTCGGACGCTGGCTCTCGACCAGCGCGTACTCGGTCGCACGCTTCTCGGCGTTGAGCAGCTCGCCCATCCGGCGTCCTTCGAGGTACGCCAGCGCGTCGACGCCCATCCCCGTCGGGATCGCGAGGTCGCTCGGCACCGGGCGATCGAACGAATCGACCTGGATGAGCCCGAGCACCTTGTCGTTCGGGCCTTCGCGATAGAGCTGCACCTGCGAGTGCTGGTCGGTCGTGCCCAGCGCCTTGATCGGCGTAAAGCCCGCGAACACTTCCTGGCCCGTCTTGTCCACGCGCTTGCCGAGCGACTCGGCCCACAGCTGGCGGTACCAGTCCGCGAGCAGGTACAGCCCGTTGCAATACGGCATCATCACGTGGTTGGGCTTGCCCAGGTTCGTGCCCAATTCCACGAGCAGGAACGCGAGCATCGCGGCCGGGTTCTGCGTCAGCCCGGGGCGCGAGCACAGCGCGTCCATCTCCGCGGCCCCCGCGAGCAGCGCGTCGATGTCGATCCCGCACATCGCGGCCGAGAAGAGCCCGACCGGCGAGAGCACGCTGAAGCGTCCGCCCACGCCGTCGGGCACCGGCAGGGTTCGATACCCGTCGCGGTTGCAGATCTGTCGCATCGTGCCCTTGGCGGGGTCGGTGATGGCGACGATGTTGCGCGCAAAGTTGGCGCCCAGGGCGCGCTGGAGCAGCGAGCGGATGATCATGAACTGGGCGGCGGTCTCGGCCGTCTCGCCCGACTTGCTGATGACGTTGAAGAGCGTGCGCTCCAGCCCGCCCGGCATCGACTGGCAGTAGTCCAGCACCGCCTTGAAGTTCGCGGGATCGACGTTGTCGACGACGAACAGTCGCGGCCCGGGGCGCTTGGCGTCGGACAGGAGGTTGTATGTCGCGGGGTTGAGCGCGCTCTGCACCGCGATGTTGCCCAGCGCCGAACCCCCGATGCCAAGCACGACCATCGTGTCGAACTTGCCATGGCACTCCTTTACGATCGCGCCGACGGCCGAGACGTGCTCGGACTTGGCCGGGTCCATCGCGAGGTTGCGCCAGCGCTCCCAGCCCGTGCCGCGGGTCTGGGCGAGCCTGGCGGTGGCCGCCTTGACGGCCTCGGCGGGCTCGGCGCCGTCGACCAGCAGCGTGGGGTCGATCCCGTGCGAGCCGATGCGTTCGGAGAGACAGTTGGCGTAATCGAGGGTGAGCATGGAAAGCAGGGTATCGGCGGGGAGCGGGCCGGACAAAAGCGGAATCGGGATGATCGCTCTACCCTCTCTGCATGATCCATCCATGGCACGACGTGACTCCTGGGATCGACGAGGCTTCGCCGCTCCCGCGCCATTTCAAATCCATCATCGAGATCCCCAAGAACTCCAACAACAAGTACGAGCTCGACAAGGGGACGGGGCTGCTGCGCCTCGATCGAGTCCTCTCCAGCGCGGTGTACTACCCCGCGAATTACGGATTCATTCCGCAGACCCTGGCCGAGGACCACGACCCGCTCGACGTGCTGGTCTTCTGCACCGAGGAGATCCCGCCCATGACGCTGTGCGAGGCGCGGGCGGTCGGGATGATGACGATGATCGACCACGGCGAGCCGGACCACAAGATCATCAGCGTGCTGATGGCCGACCCGGTGTATTCAGAGTTCGAAAAGAGCAGCGATTTCCCCAGGCACCTCCTCAAGATGCTCAAGCGGTTCTTCCTCGACTACAAGACGCTGGAGGGGAAAGAGGTTGAGGTGGACGACATCCTGCCCGCCGAGGCCGCGGACGCGATCGTGGAAAGCTGCCTGGCCCGGTACTCGCAGGCACGCCGGACCGGCGGGATCAAGGGGCTGATCAACTAACAAGAGCGAGACAGCGAGACAGCCAAGCAGCGAGACAGGGAAAGAGGGAAGGGGTCACGCGGCCGGATGAACCCATGACGCGTGGAGCAAGCGAGTTCTTCGAGGGAAGCAATCGTGGATCATGATCTTGCGGGCATTCTGGTCGACGAGCGGGCGATCGCCAAGCGTGTCCGCGAGCTTGGGGCGCAGCTCGCCGCCGATCTCGAGCGCGACCTCGCCGGTGAATCCGGCTCTGACGGGGCCGCCAGTGACGGAGGGGGTTCGGACGACTTCGGCAAGGTCGTCATGATCCCCGTCATGACCGGCGCGATCGTCTTTGTCGCCGACCTGATCCGCGCCATGCCCATGCGCCTGTCGCTTAAGCTCGTCGCGGTCTCCAGCTATCCCGGCGCGTCGGTGCAGAGCAAGGGCGCCAAGCTGGCGGCGGAAATCCCCGGCGATCTGGCGGGCAAGCACGTCGTGGTCGTCGATGACATCCTCGACTCGGGCCAGACGCTCGGGCTGGTGCGCGAATTGATCGCCGCCCAAAGGCCAGCAAGCCTGCGACTGTGTGTCCTGCTCCGCAAGCCAGACCGCGTGCGCCAGCGTGCCGTCGACGTGCAATACGTGGGCTTCGAGATCCCCGACGAGTTCGTCGTGGGCTACGGCCTGGATTTCGACGGTCATTACCGTAACGTGCCCAACATCGCCACGCTCCGCCCCGATGTAGTCGAGCGGGTGCGCCGGAGGGCTTCGCGTGCCTGACGCGTGTCCCGAGCCCGACGAACGCCCCGCGTCCGGCGAGCGCGTGATTCTGGATTGCCGCCCCGGCGCGATGAGCCTGGTCCTGCGCCCCGCGTGGAGCGTGGCGATGATCGTCGTCGCGGCGATGGTGTGCGTGTGGATTCTCGATCGATTGGCGAGCCTGGCGGTGGGGGACCCGACGTTGGTGCGCGACACGCGCACATGGTCGAGCTATGTCGCGATGGCGGCGCTCGGGCTGGTCGCACTCCGACTGGTCTGGGTGTTCATCGATTGGCGCTGCCGTCGCTTCCTGCTGACGGATCGGCGGATCATGCGCGCGTGGGGCGTGTTTTCGCGCGGGCAGGCGGAGCTTCCCCTCCGCAACGCACAGGACGTCGTGATCCATCGCACGCTGGGCGAGCGCGTGCTCGGGCTCGGTTCGATCGCGGTGGTCGGCGCCAGCGGCGGCGGGGTCGCGTGGGTTCACGCCGCCGACCCCGACGATACCTTCGCCCAGATTCGCCGCGCGATTGATCAGGTCGCCGGCGGTGCGATCGCATGCGGCGGCGCGACGCTCGGCGCCGCGGACGCCGCGAGCACACCAACCAGCGTTTCAAACGTTCCGCTCCGCGTGATCGGCTTGGTCGGCGGGATCGGCTCGGGCAAGAGCACGATCGCCGCGGAGATCGCGCGCCAGGCCGGCGGCATCGTCATCGACTCCGACAAGGAAGCCAAGGCCGCCCTTGATCGGCCCGACGTGCGCGATCAGCTCGTCGCATGGTGGGGGCGCGGCGTGGTGGGCAAGGACGGTCGCATCAATCGAGGCCAGGTCGCGGACATTGTCTTCCGCCGTCCCGAAGAGCGGGCACGCCTCGAGGGACTGGTCCATCCGATCGTGAGATCCACGCGGGCCCAGGCGATCGAGCGGGCCCGGGCCGCGGGGGCGAGCGTGGCGATCATCGACGCGCCGCTGCTGTTCGAGGCGGGGGTTGATCGCGAATGCGACCTCGTTTTGTTTGTTGACGCCCCTTTGGAGGCCCGTGTGGGGCGTGTGAAGGCGACCCGGGGGTGGGATGCCGCCGAACTGGAGCGCCGAGAAAAAGCACAATTGCCACTTGAAGAGAAGCGGCAAAGGTCCGATGATGTAGTGGTCAACGACGGCGAGCCGGGGTCCCTACCCGGGCGAGTCGCGGACCTCCTCCAACGCATCCAGGGGCGGGTTTCGAGGCTGGGTTCTCATTGAACCCGGCGCGGGGCAAAGGGCTTGGTGGTGTTCGCGGGCCGATCGCCGGATGAAGACCAAGCGGGGGATGGATCGGAATCCCGGCAGATTGGCATGGTCCGGGTTCCGTGATGCCCTAAGTTCATGCTCCCGCGTGGCCTAGCGGCGCGACGGTGACGCCTTGTTCGGTATATTCAACGCGGCTCGACGGGTTCGAGACGCGTGACTCGCGAAACACGCGGCCCCGCTCTTCCAGGCGCGGGCCGGAAACTCCCAGACTCACAACATTGGTTTGGGCCGCTTGGGTTGGGCTTGGCGCTTGGGCCCTTGTCCTTCGGGCGGCAGGAAGATTCCGGGCTTGAACCCGGCAGGATCGAGGAAGCATGGCTCGTAGTTCCAGCGGCTCAGGGCACGACGACAAGGGCGATGCGCACGAAACCCGTGCCAAGGGAAAGGCCACCGCTCGTCGCGCGGGCGGCAGCGCTACCGCCGAGCCCGAGGCCCGGCCGGTTTCGGCCTTGCCCGGCGAATCACTCTCCGGCAGCCGTGCGTCGGCCGACTCCAAGCCCGCCCGTGGCGAGGCTCGCGCAGAACCTCGCCCCGAGCCTCGCCCCGAGCCGCGCGTTGAGCCGAAGATCGAGCCGCGCTCGGAAGCTCGCACGGAACCGCGCCCCGATGCCCGCCCAGAGCCCCGCCAGGAACCACGCCCCGATTTTCGTTCCGATGACAGGCGCGAGCAGGAGCGTGGCCCGAGCAATGCCGGGACGACGGGCGGTCAGGGCGGACCCCAAGGCGGCCCGAACCAAGGCCAGGGCTACCCCAGTCAGGGTGGCCCACGCCAAGAACGCGGCCCCGATCGGGGCTCGGACCGGGGGCCGGACAATCGTCAAGAAGGACGCCAGTTCTATGACCAGGGTCCGGGCGGATTCCGCCGCAAGAAGAAGCGTCGCAAGGGCGGAGGCATGGGCCCCGGCGGGTTCCAGAGCGGATTCTCCGGCGGCGGGCACGGTGGCTTCGGCGGCTCGCGCCTCCCCGAGGGCCTCCCCAGCGACGAGGAACTCGAGCGTGAGGCTCAGGAACTCGAACGCATCGCCAAGAGCGCCGATCCCTCGGTGCTGAAGGATGCGCTCTCGATCGGCGAACTCCAGAAGATGGAGATGGAGCCGCTCTTCAAGATCGCGGAAAAGGAAGGGCTCACCGACTTCCACTCGCTCAGCAAGCAGGACCTCATCTTCAAGATCCTGAAAGCCCGCGCTGCCAAGCAGGGCCTCATGTTTGGCGACGGCACGCTCGAGATCATGCCCGACGGCTTCGGGTTCCTCCGCTCGCCCGAACAGTCCTACCTCCCCGGGCCCGACGACATCTACGTCAGCCCCGGCACCGTCCGCCGCTACGGCCTGCGCCGCGGCATGGTTGTCCGCGGCATGGTCCGCCCGCCCAAGGAGAGCGAGCGCTACTTCGCCCTCCTTCGCATCGAGAAGATCAACGGGCGTGACCCCGCCAAGGTCCACGAAATCATCAATTTCGAGGACCTGACGCCGCTCCACCCCGAGAAGCGGTACATGCTCGAGACCGAGCCCGGCGAGATTGAATGCCGCATCGTCGACCTGACCGCCCCGATCGGCAAGGGCCAGCGCATGCTGATCGTCGCCCCGCCGCGCACCGGCAAGACCGTGCTCCTGCAGAAGATCACCAAGGCGATCAGCCGGAACTCACCCGAGACGCGCATCATCGTGCTGCTGGTCGACGAGCGCCCCGAGGAAGTGACCGACTTCCGGCGCAACACGACCAAGGACTCCAAGCACGTCGAGGTCGTCGCCAGCACGTTCGACGAGCCGTCCAACCGCCACGTCCAGGTCTGCGAGATGGTCATCGAAAAGGCCAAGCGCATGGTCGAGTTCGGCGATGACGTGGTCATCCTGCTCGACTCGATCACCCGCATGGCCCGCGCCTACAACGCCGAGATGCCCCACTCGGGCAAGATCATGACCGGCGGCCTGGACTCCAACGCGCTGGCCCGGCCCAAGAAGTTCTTCGGCGCCGCCCGCGCCATCGAGCACGGCGGGAGCCTCACCATCATCGCCACGGCGCTGGTCGACACCGGCTCCAAGATGGACGAGGTCATCTTCGAGGAATTCAAGGGCACCGGCAACAGCGAGCTGCACCTGGACCGCAAGCTCATGGACAAGCGCATCTACCCGTGCATTGATGTCCCGGCGTCGGGCACACGGCGCGAAGAGCTGCTCATGGACCCCAAGGAGTTGGAGCTGGTCTATCGCCTGCGCAAGGTGCTCAGCGACATGAACGTGGTCGAGGCGATGGAGCTCTTGAAGAGCCGCCTGAAGAAGGTCAAGACCAACGCCGAGTTCCTGATGAGCATGGCGATGGGCTGAGCGGGCGCGTTCCAGGGTGGGCCTCGGTGTTGCCAACTGCCTTTGGCTCCGGGAGTTCCGCGCTCCCTCTTTCCAGCCCGCGCCCCTCGCCGCCCGATGAAGTACAGTTGGCGCCGGGGTTTGTGCCCCTGGGTCACTGGCCGGAGGATCTGGCGTGCGGGCGCGGAGCGCGGCAAGACAAGTCACACATCCGTCGGCGGGCCTCACCCGTCCGGCGGACGCCATCGAGTTGGGCGGCCTGAACGGGCGGCCCGGGGCGGGGAACGCCACCGAGGGTTCGGCGTCGACCGACCTCGGTGAACAGGCAATCCAGTCGGTCCCCGCATTCGGCCTGAAGCGCGTCGGCGCCGCCGTCCGCGCCGCCGTGGCGACCACCTGGGCCGCCACACTTTTGCTCACCGGATTGTGGGTCGCGATGAACGGCCCGGAGCGTTGGCCCGTACCAAGAGAGCTCTGTCTCATGGGCGGGTCGGCCCTGCTCGCCGGGGGGCAGTTCCTGTTCCTGGTGCTGGTCGCGGATCGCGTGTTCCCGCGCGCGTCGTCTCGGCTGGTCTGGGGCGCCGAAGTCTTGCTCTTTGCCGCCTTCGTCGTTGGGCTGGGCGCGGCGTTGTACATGCTCGCCGTCGGCGTGGGTGGCCTGGGGCTGCCCGCGATCGCGGTCGGGGAGGCTTATTGAACAGCATTTCTTCCAGTCGTTTTCTTCTCGCACTGGCGGCCGGCCTGCCGCTCTCGGTCTCGCCGGCGCAGGACGCCAAGCCGCCCGCGCCCAAGCCCGCTCCCGCCGCGTCGACCGCGCCCGCGACTTCCGAGCCGTCCCAACCGGTCCTCAAGCCCGCCGCACCCTTTAAGGCGACCGTCACCGAGGTCAAGCCCTACCTTGCCCGCTCGTTGCAGCGTCTGGCCCTGCTGGAGCTTCGCCTCAAGCGCCCGCCCACGGCCGAGGACATGGCGTTGGCGCTGGCGATCAACGACATCGCGCGGGAGCTTGATCCGAAGAGCCCGGACCTGGTGCGATCGGAAATCGCGATCGCCAATGAGATGGGCGATAAGAGGCGCGTCGCCGCCGGCACGCGGGCTCTGGTCGGGCTCGAGCCCCGCGACACCGTGGCCCAGCTCGCCATGATCATGGGGCGCATCGGCGAGCTTCAGACCAACGAGGATCGCCTTGCGACCCTGGAGAAGTTCGTCGGGCCCGCGGGCTCGTCGATCGACGCGGGCGTGCGCAGCCGCCTGGCGTTCGAGGCGTGTCGCCTGTACCACGAGCGTGGCGATGTTTCCGGCGCCGCCCGCCTGCTCAAGGTCGCGATCACGCTCGACCCGACGAACAAAGAGGCCGCCACGTTCGCGTTCATGTTCTTCAGCGAGCGTGTGGACGATCCCGCCGGGCGCTTCGATCTGCTGACGAATCTGCTGCTGGCCGATCCGTCCGATCACATCACGCTGGCGTCGATGGCCGAGGCGTGCGCGAGCGTCGGCGCGTTCAGCGAGGCGAGACGCTTTGAGAACAACGCGAAGCTGATTTTCGCGGGATTGGGCGGGAGCGATCAGGCCGAGGACCTTGTGAAATCCACGGTGCTGGACTGGGCCTTGGAAGGCCCGGAGAAGGTCATCTCCGAATTGAACAAGGTGCTGAGCGACAACCGCCAGGCCGCCGCCCTGACCATCAAGGCGATGGAAGAGCAGCTCATCCCGACCAGCGGGATCCCCAAGCCCGAGGAGATCACGCTCGACCCGCTGCTGGAGCGCGTTCGCGTCTTCGCGGCCCTGCAGGTGGGGGACCAGGACACACTGAAGTCGGCCGTCGACAACATCGTGCGCAGCCTCGATGAATTGATGGGCAACCTGGAGCTGATCATCAGCGGCGTGCCGGGATCAATCCCGCCCGATCAGGCCGCCGACCGCGCCCGCAAGCTCCGCGCCGACCTGGCCAGCACGCTGGCGTGGGTGAAGCAGAACCCGGAGCGCGCCGCGGCGGAGATGGACAAGCTCGCCGCCGACGCCGGCGTCGACGCGACCGAGGCGTGG
>JABWBC010000097.1 GCA_013360695.1 Phycisphaerales bacterium
CGTCCACGGACACACGCAACGGACGCTACACCAACCACGATCTGGGCGCAACCTCACAAGCGCCGTACTGCGCTAGATTTGGGGTGAAGACGCTCTAGTTGAGCATGAGGCTCATTGAGCTCAGCTCTTGCGCTTCAAATACCCGCTCGGGTTGAACGTCATCATGAACCGTTCGCGGCTCGCGTCGATCTCGAACCGGTCGTTCTCTTTCATGAAGTCCGCGACCGCTTCGAACGGCCCGGGGCCCGCGTCGGGCTCGTAGTCGGTCCACACCGGGTGACCGTTGATGTTCGAGTCCTCAACGATGAGGTAGCAGCCGGGCGAGACCATCGCCCAGTACGCGCGGAGTTCCGCGAGCACGTGGTCTCGTGAGTGGAGCGAATCAAGGATTACCATCACGCGATCATCCGCGCGGACGCGTTCGCGCACCCGCGCGACGACCGATTCATCGGTCGACGAGCCGAGCAGGTAGTCAATCCGCGCGTGACGCGGCATGTTCGGGCGCTCGACGATGTCAACCGAAACGATGCGCGAGGTCTTCGCGCTGTCGCCCATCGCGTCGAAAAGGTGGGCTATGTAGAGCGCCGTCCCGCCATGGGCCGTCCCGCACTCGATGACGAGCGTGGGACGAGTCTGGTGGATGATCTCCTGGTAGACCCAGAGGTCGAGCGGGCATTTCCACGCGGGCACGCCCATCCATGTCGTGTTCCGCCACAGCCCAGCGTAGTAGTACGCCTCGTGGAATGCGTCGGTGCGGCGCGACACTTCCTCGCGCGGATACTTCGGATTCGGCCTTGCTTTCCCGCTCACTTAACCCCCACGGCCCGCGCGATGGCCGCGGATCGCGCGGTACACGCCGGTGTTCTTCAGTTCGGTGATCATTCGATAGGCGCGGCTGGCACGGATCGCCCCGAGCTCTTCGGCCGGATCGCTCGGCGCCGGCTTGCGCAACTCGAAGTCGTCGTATTTCAGGCGGGCCGCGGCGCGATAAATCGGCGTGCGCTTGGCGAACTGCACGAGCCGCCACGCGCGCGAGCGGGTCAGTTCGTCCAGCATCGCCTTTGATTCGATCCACGGCGCCGACGGGCGGCAGAGCTCGAGGCGACGCCCGTCGTTGTATCGTAAGAGGAGATCGGGCAGGCCGAAGTGGACGAAGAAGCCCTGCGGCCAGCGTGAGCGCCGCGCGTGCTCCTTCAGCCTGAGCCAACCGGCGTCGCTCTTCAGCGCTTCGCGGAGCAGAGACGACGGGAGCGAGGAGCGGAGATCGTGGAAGCCGCCAACGCCGAAGGTCTCGTTGTGCCGGAGCGAGAAGAACGCGTCGGCGACCTCGCGCGCGGGGTGTGTGAGTGCTTCGCGGAGCAGATCAAGAGCGGCGGCACGCATCTCGCTCGCGCACGCGCCGCGGAGCGCGATCCAGCGGGCGACGTGTGGGATCGCGTCGAGGACGCCCGCCTGGAAGAACCGCGTGTGCGTCTGGTGGACCGCGTCTTCGTCGGGGTTGGATTCGCGCATCGCGACCGGGCGGCCGCTGGCATTGGCGTAGCCGATCACGCTCCCGCCCGGCGCGTTGCAGAGCATCTCAATGACCGCGACGTCGGAGAGCAGCGACGCGGTGAGCGGCTCGTCGCTGCGCATGTCCGGGCCGAACGCGAGCTTGCTCGTGTTGGTGGGCTGTTCGTTGAGCGGGCGCTGCATGCCGAGGTAGACGCCGGCGAGGTGTGTGCCGGGGAGGACATACGCGAGATTGTCCTGGATCGTGCCGCGCCAGCCGATGTCGACAAAGACGTGGGCGCGATCGCCGCGCGAGATGCCGCGGGATTCGAGGTAGCGGAGGAGCAGGTCGCGACGCCGGTTGCGCTGGCGCTCGAGCAGACGCACGAACAGGGGGTCGGCGATGAGCGCGACGCCACGCGGGTCCTGCCACGGATACTTGATCGGGATCGCGGGGTCGATGCCGTGCCGCGCGAGCAGGGGCTCGGCCGCGAATCGCTCGACGCCCAGCGTCGCGAGCAGCTGCCCGATCGATTGCGTCGAGTAGAGATTCCACACGCGCATGAACTCGCGCGGCGTGACCTCGCGCAGCGACGGGAAAAACGTCGCCAGGCGGCTGACCTCGATCACGCAGTCCGCCGGGACCGCGAGACCAAGCAGCCGCCCCTCGGGGCACGCGCCGGCCATCGCGCGATGAATGGCGGCGAAGAACTCGCCCTCGCGCGTGCAGTAGTGGATCGTCCCGATGCCGCGCTTCCACGCTTCCTCCATCGCGGCGAGGATGAAGCCGGCGAAGAAGGGGGCGAGGCGCACGCCGAGCGAGTAGAGCGCCCGCTCGCGCGCGTTGAAGAGGGCGGGCGGCGCGAAGCGATCCTCGAGCTCGCGCGAGAGCGATCCGACGTCAACCGCGCCGTGCTCAAGGCGATCGCGGAACCGGGCGCCGTGCGCGGCCCGCAGCGATTCCTCGCGCGGGTTGATGAAGTGGACCGCGCGAACACCCAGCGACGCCGCGGCGGCCACGTCGGAGTGGGGATTGTCGCCCACGTGGACATGGGCCGAAGGAGCGCCCGCGAGTTCGTGGTGCAGATGGCGGAAGAGGCGCCCGGAGCGCTTGTTGAGGTACGGATCGCACGAGACCACCACGTCATTGAGCTTCACGTCGGGAGCGCGCAGCGACAGCAGGCGCTGCATGAGCGGCGCGCCCATGTAGAAATCCGAGAGCGCGACGACGCGGTCGGCCCTCAGGTCCGCCAGCACGCGAGGGAGCATGTCGTCGGCGTAGCAGACCTCGCATTCGCGCTCGAACTCGAACGCGACGAGTTCCGCCGCAGTTTCCGCCGGGCCGTGGGGCATGGTCTCGGCTCGCAGCACTTCGCCCGCCCAGCGTTCCATCACTTCCTCGATGCGGTATTCGTCGTCGAGCCCGCGGGCGCGATGCGCCATCGCGATGTCGTGCTCGGCGCGGACGCGGGCTTCCATCAGCACGCGCGGCGAGTTGAACGCTGGGCGGAGGTCGGCGTTTCTCCAGAGCCACAGAAAGCGCGCGGTCGCCAGCTTGACCTCGTCGGGGTGGCAACGACGCCGGAGGATGGTGTCCCAGATGTCGGTCGTGACGAGGGTGGGCATTGATCAGCGAGGGTTGGCGGGCGGGTTGGTCGATTGGGGTGGGACGAACTCCGGGCCGTAGCGCCGCCGGGCGTACCAGCGGTAGACGCCCGTGGACTTGGACTGCTGGATGAGCTTGTACGAGCGGCTGTTCTTGATGCGCCCCAGGCGTGCGAGCGGGTCTTCGCTCGGATCGACGTGGTCCCAGCCCTCGCCGAAGCGGAGGTGGGCCAGCGCGCGATACACCGCGGTCCGCTTGAAGGCCTGCACGGCACGCCAGCTCCGCGAGCCGTCGATGAACGCCAGCTCGTGCTCGGCCTCGAGGCGTCGACGCATCGCCTGCTCCATGTCCGCGGCGGCGGCGAGTTCCTCCGGCGTCACGTCGCCGGGCTTGGGCGGGAGCATCCGCACCGGCGTCTGGCGATACATCGGCGCCAGCACGCGGTTCATCTCGCGGAATTCGCCCGCGCGATCGGCGAGCACGAGTTCAACGCCCGCGACGAACTGCGCAAAGCCGCGCTCGAGCGTGCGGAGCTTCATGTACTCCACGCCGAACTTCGACATCGCGTCGCGCTTGGCGGGATCGTCGAGCAGCGACATGATCGCGCGGGCGATCGCCTCTGGGCGCTGGTCGGCCAGGAGCACGCCTCCCTCGGGCATGTCGTAGAGGTTGTTGTCGCGGTGGATGTCGACGACGGGCAGGCCCGCGGCCATCATCTCGAACGGGATGCGGCTGGGGTTGCTCGAGCTGATGCACAGCCCGACCTGGCAGGTGTTGTACAGCTCGTTGCACTGCTCGACGTTCACAAGCCCGAGGTTTGTGTGCTCAAACCAGGTGTTGGGCTTCTCGCGCGAGCCGTAGAGATACACCTTCACGTCGGGGCGATGGTGCTTGATGATGCCCATGGTCTCGACGGAGAGCACGGGGCAGCGGCGCGGCTTCTCGGGCTGGCAGATCACGCACACCGCTCGCTCGCGTTGCTTGCCGATCGGGCGGTACACCCGCCCGTCGGCGCAGAACTCAAAGAACGTGCCGTAGGAATCGAAGTCGCGGCGCATCTTGCTGGTGAGCCAGCGCCCGATGGTGAGCGGCGTGAGCCCCAGGCGGAAGGAGTTTTCCGCGATGAGGTAGCCGTCGCCCATGGGCATGAAGAGCGCCTCGAAGTCCTGCACGAAATAGGCCTTGCGCCGGATGGGCAGGCCCGCGACGAATCGCGCCGTGTACCACGCGGTGGCAAAGACCAGGTCGAACTGCCCCTTGACGTGCCAGCCCAGGTGAACATTGGGACAGGCAAAGCCGAAGTACCCGCGCATCTGGTGGAGCACCTGCTCGTGCTCGGGGGTGCCCGGCGCGAATTCGCGGTTGCCCGGGGTCTCCACAAAGACGTGGCACTCGTGCCCGGCGTCGATCAGCGCCTGGATGTTCTGGAAGATCGTGCGATGCCCACCCGAACCCTCGATGAGTGAGGGGACGATCCAGGCGATCCGCGAGGGACGCGACGAAATGGGAACGTGGGTGCTCATGCCTTCCGATGACTCTCCGCCGAAGCCTTCACCGCGGTTGCAAGTCCGTTCTCCGCGTCATGCCCGCGGAGCGCCGCCAGGGCCCTCGCCCACGGGCCGCCGCGGTCCTTGGCCGCCATCTGGATGATCTGCTCCAGGCGCTCCGTGCGGAGCTCGAGCAGCTCGATGTCGGTGTTGAGCTTGCCCGTGAGGGTCCGCAATTCCTCGATCATGGCATTCTTCTCCTCGATGGTCCTGCGCAGCAACTCGATGACCTTCAGGCGGTCACGGTGCTCGCGCTCGCGGGCGGCCAGCTCGGCCCGCGACGCTTCGAGGTCTCGCGTGAGCGCCGCCGACACTCCCCGGATCCGCTCGTGCTCGCTCCGCTCGCTCTGCAATTCCGCCTCGCGATGGCGGAGTGTCGACGCGAGCTCGGCGGCGTGCTGTTCGAGCTCCGCGCCACGCGCCCGCAGGCGCTGGTTCTCCTCGCCCTGGTCCTTCGCCGCCATCGCCAGCAAGCGCACCTCGCCCAGGATCGCCTCGCGCTCGCGCTGCGCCTCGGCCAGCTGCGCCCGCACCGCCTCGTGCTCGGCCCGCATCGTCGCCAGCGACGTCAGCGCGCGATGGATCTCGTCGACACGCCTGCGGAGTTCGCCCTCGGCCGCCTTGCGTGCCTCACCCTCCTGCGCCAGCGCCCTCGCCCGCTCGGTCAGCTCGGTCTCCCTCGCGCGGAATACCTGAATCTCCGCGTCACGCCGCGCGATCATCTCCGACTGATGGTTGATCGCGCCCAGTCGCTCGACCGCGAGCTCCGACGCGCTCTTCAGTTCGCGCGAGAGCTTCTCGATCATCGCGCGAGTGTCGCGCTGCTCGCCCGCGCGAGCTTCCGCGCTCGACCTCGCCTCCGCCACATCACGCTGCAACGACTTGATGAGACCGTCCCGCTCGCCGATCATCCGCGATTGGTTCTCGATCGCCTCCAGGCGCTCCACGGCCATTCTCTTGTTGTCGTCGCGTTCGATCGAAGCGAGCTCGTGCCTGGCCCGGAACTCGTAGACCCGGGCCTTGTCGCCGATGTTCTGGGCGATGAGCCGCCGGTAGAGCGCGTCGCCCTTGGGGAACAGAACGCCCAGCCCCCAGGAGTGCGTGAACGCGAACGACGGGTGCTTCTTCGAAAGTTCACCCCAGAACTTGGCCGAGCCGTAGCCCGTGTCGTCCGCCGTGTCGTGGAACAGCATCACGCCGTTCTCGGCCAGCTTGGGGAGCCATGTCTCAAAGTCGTGCGCGACGGCGTCGTAGGTGTGAAATCCGTCGATGTGGATCAGCTCCGCGGACGCGTCGTCGACGTGCGCCAGGGCCTCGTCGAAAGTCATACGGAGCAGGCGCGCTCGCTCCGTCCCAAAGAACTTCGCGACGGTGTCGGTGACGTTCTTGTACACGTCTTCGCCGTACGGCCCGGTGTGCCCGTCGCCGCGCCAAGTGTCGACGCCCACGCACTCGCCTTCGATCTTCGCGTCGTGCATCGCCTGCAGGAACGCGAAGTAGCTGGTGCCCCAGTGGACACCCAGCTCGACCAGACGCGAAGGCCGCATGAAGCGCACGAGGTCATATCCGAATCCGCGATGCCCCACCCACGGATACACGCGCATGAGCGGGTGCAACTCGTCGGACGAAAACGTCGGCGTGGAAATCGTCCATTCGGGCTGGAAGAGCGAGGGATCGCTCATGCGGCCCCCTCCCGGCGCGAGTCCTCGCCGCCCTCGTTCGCTTCATGGCGACCCGCGCCGCTCAGGATGGCGAACTCGAAGCCCCGCAGCGGGTTGGTAAACAGGCCGTGGATCGCGCGCGCGGGGCTGATGCCGTTGACACTGGCGACGTTGTGGGCCCAGCATTGGATCGCGTGGTGGAGCGGATCGTTCCCCTCGCCCACGCCGAAGGTAATCGTGTACTCGCCGGGATGAAGATCGGGCCAGCGATAGTCAAGCCGCGCGTGGTAGTGCCCCGGGCCCGGCAGGTCGACGAGCTTGCCGGGCGACGACAGGCTGTTGTCGCCGCAGACGTTCTTGCCGAAGCGATCAACGACCATCGAGCCGAAGATGAGCTGCTTCTTGGCCCGGTCGGCGCGGACTTGGATGTGACACGAGAAGGGATCGCCAGGCTTGAGGGCCTGGGCTGCTCGGCCTTTCTGATCGGTGAGCGCGACGCGCTCGATCACCACCTCGCCCGCGCCACCCCGATCGTCGGGCGTCACATCAACCCATGGCAAGGTCTCGTCGGCGTGCTCGACCCTGATCGTCGCCGTCGCGGGCGCCGCGCTCTTGGCCGCGGGTACGCGTCCACGCGAGAACTCTTCGGTGTGAACGAGCTTGGTGTAGAACTCGATCGCCTCGCCGGGCGGGCCGTCGAACATCTGCCGGCCCTTGTGGAGCACGATCGCCCGGTCGCACAGTGTGGCGACCGAATCCATCGAGTGCGTCACGAGGATCTTGGTCGCGTGGGCAAGCTCGTCGCGCATGAATCGGGTGCACTTCTGCTGGAAGAAGATGTCGCCCACCGCCAGCGCCTCGTCGACGATCAGGATGTCGGGGCGGACCTGGGCCGCGACCGCGAAGGCCAGGCGCACGAACATACCGCTGGAATAGGTCTTGACCGGCTGGTCGATGAAGTCGCCGATATCCGCGAACTCCTCGATGGTCGGCATGAGGTCGCGGGTCTCCTGGCGCGACAGCCCGTGCAGCGCCGCGGCGAGATAGACATTCTCCCGCCCGGTGAACTCGTGGTTGAACCCCGCGCCCAACTCAAGCAACGCCGACAGGCGACCCTCGACCCGCACCTCGCCCCGGGTCGGCGCCAGAATGCCCGCCACAACCTGCAGCAGCGTGGATTTCCCCGAGCCGTTCCGCCCGATGATGCCGACGGTTTCGCCCCGCGCCACCTCAAACGAAATGTCGCGAAGGGCCCAGAAGTCCTGAAAGTACTGGCGCTTCCACCGGAAGATCGCCTGCTTCAGGCGATCCACCGGGCGGGCGTAGATCTGATAGGCCTTGCTGAGGTCACGGACCGAGATCGCGGGCGCCGATGATCGCGCCGCGTCACCCCCGACGATCGCGCGCGGGCCGCCCTGCATTTCCCTCGTTGCGATCGACATGCGACGGCCTCGGCGCTGGCCAAGCCCTGACCACAGAGCCCGGATTCTCCAACATTTCAGGGTAGCGCCTCAGCCCTTCGCCATCCCCGCCTCGGCAGGCTTCTGTGCGGGTACCTTCACCTTCAGCGGCGCGTCGGGCGAGAGCGGCACGGGAACCTGCATCAGGCACGCGCCGCACGAGTCCTTGTAGACCTCGGTGCGAAGATGGAGGGCCGCGCCGTTGACCACATTGATCGAGCTGACTTCCGGGTGCTTGCCACGCCATTCGTCCAGGGCGCGAAGCACACCGCCCTGGCCGGTTGCGTCAAACTGGCGGGCAAACTCGGACGAGTCGTGGCACAGCATGAACCCGCCGGGGCGCATCGCGGGGTACCACGAGTCGAGCTCACGCACCGTGTGCTCGTAGATGTGCGACGAGTCGATGATGAGAAGCTCGGGTGCCCGGCCGAGGTACGCCTTGGCGAGCGTGGGCAGCTCGGGAGCCGCGGAATCACTGCACACGACCTTGACGACGTCGCCGAGACGCGCGTGCTCGACCCACTTGCGGGTGAAGTCGCACATTCGCTTGTCGATGTCGATGGTGTAGAGCGCGTGCTTGGCGCCCAGGTGCCGGAGCATGAAACCCGTCATGAGCGTCGAGTACCCCGCGTAGTGCCCGAGCTGCACCACCGATGTGATCCCGCTCCCCATGACCAGCGCCTGGATGAAACTGAGGAACGGCACCTGGCACCCGCCGTGGTAGTTGTTGGCGTGCGAGTCGTGATACCACGCCGCCAGCGTGTCCCACTCGTCGTTGGTCATGAACGAATACACCGGGGGCACATAGTCCGCGTGGAACATGTGGTGCCACCAGAAGCGCTGGGGAGCATTCAACGATTTGATCAGGGCCTGGATCCGGCTGCTCATGTGAACACAGTACCCCGCCCCGGTATTCCTTTCCAAAGTACGTCCGGTCTTCCCAGATTCGCGCGCCGCGCGCCCGCCGGGGGAATATCGTGCCCCAAAGGCAATTGTGAGTGTGCCGGTGCGTTCTTCACCGGCACGCCGTGCGAGGCGGCCGGGTCGCGCACCTCCACATCTCGCCCGCTTCCCTCGAGAGGTTTTCCATGGCACTGCTCGACGCCTCGGACCCGACCCACGCCGCTCCCGCCCTGTCGGCCCTCGACCTCGGCGACAAGCGCGAGCTGCGCATCCTTCGCGAAGGCCAGAAGAACACGGTGTGGGCCTTCGGACGGACGCGGCGCCTCTTCTTCGTCACCGGGCACGCACGCTCGGGCACCAACTGGATCGCCGCCCTCCTCATGCGCCACCCGTCGATCTACGTTGACGGCGAGTACTACTTCCAGGAACTCAAGCGCGGCTTTGACGCCTTCCGCCACGAGCCTTACCACCGCGCGATCCGCGAGCCCGTCCGAACCGTCGCCGAATCGTGCTTCCAGGACACCGTCCGTCTGTGCATCGCCGCCTGCGCGATCCACCATCCCGACGCCGATTGGGTGGGCGATCGCACGCCCCGCCCGCTCGAGGTCTTCCTTCCCGGCGCGCCGCACTTTGTCATCACCCGCGACGGACGCGACGTCCTCGTCAGCCTCTCGATCCTCGAAATCGCCGTCGCCGGCCCGGTGTACCAGCGGTTCGCCAAATGCCCCGCGCTCGCCCGCCTCCGCGAGGAATTCCTCAAGGACAAGGAGTTCTTCAAGAAGAACCCGGACCAACTGCTGACCTCCGAGACCTTCACCCGGGCGATCGCGCACGACTGGGCGGCCCAGGTCCGCCACGACTTCGACACCATCCAGAAGATCCACGCCGGAGAAATCGACGCATCGGTTTTCTCCATCACCTACGAAGAACTCCACGCGGATCCCGAACGCCATCGTGCCCGCATGTACCAGTTCCTCGGTCTCGATCCCGCCAAGGCCCTGCCACTCACGGTTGAATCCGAAACGCTCCCGGGCTTCCGCGGCGACAACCACTCCTCCGATCGACGCAAGGGCGTCGTGGGCGACTGGCACACGTACTTCACCGACACCGCCAAGGCCTGGTTCAAGCAGGCCGCGGGCGCCGAGCTGATCCGCGCCGGCTACGAGTCTTCGAACGACTGGTGAGGCTTGGCATGAAGGCGGCCCGGACCCGCGCGTACTATCCGGCTCGCGTCGCGAACGCGCGCCGCCGGAAACACCCATGCCCACCGCCGTGTACAGCGATCGGCCCGCGTCCGTTCTGGCGCACCTCAACCCCGCGCGGATGCTCTCCACCCTCTGGGCCCATCGCGCCCTGGCTCTTCAGCTCGCGCGACGCGACATCGAGTCCCGCTACAAGGCCCAGCGCCTCGGCCTCCTCTGGGCCGTCCTCAACCCCCTCGTCCTCCTGGCCATCTACACCTTCGTCTTCGGCGTCGTCTTCCCCAACCGCTGGAACGCCGCCCGCGAGGAGCACCTCGGCCTCTTCGCCCTCAACGTCTTCCTCGGCCTGGTCACCTTCGGCCTCTTCCGCGACCTCTTCAACCACGCGCCGGGCCTGGTCGTCGCCAACCGAAACTACGTCAAGCGCGTCGTCTTCCCCCTCGAAGTTCTCTCCATCGCGGACTTCCTCTCCTGCCTTTTCACGCTGGCGATCGGCCTGGGTGTCTGGCTCGCCGGCTACCTCGCGATCGTGCGCCAGCTCCCCCCGCCCGAGGCTCTGCTCTTCCCCGTGCTGGTGCTCCCGGTCGCCCTGGCCGGACTGGCGGCGAGCTGGTTCCTTTCGGCCCTCACGGTCTTTGTGCGCGACCTCTCCAACGCCGTCGAGATGGTCTCGACCGTGCTCTTCTTCCTGACGCCCATCTTCTACAGCCTCGACCATGTGCCGCCCAGTTTCCGCGCCGTGCTCCGCTACAGCCCGCTCACCCAGGCCGTCGAGAGCGCCCGGGCCGCCATGATCCGCGGCGAACAGCCGGACTGGTCCGCATGGGCCATCACGCTGGCGGCGTCGGGCCTGGCCGCCCTGTTCGCCTTCGCGTTCTTTACCAAGTCCCGGCGCGCCTTCGCGGACGTGCTGTAGCCGGCATCATCGCCCTCCCGCCAGCTCCCGCACCGCCCCCGCGATCCCTTCCACCGTCCGCGTCATGCGCTCAAGATCGAGCGTCTCGATCGTGTCCGTCGCTTTGTGATAGTTCGGATTGCGGAAGTTCGCGGTGTCCGTCACCATCACCGCCGGGATGCCCGCAAGAAGAAATGGAGCGTGGTCCGATCGCATCAGGTCGGGCAGCGGCACGGGCGAAAAATCGGCCCGAAAAACCTTCACGCCCGGGGCCGCCGCGATCATCGCCGCCTCCACCCGCTTGGTCAGCGGCTGATGCGCCGAAGTCGTCACCAGCACGATGTTGTCGCCCACGGTCGACGGCTCGAACACGCCCTTCACCGCCGGGAACGGCGACTTCTGACTCCCTTCCTTGTCGCTGTAATAGCCGAGAAGTTCCAGGCTGAGCATCGCGACAATCGTTTCTTTCTCGCGCGGACCGCCGGGCTTGGTGTCGTCGCGCCACTGGCGGACGTACGCCGCCGAGCCGACCAAGCCGACTTCTTCGAACGTGAACAGCACCAGGCGCACCGTTCGCTCGAGCGGCCTGTCCTTCAGCACTCGCGCCAGCTCCATGACCCCCGCCACGCCGCTGGCGTCGTCATCCGCGCCGGGGCTCCCGGGCACCGCGTCAAAGTGCGCGCTCACGAGCACGACTTCGTGAGGCAGCTTTGTTCCCTTGATCTCAACGATGATGTTGTTCGACACGACAGGGGCGGCCGCCGGAGTCGCCCCGTCCTTGGCCCCGTCCTTGGCCCGTTCCTTCGCTTGGCCTTCCTTCCAGTTCCGGGCCGGGATCGACCACTTCACTTCCTGGAGCGACGGCTCATAGCCGAGCGCCTTGAGCCGCGCCACCAGCACTCCCTCCGCCTTGGCGAGCCCCTCGCGGTCCATCCGCGCCGACCGCGCCTCGGGCAACGCCCGCATCACGTCAACGAGCACGGCCTGGTCGATCTTGTCCGGGTGGACCGCCGACCGCGAGACCGGCTGGGCCGGAGCCTCACCCGGCGACTGGCTTGGCGGCTGGCTCGGCGGCTGGGCAAGCAAGCCTGCGAGAATGGCGACGAGCACGGCAATCCACATCATGTCCCGATGGTACCGAACACAGACGCCGCCCCCACACCCGGCCAAGGACCGAATGCGGACCGGCTTGTGACTCACGAGTTGACCGAAGGCCCGCGATCAGGGAGGATGCTCGCCCTGAAGTGGGTCCATGCCGCCAAACCCGCGGGATGGACCGGGGCATGGGGCGTTGTCCGTTCGGGAGGAAGTGGTGGCCTTGGGCAACCACGGGCGATCGGGCGGCGTAGGGTTTGGGCTCCGGTTTCGCGCGACTCGTCGGCGCCGGAGAAATGCGGGCAACCAAGGCCTGGTGCGATGCGGGCGGCCAATGCCGCGGCCTCGCGCCCGGCGTGTCGGGAGTGTGATTGATGGCAGGTCGGACCAGCACCAGCGTCGGAATGGGCATCGCGATCACGGTCCTCAGCGTCCTGGCGCTGGGCTTCTTCGTGCTCGCCACCGTCTTCTACGGCAAGTTCAACAAGGCCCAGGGCGAGCTCAAGAGCCAGGCCGCCAACGTCGAGCAGTACGTCAAGGCCAGCGAGCAGCAGCGCGACGACATCCGCCAGATGCTCCAGCCCGCCAAAGCCAAGAACAAGTCGGTCGTCGGCTACCTCGCCGAGTCCATGCAGACCGCCATGCAGCGCGTGACCGGCAACAAGAACGACTCGCCCGAGGCCTTCTCCGAGAAACTCTCCAAGGTCGACGGCGCCGATTCCGCGTCGCTCCTGTCGCTCATCGAGGATCGCGCCGGCCGCATCAAGGCGCTCGAAGACCAGGTCGCCGCCGCCGAAGCCGCCCGCGCCGCCGCCCTGGCCGACAAACAGGCCGAGGTCGATCGCGTGAAAGGCATCGAGGATCGCCACGCCGCCACCCTCGCCGCCATCTCCGCCCAGGTCGAGGAATACAAGAAGGAAGTCGACACGTTCCGCGACGGCACCAACAAGGCCCGCGGCGACATGGAGGCCCGCGTCTCGTCCATCACCTCCGAGTTCGCCCAGCGCGAGCAGGAACTCTCCGCCCGCATCAGCAAGCTCCAGGAAGAAAACCTCGTCGCCGCCGGACAGATCGCCAAGCTCCGCGGCGAACGCAACCAGGAACTCTTCAAGGGACGCTCCGAGGAGAGCCTCGTCGACGCCAAGGTCGTCGCGCTCAAGCCCAACGAGAACGCCATCGTCATCGGCATCGGCAAGAAGCAGAAGGTCGACGTCGGGATGAGCTTCGCCATCTACGCCGACGCCGCGTCCATCAAGGTCGACCCCGCTTCCGGCGAATACCCGCGCGGCAAGGCCAACGTCGAGGTCATCGCCGTCTCCGACACCACCTCCACCTGCCGATTGCTCAGCGAGTCCAAGGGCAACCCCGTCGCCGTCGGTGATTCGGTCGCCAACGCCCTCTACGACCCGAGCAAGACCTACTCCTTCCTGATCTACGGCAACTTCGACGTCAACAACGACGCCATCGCGACGCCCACCGAGCAGTCCGACCTCAAGGCCCTCATCGAGGGCTGGGGCGGCAAGAGCGTGGACGACCTGGGCGGCGACGTGGACTTCCTCGTGCTGGGCCAGCGCCCGATCCTCCCGCCCCGCCCGGGCGCCGACGCCCCCATCGAGATCCTGCAGGAGTACATCCGTCTGTCGCGCATCGTCGAGCGCTACGACACCCTGTACAAGCAGGCGATCTCCACCGGCCTCCCCGTCCTCAACGAGAACCGCCTGTACACGCTGATCGGACGCGAGCGCGCCGGCGCCCGCTGACCCGCGACCGGGCCCA
>JABWBC010000008.1 GCA_013360695.1 Phycisphaerales bacterium
AGGCGAGCGCGTCGAGATGCGCGGGCTGCTCTCGCGCGTGGGCGAGTCGCTGCGGGCGCGCGTGTCGGCGGCGGGGATGGGGCTCAAGGTCGAGATCGAGGACGGCGTCGACGCGACGCTGGCGGGCGATGAGATCACGATCGAGCGGATCGTGACCAACCTCGTCGAGAACGCGTGCAAGTACGGCGCGAGCCCGGCGGGCGTGGTGACGCTGCGCGGCCTGGTGCGCGGCTCGCACGCAATCATCGAGGTGAGCGATGAGGGCCCGGGCATCTCGCCCGCGGACCGCGATCGCGTCTTCGAGCCCTTCGAACGCGGGCACGACCTTGAGACCGAGACCAAGCAGGGATTGGGGCTGGGGCTGCCACTGGCGCGCGGGCTGGCGCGCGAGCTGGGCGGCGACCTGCGACTCTTGGAGCGGGAAGGGCGGGGCGCGACATTCGAGTTGAGCCTGCCGAGAGGCACTGGGCATTAGGCACTGGGCACTAAGAAGAACAGCGAAGCCTGAATCTCCATGCGTGCGTCAGCGGAGCGGCGAAACCCGATGGAATCGCGTACGCTGGCGGGGCATGGAGGCGCGGCGAGTCACCAAGGGTCGCGGGGCGGGCGTCGGCGTCAGGCTGGCGATCGCGATGCTTGCGCTGCTGGTGGCGGCGTGCTTTGGAAGCGTGCCCTGGATGCTGGGCGGAAGCGAAGCGAGATACAACGCCGGTGAATCACGCGAAGCGCGATTGCCTCCGGCGTGGTCGCCCTTGGACGACGAGACGCGGGCACGCTGCGACGCGATCGCCAAGGAAGCGGGCGGCGTATCGCCTCTCCAACGGGCGCCGGTGTTCTTCCTGCTCGGGAGTGATCTGCTCGGGCGCAGCTTGCTCTATCGGTGTCTCCTGGGCGGCGCGGTGTCGCTCGGCGTGGGCGTGCTGGCGGCGCTGGTGAGCGTGGTAATTGGCACGGTGTATGGTGCCGCGGCGGCGTCGGCGGGCGGGCGCGTCGACGCGGTGATGATGCGGATCGTGGACATCCTGTACAGCCTGCCCTCGGTGCTCTTGATCGTGCTGCTGGCGGTCGCGTCGGACGCGGTCGTGCAGCGGGCGGGCGGGCTTGGTCCGGCGGGGCGGCAGGTGGTGTCGCTGGCGACGCTGCTGGTCGCGATCGGCGGGGTGAGCTGGCTGACGACGGCGCGGGTGATCCGCGGTCAGGTGCTGAGCCTGGTGAACCAGCCGTTTGTGGAGGGTGCGCGGGCGATCGGTGCGGGCTGGGGGCGGATCTTCGTGCGGCACCTGTTGCCGAATCTGGTCGGGCCGATCGTGGTGTATGCGACGCTGGCGGTGCCGCAGGCGATTCTGCAGGAGAGCTTCCTGAGCTTTCTTGGGATCGGCGTGAAGGCGCCGGTGCCGAGCTGGGGCAACCTGGCGGCGGACGGATTGGCGGAATTGAATCCGTATCGCTCGCACTGGTGGCTGCTCCTCTTTCCGTGCGTGCTCTTGGCGGGGACGCTGTTGTCCTTGAGCCTGATCGGCGAGTGGCTGCGGGCGCGGCTTGATCCCAAGAGCCGGGAGCGGGCGGCATGAGCGCGGTGCTTGAAGTCCGCGGGCTAACGGTGGGATTCGGCGCTGGCGCTAGCGTCGTGTGCGATGTCGACTGGTCGGTCGATGCGGGCAGGACGCTGGCGGTCGTGGGCGAGAGCGGGAGCGGGAAGTCGGTGACGGCGATGAGCGTGCTGAGGTTGCTGGCTTCGCCGCCGGCGGAGTATCGCGGGGGGAGCATCAGGTTCACGGACCCGGATGGCGGGCGCGTGACGGATCTCCTGCGAGCGGACGCGCGCGAGCTTTCGCGGATCCGCGGCGGTCGGATCGCGATGATCTTTCAGGAGCCGATGACGTCGCTCAATCCGGTCATGTCGATCGGAGAGCAGTTGATCGAGACGATCCGCGTTCACCAGGAATGCGGGGCGCGCGAGGCCGCGGGAATCGCGGAGAAGGCGCTCGATGACGTGGGGATTCGGAAGCGGGCGGGAGGATCGATCCTGCGGGCGTACCCGCACGAGTTTTCGGGGGGGATGCGGCAGCGCGTGATGATCGCGATGGCGATGGCGTGTCACCCCGCGGTGCTCCTGGCGGACGAGCCCACGACGGCGCTGGACGTCACGACGCAGCGGCAGGTGCTGGACCTGCTGGACGAGCGCAAGCGGGCGACGGGCATGGCGATGGTGCTGATCTCGCACGACCTTGGGCTGGTGCGCGGGCGGGCGGACGAGGTGTGCGTGATGTATCGCGGGCGGGTGGTGGAGCGGGGCGCGGTGGCGGAGGTCTTCGCGGGGCCGATCCATCCGTATTCGCGGGCGCTGGTGGCGTGCTCGCCGCGGATTGATCGCAAGCCCGGAAGATTGGCGACGATCGATGACGCGATGGCCGATGGGACGATGATGAGGGAGTTCGAGGCTCGGGTGGGGAAGCGGGCGTGGTGGCCGGGCGGCGGGGAGGCGTTGATGGAGTGCGTGGCTCCGGGGCGTTGGGTTGCGGTCGCGGGGTGAGCGATGCGGGTGTTGATCCTGGCCGACGGTCTGTTTGCCACGCGCGAGCGTGCGCTGTTGTCGCGCCTGGAAGTCGGGCTGGCGGACGAGGGCGTGCGCGTGGTGCAGGCGACGCCCGAGGACGTGCCGGCGTCGGCGGCGGGATTGGCCGAGGCGATCACGTACCCCGCGGGGCTTTGGACGCTGGGCACGCCGTGGCGGGCGCGGACGATCAAGAGCAAGGTGGCGAGCGGCGGGAAGATCGACGTGGTGCATGTGTTCGGCGGGTCGGCGTGGAAACTCGGCGCGATGCTGGCGGCGGTGCTCGAGAGCGAACTGGTGCTGGAGGTGTGGCGATCGGGGCTTGTGGCCAAGGCCGCGGCGAACGAGTGGGATGACGCGGTGTTCATGGCGCCGGACCCGGCGATCGAGCGGGCGCTGTTGCAGGAGTCGCAGGGGCTGACGGTGCGGCTCGGGGCGTGGGGCGTGCTGACGCCGGACGAGCCATCGCGGATTCTGGAGGAGGCAAGAGCGCCGTCGGTGATGGTGGTCGGGAGCGGGCGCGACGGCGAGGCGACGCGGGCGGCGATGGAAGGGATCGCGAAAGCTGCGGAACAAACGCCCGAATTGCTGGTGTTCGTGGATGCTCGCGAGGCGCAATTGGCGGGGCTGTGGGAGTCGGCGCGGAGGCTGGGGCTTCTGGAGCGGCTGTCGCTGATCGAGGACCTGGAAGGGCGTCGCGACCTGCTCTTGCGCGGCGACATCCTCGTGCAACCCGAGGCGCTGGGCGAGCAACGCACCACGCTCCTGGAAGCGATGGGGACAGGCATGGCGGTCGTGGCGGCTCGCGACCCGCTCGTCAGCACGCTGATCGATGGGCGAACGTCGATCGTGGTCGATGGGCGTGATCGGGCGGCGTGGGGAAACGCGATCACGGGGCTGCTGAACGATCGAGCTCGCGCGAGAAGGTTGGGTGTGAGCGCGCGGGAGTATGTGCGGGAAGAGCGGCCGGCCAGCGCGTACGTGCGGGCGGTGCTGGGCGTGTATCAGTGGGCAACGAGCGCGGACGCGATCAAGTTTGCGGAGTAGGGAAGAGACGAAGAGACAGAGAGACGCAGAGACGAAGTGGAAGAAGCCGCGAGATTCGGTATTCGGTATTCGTGATTCGGCATTCGGGAAGACAAGGGCCGGACGCGGAGGGATCAGAGGAAATCAGCGAGACGCGGAAGCAAAGCGCGTCGTGGCACGAGGCGTCGACTCAGTGTGCCGGAGAAGCAACGCGAAGGCGTGCGTGAGGCGTCATTGCTTGCGGCGGCGGGGCGTGGCGAGAAGAGCGAGCGGCGCGAGGCTGGCGGCGGCGGGCGACGGGACGACCGTGACAAACGTGGGCAGGTCGATGTGATCGCTGGTGAACTGCCCGAGGAAGGCGCCGGAAACGGCGTCGTACTTGAGCACTTTGTTGTTGCTGGATGTGACGTAGAGCACGCCGTCGGGCGCAAAGGTCATACCTATGGGCGTGGTGAGGCCGCCGGAGCCTGAGGCGACGAAGTTGCCGAGGTATTGGCCGGTGGCGATGTCGTACTTGCGGACGGAGTTGTTGGATTCGCTGGTGATGAACATCGCGCCGCTGCGGAACTCCATGACGCGCGGACGGGCGACGGTTGCGAACTGCCCGATGGTCGCGCCGGTGTCGGCGTTGAAGCGGATGACGCGGTTGTTCCAGTAGGACGGGACCCAGAGCGCGCCGTCGGGGCCGACGATCGTGCCGTTGTCAGCGCCGTTGAGAGCGCCCTGGCCCGCTGTGACAAGCGTGCCTTTGGATGCTCCGGTCGTGCCGTCGAATTTGAGGATGGAGTCGCCGTCGAAGGAGGAGACGAGGAGGTCGCCGTTCTTGTCCCAGGTCAGGCCGGTGGGTTGGGTGAGGCCGTTGCCGGTGATGAAGGTGTCCTTGTAGGTCCAGGTATTGGGGTCGTAGCGGACGACTTTGTTGTTGCCCTCGGAGGTGACGTAGAGCAGGCCGTCGGGCCCGAGGCGGGCGCAGAGCGGTCCCTGGATGTTGGCGGCGGGGTCGAGCGTTCCGATGTACGCGCCGGTGGCGAGGTCGTAGCGGGTGACGGAGTTACCGCCGAAGTTGCAGACGAGGAGTTCATCGCCTCCGGCGCGAGCGGACGAGATGGGCGCGAGTGACGTGGCACCGATGGCGAGTGCGAGCACGAACGATCGGCGGGAGAGCGTGTTCACGGATGGTCTCCTTCTCTTCTCTTGCGCGCGGAGCGGCGTGCGCCGGGCGAGGGGGTGCGGAAGCGTTCGACCATGAGGCGTTTGCCCTGCGAGTGTGGATTCTCGAATGGAGCCCACGAGGCGCCGCGGGAGCGGGCGATCGCGTCGAGCTGGCCCTCGCTGCGCATTTCCTCGAGGACGAGGCGGGAGTAGAGCCCGGTGTAGGAGGACCATGCGAGGAGCGGGTTGCGCGACCAGTAGCCGGTGAGGACATCGCTGGTGTCGGCGTCGAGCATGACATCGAGGAGTTGCCCGCCGTCGACGTTGAGGGTGATCCAGTGGCCGGGGGCGTTGAAGAGGGCGGTTTCGCCGCGGGCGTCGAGCACGACGCGCACGCCGGGCAGGTCGATGGGGACGAGCGACTTGATCGCGACGGGTATGCCGCGGGCCGCGGTCGCGACGAGCAGGTCGGCGACGAGGTCGACGGCGTTTGGCGCACCCATGGCGAGAACGAACGAGGCGGCGTCGGAGAGCATGGCGCGGGCGCGGGATTCCAGCTGATCGAGGTTGGTGATGCGGTAGAGACGGTCGTCGAAGTCGTCGGCGTGCGAAGGCTGCTCGGCGGCGGCCTCGGCAGCGGCGCAGGCGATGTCGAGGCGCCGGCGGACCTGGGACGCGAACTGGGACAGGGGCATGGCGCTGGCGACGCGGTGGTCCTCGTCGTCGGCGACCAGAGCGGCGCCCTTGGTCTCAAGGGCCTCGACGGCCTTGTACACGTTGCCGACGGGGCGGCCGATCGCCTGGGCGATGCGGTAGCCCGTGGCGGGGGATTCCGAGAGCAGGAAGACGTAGACCTCGGCCTCGGCGGGGGTCAGGCCGAGCTCGAGCAGGGACGTGGCGAGATCGGGCGCCGTGGATGGTGAGGATCGTCGGGTCATTGATATTCTTCCTGTGAAGGAAGAATACAATTGACGATTGAATGGGTCAACTCAATTTCACGGCGGCCGGTTGGAAGAAGCCCGGCGTGAAACCCAAGGGGGTTGGTCCGGTATACGCTGGTCCAAACCTGGCCCCTTGGCGGGCCTGCACGCGCCGCAGAGAGAACGAGGAATCACGCTTGAACACGACTTGCACTCGTCGGGGGGTTCGTCCCGGGACGTCTCGCACCATGATTCTGGCCGCCCTCGCGGGTTCGGCGTTTGGGGCGGCGGCCAATGCCGACGTGACCCCGGCGGCGACGATGCTGCGGTTCCCGGACGTGAGCGCGGACAAGATCTGCTTTGTATATGCCAACGACGTCTGGGTCGCTCCCAAGACGGGCGGCATGGCGACGCCCCTGGCCAGCCCGCCCGGGCAGGAGTCGCTGCCCAAGTTCAGCCCCGACGGGAAGTCGATCGCATTCGCCGGCAACTACGACGGAAACCGGGACCTGTATGTGATCCCGGCGACGGGCGGCTTTGCGAGGCGCGCGACGCATCACCCGGCGGGCGAGAACCTGTCGGACTGGACGCCCGACGGCAAGCTCCTGTTCATCAGCAACGGGCTGGCCGGCTTGCAGCGTCAGTCGCAGATCTTCACGGTGGCGCCGACCGGCGGCATGCCGGAGAAACTTCCGGTGCCGTACGGGGCGTTCTCGTCGATCAGCCCGGACGGGGCGTGGCTGGCCTACACGCCGCACTCGGTGGATAACCGGACGTGGAAGCGGTATCGCGGCGGGATGGCGACGGACATCTGGCTGTTCAACCTGAAGGACAAATCGTCGAAGCGGGTGACGGACTACGAGGGCGTGGATTCGATCCCGATGTGGGTTCCTGGCGGCGACGGCAAGGTGTTGTACTACCACAGCGACAATGGCCCCGAGCACCGGATGAATATCTGGGCGTATGACGTCGCGACAGGCAAGCACGAGCAGATCACGAGCTACAAGGACGACGACACCAAGTGGCCCAGCATCGGGCCGGGCTCGGACGGCAAGGGCGAGATCGTGTTCCAGCTCGGCAGCAAGCTGATGCTGCTGAACCTGGGGACCCGGCAGGCGACTGAAGTGAAGATCACGATCCCGGGCGATCGCCCGACGATCAGGCCGCGGACGGTGGACCAGAGCAAGAACATCGGCGGCGGGTCGATCTCTCCGACGGGGAAGCGGGTGGCGATCGAGGCGCGAGGCGACCTGTGGTCGGCGCCGGCGAATGAGGGCGTGGTGCGCTCGCTGACGCGGACGGACGGCGTGTACGAACGCGATCCGTCGTGGTCTCCGGACGGGAAGTGGATCGCGTATTTCAGCGATGAATCGGGCGAGTATGAGCTGTACATCCGCCCATCGGACGCGAAGCCCAAGGTCGAGGAGAAGAAGGACGACGCCAAGAAGGATGAGGCCAAGAGCGGTGAAGCCAAGAAGGACGAGGCCAAGAAGGAAGAGCCCAAGGCCGAGGAGGCGAAGCGCGAAACGCGGAAATTGACGAACCTCGGGGCCGGTTTCCGCTACAGCCCGGTGTGGTCGCCCGATTCGAAGTTCATCCAGTTCACGGACCAGGCGGGTCGGGTGTATCTGACGACGGTCGAGAGCGGCGACACGAAGGTGATCGACCAGGACCCTGCCGCAAATCCGATCAGTGTGAACTGGGCGCAGGACTCCAACTGGTTCACGTACGCACGGTCGGACGAGAAGAACCTGAACTTCTGCGTGTGGATCTACAATGTCAAAACGGGCGAGAAGACGCAGGTGACGAGCTCGACGTTCCCGGCGTTCTCTCCCGTGTTCGATCGCAAGGGCGAGTTCCTGTACTTCGTGTCGACGCGGAACTTCAACTCCCCCACTTATTCCGACGTTGACACGACGTTCGCGTACAACAACACCCAGCAGCTTTTCATGGTGCCGCTGCGGAATGATGTGAAGAACCCCCTGCCGCTCAAGAGCGACGAGGAGGAGCTGAAGAAGGACGAGCCCAAGAAGGAAGAAAAGAAGGACGAGAAGAAGGACGCGGCCCCGGCGTCGGACAAGCCGGCGGACAAGCCGGCAAATGGCGCGGCGGCGGCGGCGGTCGCGGACGACGGCGTGAGCGGGACGTGGGACTGCATGGTGACGGGCGGGCAAAATCTGCCGCCGGGCGGGCTGCCGTTCAAGCTGAACATCACGGTCGCGACGGACGGCAAGGTCTCGGGCTCGGCGACGAGCGCGATGGGGAGCGGCGGGATCTCGGGCACCTATGACAAGGGCTCGGGCGCGCTGAATCTCTCGTTGGCGGTCGGGCAACAGACCGTCGTGTTGACCGGCACCATCAAGGGGCAGGAGGCGACCGGCACCTGGAGCGTGGGGAACGAATCGGGCGCGTGGAGCGGGAAGCGCACCAGCGGGCCGTCGGCGACGGGCGGCGCTGCCGCTGCGGGCGCGGACGCATCAAAGCCCGGCGAGGTGAAGGAAGTGAAGATCGACTTCGCCGGCTTTGAGCGGCGGGCGATCGCGCTCCCGGTCGGGCCCGGCAACTTCGGGCGTCTGGCCACCACCGACGGCGGGCAGCTTGTGTACGCCCGTTCCGGCGGGATCAAGATCTTTGATCCCAAGGACGATTCTCGCAGCGAGAAGTCCGTCACCGACGGCGCGGGCGGCTTTGACATCTCGGCCGACGGCAAAAAGCTCCTGGCCTTCCGCGGCGGCTCGATGAGCGTGATGGACGCCTCGGCGGGCGGCGGGAAGTCGACCAGCGTGCCCACCTCGGGGATGCTCGTGACGATCAACCCGCGGCTGGAGTGGGTCCAGATCTTCATGGACACCTGGCGTCTTCAGCGCGACTTCTTCTACGAGCCCACGATGCACGGCGTGGACTGGGCGGCGCTTCGGGTTCACTATCTGGCGATGATCGAGGACTGCGCCAGCCGCGAGGACGTGGCGTTCGTTCAGGGAGAGCTCATCTCGGAGCTGAACATCGGGCACGCGTACATCACCAGCCCCGGCGACGTGGAGTCCTCGCCGCAGATCGGCGTGGGCGTGCTGGGCTGCGACTATGAGCTGGTGAAGAGCGACGCGGGGACGGCGTACAAGATCACGAAGATCTACGCGGGCGCGGATTGGGATACGGACGCGCGCGGGCCGCTCAGCCAGCTGGGCGTTGACGTGAAGGAGGGCGACTATCTTCTGGCGGTGGACGGCGTTCCGGTGGACACGAGCAAGGACGTGTGGGCGGCGTTCATCGACACCGCGAACCGCACGACCTCGATCACGGTGAGCGACAAACCGGTGATGGACGCCTCGGCCCGCGAGGTGCTGGTGAAGCCGATCGGAGGCGAGGCGGGCCTGCGCTATCGCTCGTGGATCGAGCAGAACCGCGCGTACGTCGAGAAGCGTTCGGAGGGCAAGGTCGGATATATCTATGTGCCCAACACGGGCGTGGACGGACAGAACGACCTGTTCCGCCAGTTCATCGGGCAACGCGGCAAGGAGGCGCTCATCATCGATGATCGCTGGAACGGCGGCGGGCAGATCCCGACGCGGTTCATCGAATTGCTGAATCGCCCGGTGACCAACTACTGGGCGAAGCGCGACGGGCAGGACTGGACCTGGCCGCCGGACAGCCACCAGGGTCCCAAGGCCATGCTCATCAACGGTCTGGCGGGCTCGGGCGGCGACATGTTCCCGTGGCTGTTCAAGCACAACAAGCTGGGCAAGGTCTTCGGCACACGCACCTGGGGCGGGCTGGTCGGCATCTCGGGCAACCCCGGGCTGATCGACGGGGGCGGCATCAGCGTCCCGACCTTTGGCTTCTACAAGACCGACGGCAACTGGGGAGTCGAGGGGCACGGCGTCGATCCGGACGTCGAGGTGATCGACGACCCGAGCAAGCTCTCGGCGGGTGTTGATCCGCAGCTCGACGCGGTGACCGACCACCTGCTCAACGAGATCAAGACCAACGGGTACACGCCGCCGAAGCGGCCGGCGAGCCCGGACCGTCGCGGCATGGGCATCCCGCCCGAGCAGCGGTAGTCTTCCGGCGGATCGCTTGAAAACTCGGTAGTCTTTTCAACCGGCGGCGCGATGCGTCGCCGGTTTTTCGTTGAAGGGAATACCGTGAGGCGAGACAGCAATGCAACGAAACAGCGAAACAGGGCCGCGGATTCGAGCTCCGATCGCCGGGGGCGGTCCTTCTCACGGGGTTTCGCCGCGGTTCCGTGGGATTGGCGTGGAGAAGGCATGATTGTCACTCGCTGGCTCGCGGGCATCGTCGCGGGGGTTTCGGTGCTGCTGAGCGCCACCGACGCATGTGCGCAGCAGGCCGATCGGTACCTGGTGGTGCGTTGCGGAACGCTGCTTGACGTGCCGGGCAAGCCCGCGAAGCGGAACGTGACGCTGGTCGCGCGGAACGGCGCGGTGGAGTCGATCTTGCCGGGGCTCGGCGCCAAGGCGACGATCCCCGCGGGCGCGACGAGCGAGGAGCTCGACCTTTCGGGCCAGTTCGTGCTGCCGGGCCTGATCGATTGCCATGTTCATCTGGCGATGGAGTTCACGCCCGACATGCGACTTCGGATGCTGGCGGAGAACGAGATCGACGCGGCGTTCCGCTCGGTGACGCACGCGAAGAAGAATCTGTTGGCAGGGTTTACGACGGTGCGCGACCTGGGCGCGGGCGGCGACGTGGTCATCAAGCTGCGCGACGCGGTGAATCGCGGTGATGTGATCGGGCCGCGGATCATCGCCGCCGGAAAGGCGATCAGCGTGACGGGCGGGCACGCCGATCCGACGAACGGGGTGCGATCGGACGTTTTCGGGCTGGCGGGTGTGGACGAGGGCGTGGCGGACGGCGTGGATGAATGCCGAAAGGCGGTGCGGAACCAGATCAAGCTCGGCGCGGACTGCATCAAGCTGACGGCGACGGGGGGCGTGCTCTCGGTGAGCAGCGCCGGGCTGGCCAAACACTTCTTCGATGACGAACTGGGGGCGATCGTCGATACCGCGCACGCGATGGGGCGTAAGGCCGCGGCGCACGCGCACGGCGTGGACGGCATCAACGCGGCGCTCCGCGCGGGCGTCGATTCGATCGAGCACGGGACGTATCTCGACGATGAGTCGGTGCGGCTGTTCAAGGAAAGAGGCGCCTACCTGGTGCCGACACTCTTGGCGGGCGAGACGGTGAGCGCGAACGCGAAGATTCCGGGCTATTACATGAAGGTCGTGGCGGACAAGGCGAGCATCGTGGGCCCTCGGATGCTGGAGATGTTCCGCAAGGCCCGCACGGGCGGCGTGAAGATCGCGTTCGGGACCGATACCGGCGTTTCGCCCCACGGAGAGAACGCACGCGAGTTCCTGCTCATGGTGAAGGGCGGCATGACTCCCGAGGAGGCGATCGTCTCAGCGACGATTACCGCGTCGGAGCTCTGCGGCGTGTCGACCCTGGTCGGGACGCTCGAACCGGGCAAACGCGCGGACCTGATCTCGGTGAAGGGCGACCCGCTCTCGGACGTCTCGAGGCTTGAGCATGTAATCTCCATTATTAAAGACGGAGAGGTGGTCCGCGGGGCCGGGGTGGAATGACCGAGTGGCGGGCGCTCCATAACGGTTGAACCGGATCGGTCGTCGACGGTAGACTCAAGGTGAAGGGGTTTTCGCGGACGGCGACGCGATCGTGCTTTCGCCGCGGCGCTCGTGGCCCGGGCTGGGCGCGGGAATCCGATTCACGGAAGGGGGCCGCATGTCTCGCCGCGCCTTCACGCTGATCGAACTACTGGTGGTCATTGCGATCATCGCGTTGCTCATCGCGATCTTGCTCCCGGCGCTGGGAAAGGCGCGTTCGTCCGGGCGGCAGATCAAGTGCGCGTCGACGGTGCGCGACACGGTGCAGCTCACGACCGCGTTCGCAACGCAGAACCAGGGTCGGGCGCCCGTGGCGGGGTACCTGAATACGTACAGCCTTGCGACCAATTTCAACGACAAGGGGTTCCCGTGGATTCCGAGTTGGGATGACTCGGGAATAAAGCGGCCGCTCCCGTTCTTCGCGGCGCTGGGCGCCTTTGCCGGCGCGGAGATCGAGACGAGTTCGAAGGAGATCGTTCGGACGCAGATCGGCGTGGGCGGCATGAACCCGTTCCTGGCGAAGTTGCAGCGATGCCCCGATGATCAGACCTTCGATTACACCGCCACTGATTCGGCGACGCAGAACAAGCAGCTGGCGATCACGATGACCCCGGTGGAGGGCTCCTACGGCGGGCCGAACGGCATCCGCGAGATGACGTCGTTCATGTTCAACGAGTATGTGCTCGGTCAACTTCGATACACGCCCGACAAGAAGATCTATCGACACCTGGGGAAGCTCGACCGGGTGCAGTTCCCGAGCAAGGTGTTCTACATCGCGGACGGCGAACCCAAGACCGATCGATGGATCACGGTGTGGGACTATGTCGAGGTCAAGGGGGACAACCTCTACAACTACAACGAGGCGTACGACAAGAACGGGCTGATGCAGCAGTTCGACCAGAAGCGTCACAACAAGGTGATGAATACGGCGTATGTCGATGGGCATGTGCAGGGGCATGTGCTGACCCGCGAGGCGCTGAAGGACATTCTGATCAACGATTTCTAGCCGCCCGCGATCGCAACGAAGACATGATTCACATTCGTGCCCGTCGGGCCGGTCGTAATTGCATGTCCCGCGAGTTCAAGCGCGGCGGCACAGTCGTGTGAATCAAGCATGGCGACGGGGTCACGCCCCATCGCTCTCAACTCACGGCAAAGGGCGGCGTCGCCGATTCCGCCCGCGTTACCCGTCGGGCCGTCGACGCCGTCGGTGGAGAATGAGACGACCCGTACGTCGTCGATACCACGTCGCTCGATTTCGATTGCGGCGGCGAGTACGAGTTCCTGGCTTGGCCCGCCGCGGCCCTTGGCTTGGCCCACGGTCACGGTCGGCTCGCCACCCCAGACGATGCAGGCCGGGGCGTGATGTGAATCTATCTCCTCCACGATCGCGTCAACGAGTTCGCGGGCAACGTCGCGAGCCTCGCCCGTCACGCCAGCGCGCCGTTGCGCGACCTTGAACCGTGATTGCAGCGCTTCGGTCACGGCGTCCACGGCCGCGGTGTTGCTGGCAATGATCTGCGAATCAATGCGATCGAAGATCGACTCGCCCGGCTTGGGAGTTTCGGTGACTTGGCCGCGCGAGCCTCGTTCGAGGAGTTCATCGACGCTCGGAGCAACGCCGCGACAGTCGCGGCGTGACACGACGTCAATCGCGTCGGCAAATGTCGATGGATCGGGCGCGAGCGGACCGCTCGCGATGACATCGATCGGATCGTCGATCACGTCCGAGATCGCGAGTGCACGGATACGCAAGCCATGGGCGAGCACGGCCAATCGGCCGCCCTTGAGGCGTTCCGAGTGCTTTCGCACGGCGTTCAGTTCGTTGATCGTGGCGCCGGCGAGCATGAGCCGGCGCTGGAGCTCGATGTACTCAGCGAGAGAGACTCCATCGGCGGGAAGGGTCAAATGGGCCGAGCCGCCGCCGGAGATCAGAACGACAAGTTGGCCGCGTCCCGCGTGACTTTTCGCGAAATCACACGCACGAGATTCGATGTAGGCCGAGGCGTCGAGGTTGCGCTGCGTCGCGAGCGGGTGATCGCACGGGAAGATACGCCACCTCTCGCCCGGCGCGGGAGAGATTCGCTCCGGCACGGCGGACACGATTCCCTCGAATGCGCGGCCTGCAAGCAACTCGCTTGCGGTGACGGCCATTTCGACCGATGCCTTGCCGATCGACAGGACCAGAAGCGGGCCATCGCCGATCGGTTTCCATGCACGGCGCAATGCTTGCCCCGCGTTCGCGGCGTCGAGAGTCGCACGAACCACGAGATCGGCGATGTCACGCCACTTGTCCACTCGCGATGCTCCTACGCGTGGGGCACGCTCGCGATGGCACGCAGACGCCTGGCGGCCTCTTCGAGCGTTTCCTGCTTCTTACAGAAGGCGAATCGCGCGAGCGAGCGACCGTTCTCAGGATGGTCGTAGAAGACGCTGGGCGGAATGGCCGCCACGCCGACTCGCGCGGGCAGCTCGCGGCAGAACTCCACGTCGCCGACCACTCCCATGCTGCGTGCGACCTCCGTGTGATCCGCCATGATGAAGTAGGTGCCGCGCGGCATGACGACGCCGAAGCCCAGCGACGCGAGCGTCGTTGCAAGGAACTCTCGACGCTGCCTGAACTGGACCTGGAGCGACGAGATGTAGTCACCCCCTTGCTCGATCGCGGCGATCGCGCCGATCTGGAGCGGCGTCGCGGTGGCAAAGGTCAGGAACTGATGAGCGGCCCGCACGCCCCGCGTGAGCTCCGGCGTCGTGATCGCCCAGCCGATCTTCCATCCGGTGAGGCTGAAGGTCTTGCCGAGACTCGAAAGCGTGATGGTCCGCTCCGCCATGCCGGGGAGCGTTGCGAGGCGGACGTGCTCGTGCCCGTAGGTCAGGTCCTCGTACACCTCGTCGGTGATGGCGAGCACGTTGTGCTTGGCGCACAGGAACGCGATCCGCTCCAGCTCGTCGCGAGAGTAGACGTGCCCGGTTGGATTGTGCGGCGTGTTCACCAGGATCGCGCGCGCGCCGGCCATTGCACGCTCAAGCTCGCCCATGTCGAACCAGAAGGGCGAGTTCGTCACTTGGCCTGCACGCAGGTCGGCGGGCGGGCGGAGCGTGACGAAGCGCGGCTCAGCGCCGGCCATGGCGGCGGTCGCGCGGTACGAGTCGTAGTAGGGCTCGAACATCACGACGCGCTCGCCGGGGTTGATCACGCCCAGCATCGTCGCGGCGATCGCCTCGGTGCAGCCGCTCGTGATCGTGATCTGCGTGTCGGGATCGATGGCTTGGCCCGTGAGCGATCGCCAGCGCTGGGCGAGCGCGGCGTTCAGGGCCGGGTCGCCGAACATCCGCGCGTACTGCGATCGCCCGGCGCGGATGGCGTCGATCGCTGCGTCCTTCACGAACTCAGGCCCGTCGAAATCCGGGAAGCCCTGCGCCAGATTGACGGCGTTGTGACGCTGGGCCAGCCGCGTCATCTCAGTGAAGATCGTCGTGCCGAACGGGGCGAGTCTTGCGGCGACCGTGTTCATGCGACCACGATACCCGGGATACACCGTCCGCGAAAGCGGCTGGCGGGCATGCGGCGGCGCGCCAACCCTTGACCATGCTGAACCTCGGCGACGCCGCGCCTGATTTCCCGATTCCATCGACGGAATGCGGCCCGCGCACGCTCCGAGAGTGCCTCGCCGAGGGTCCGGTGCTCCTGTACTTCTACCCCGCCGACTTCACGCGCGTCTGCACGGCCCAGGCCTGCATGCTCCGTGATGCGCAGCCGACTCTCACGGCAACCTCGGTGCGGATCATCGGCGTCAGCCCGCAGGGAGTCGGCTCGCACGATTCGTTCATGGCCCGCTACGGCCTGCCGTTCACGCTTGTGGCCGACACCGATCGCGCGCTCGCGAGGCTCTACGGCGTTTCGGCATTGTTCGGCCTGTTCACACGTCGCGCGACGTTCCTCATCGACAAGGACTGCACGATCGTTGACCGCGCGGTCGCGGACCTCTCGCTCGGCGCGCATCAAGACCTGGTGCGTCGGGCCGTTTCGCGGTTTTCGGGTGAACGGACCTCAAGCACCTGATCGCCGGCGATGGCGAAGATGCGGGCGCGGGAGCCCATGCGGACTCCGCCGCCGGAAGCGAGCGGGCACATGGCGGGCAGGATGCCGCACCGCTCGGTGATGTGAAACGATCGCAACTTGATCGCGTCCGGTCCGTGCTTCATCGTGATGGCTGGATGAACGTGCCCGCACCAGCCGAACAATTCCGAGGAGAGATCGTCGGGCGCGTGCGCGAACTCGAACGGACCATCGCGCCAGACCGCATCGGTGACCATCATCCCCCACGCTCGCTCAACTCGCTCGATTTTCCGATCGTGATTTCCCGGGACAACGACCATCTCGCAAGGGCATGCGACGCGCCACGCCGCGACGCGTTCGATGAGTTCGGGGGTGATCCCCGCGGGTCCGTGGAGCAAGTCGCCGAGGACAATGAGGCGCTTGGCGTTCCAACGCCTGATCTCGTTCGAGACGGCACCAAGCAGGCGGGTCGTCATGGCCGCGGGCATGGCGATCCCGCGCGTGCCCATCAGCTCGGCGCGTCCGAGGTGCAGATCGGCGACGATGTAGGTCGAGGCACCCGGCCACCACACGCCGCCGAGCGAAGTCAGGGCGACCGGTTCTCCGCCGGCGCCGATGAACGCGTCGCGCGCGACTTCTTCGCGCTGCGCTGGCTCGTCGCGGCGCTCCGCGTTCTCGTCGTGCCCACGCTGGCGAGGTCCTTCTCCCATGCCGCCTTCATCTGCTCCACGCGGTCGGCCAGCGACTGGCTCGACAATCGCCCGCCGATCCGCTCGATCACCAGCGGGAGGCCCAGCGGCGTCGGCCTCGCCACGCGCCGCATCGCCACGGTCGCCCCGCGCAGCCGAGCCAGTGTACGCGCCAGGCGGCTCTGCTCAAAATGGCGGTCGAACACTTCTCGCCGGGCCTGCTCGAGCAGCAGGTTTCCCGGGTCGAACTCGCGGAAGACATCGTAGATCAAGCCGGCGTTGGCCTGCGTCTGGCGCGCTCCCTTGCGAGCACCCGGGTATGACTGCTGCACAAGCCCCGAGACCCGCGCGATCTCGCGGAACTGGTGGCGCGCCAGCTCGGCCAGGTTCACGCTCGCCTGCACGTCGTCCCACAGCGTCGCGGCGTCGAACACCTGCTGGTGCGAGTCGCCCTGCAGGTGCGGCTCAAAGTCAAAGCCTCTCGGCGCGAGAAGCTCGAAGCCGTAATCGTTGGCCGCGATGGACATCGTTGTCTTGACGCGGCGCGACAGGCGGTACGCGATCAGCGCGGCGATGCCGGCATGAACGAGTCGCCCGTCGAACGGGTACACGAACGCGTGCGAGCCCTCGCGCGTCGAGCAGAGTTCGATCAGCACTTCGTCCTCGCGTGGCACATGCGACAGGTGCTTCATGGCGCGCACGAGCGGGCGGGCCGCCTGCATCTCAGGGCCTTCCGCGTCGCCCATTGCAGCCCTCTCCAGCAACTCGCGCATCGCGCGCCCCATCGACTCGCTGATCGGGAGGCGCGTGCCCGCCCAGATGGGCGTGAAGTTGGTCGTGCCCTTGGCGGGACGCACGATCGCGGTCATGTCATGCACGCGCACGAACTCAACCACCTTGCCCGCGAACACGAACTTGTCGCCCGGGCGCAGCGCGGTGATGAAGTTCTCCTCGATCTGGCCGAGCGTTCGGCCCGACACCCACGCGACCGTCATCGTCGCCTCCCCCACGATCGTGCCGACGTTGAGGCGGTGGATCGTCGCGATCCGAGGCGACGCAACGGCGTACCGCCCGCTCTCGTCGGGCTTCACGCGGTGATAGTGGGGATACGCGCGCAGCGTCTGGCCTCCCTCGCGCACCAGCGACAGCGTCCAGTCAAATTCGGCCCGCGAGAATTCGCGATACGACCACGCGCTTCGCACCTGGTCAAACAGCTCATCCTCGGTGAAGCCGCCGCCCATCGCGCAGGTAACCATGTGCTGCGCGAGCACGTCGAGCGGCTTCTCGGCGGGCTTTCGCGGCTCGACCTCGCCGCGTTCCAGGGCCATGCGCACGGCGGCGACTTCGAGCAGTTCCAGGCCGTGCGTCGGCACGCAGGTGATGCAGCAGTCCTCGCCCGGGCGGTGCGAGGCACGCCCGGCGCGTTGCATCAATCGCGCGATCCCTTTGGGCGAGCCGATCTGCATCACACGCTCGACGGGCGCGAAGTCAACACCAAGATCAAGCGAAGAGGTTGCGACGACGACCCGGATCGTGCCGTTCTTCAGGCCGCTCTCGATCCCCTCGCGCCGGTCGCGATCGATCGAGCCGTGGTGCAGGCCAGCCACGCGCTCCCACTCCGGGCGGAGCGAGAGAATCGCCTGATACCATCGTTCGGCCTGCGAGCGCGTGTTGGTGAACACCAGCGTCGAGCGCGAGGGATCGATCGACTCAACCACACGCTCGAGCATCGAGAGACCGAGATGCCCCGCCCACGGGAATGGGTCCCCCGGCGCGGGGAGCACCGTGTCCACGCGCACGCGGCGTTCAAGATCGGTCGTCACGATCACGGGCTCTTCGCCGGTCGCGCCAACGATCGCCCGCGCGGCCTCGGCGGCGTTGGAGATCGTTGCCGTCAGGGCCCAGGTCCGAAGCGCCGGCGCGAACGATCGCACGCGCGACAGCGCCAGCTCCACCTGCGTGCCGCGCTTGCTGGTCAGGAGCTCATGCCACTCATCGACGATCGCGGCCCGCAGACCCGCGAATCGTCGCGGCGCGTCGGGCCACGTCAGCATCAAGGACAGCGATTCCGGCGTGGTGACGAGAACTTCGGGCAATCGCTCGCGCTGCTTCACTCGCACCGACGCGCTGGTGTCGCCCGTCCGGCTCTCGACGCGGCACGCCAGGCCCATCGACTCGATCGGCGCGCGCAGCGCCAGCTCGATATCGCGCGAGACCGCGCGCAGAGGCGTGATGTAGAGCACGCGAACGCCGGGGGATGAAGGCTCTTGATCCGCCCCGGCGAGCCGCTCGTCGATCAGTTCCTGCAATGGCCCGCCGAACGCGGCGTACGTCTTGCCCGCGCCCGTCGGCACCTGCACGAGCCCCGATCGCCCGGCGGCGTACGCATCCCACGCGCGGCGCTGGTACTCGAAAGGCGACCAGCCGCGCGATGTGAACCACTCGCGCACGCTCGCGGGACGGGGTGCGTCGCCAGCCGACGGAGATCGCGGCGCGACCACGCGCACGCCCGAGCGGCGGGCGGCACCGGCGCGCGACGCTATGACGGTTCGCTTCGCAGCGGTGTCGGTTTCGGGCCGTTCCTGTGAGCGCCTCCGTGCCACGCCGAATGGTACGGCGCCGCGCCCAGGCCCAACCGGGAGCCTCAGCACCCCTCATCAAACCACGACGCGAACGCGTCGAAGTCGTCGCCGTTCGCATACCCATCGCCGTTGAGGTCTGCATCGCAGTACCAAGGTGAAGCGCAGCCATCGAACCACTCCGCGAAGAGGTCGTAGTCATCACCATTCACAAAGCCGTCCCAGTTCAAGTCGGCGGGGCAGCGGTACGCAAGAAAGCCGACCATCCTGCCGAGCGGGCATGTGCAGATGCCGCACGAGTAGTCGTAGCACTCGCTGGGCGAGAAATGCGCGTCGATCGGTGCATCGTCGTCCCACCCTTTGCTGCTCTGTGTGCCGGAACGAAACGGCTCGGAATTCGCATCGCTCGTTCCCCACAGCATGAACTGGGTGCCCGGTTGAAGGTTCGGACTGCCGTCCTTGTTGAGGAGGCCGGCGAGATACGACCCGCCCGGGCGCGGCGTGGGCACCAGCACGCCGTGCTGGCTCCAGATGCCGTCGACGTTCACGTAGTAGTACCCGCCCGGTTCCTGATCGCCCACGTCAACAACGACTCCCTCGGCGTAGGTGTGATCCAGAGGATCTCCATCGTCGCACAGCGCCGAGTCGTCGGATGGGAAGAATGCCAGCACGCACTCGCCGCCACCCCACCACCAAGCGGCATCAACGCCGTCGATCGGCGAGCCTCCCGGCGCCCCGGGCGCAAGGCTTTCGATGTCGTCCACGGTCATTGGGCAAAGGTACTCTGGGCCGAAGTACCAACGGGAACTGCCACTGCCGCACATCGTGTCCCAAGGCACTCGCGGCTCGCCGGGTTCGGCGCCCAGGCCGCTTCGGGCGTGATTCACATACCCGCGCCGGCCCAGTTCGGGATCGACCCAACCGCCGAAGCAGTCGAAAATGTAGTAGTACCCCTTGGCGCCGCGGGTCTGCGTGGCCTGATACTCCTGCCACTCGCCGAGCACGAACTTCCCGTGCTCGATCCGCGCCGGCGCGATCGCCAATGGCTCGACGCGCACGCCGGGCCCGGACAACTGGAGCGGCGGCTTGGCAAGTGTGTTCATCGTTCCGAGAAGTCCGAACAGCATCACCGCGTGCTTCGCGTTCATTCGATGCTCCATTCTCGGGCGAGGCCCTCGCCCCGCTCAGCACCCCTCATCAAACCACGACGCGAACGCGTCGAAGTCGTCGCCGTTCGCGAACCCATCACCGTTGAGGTCGGCGCAGGAGGTCCCGACTTCGAAGGACTCGGCGAAGACGTCGTAGTCATCACCATTCACAAAGCCGTCCCAGTTCACGTCGGCGGGGCAGCGCCGCCCAAGGAAGCCGACGATTGGGGCTAACGGATCGGGGCACAATCCAAAGGCGAGCGAAACGCACTCGCTGGGTTCGAACGATCCGTACGGCGAATCCAAGTCCATCCATCCGGCTTCGCCCTGGGTTCCCGCGCGATAGGGCTCATGGGAATCCTCGCCCGTGCCCCACAGAACAAACTGCGTGCCCGGACCCGTTGCAGGCGTTGACCCGTCCTCCGTCAGCATCGCTAGGTACGACCCGCCCGGCGTCGGCATCGGAGCGAGTATCTGGTGCTGCGAATAGATGCCGTCGACGCTCGCGAAGTAATGGCCGCCGGTCGTCAACCAGCCGAAGTTGATGGACACCCCGCTGTTATACGTGTGCGCGAACGGATCTCCATCCGCGCACGCGGCGGAATCATCGGACGGAAAGAACGAGACCACGCAGCTTCCGCCGCCCCAGTACCACCCGAAGTCCAGACCGTCGATCGGGAAGCCGCCGCTCGATCCGCACGCCTCGGATTCGATGTCCTCGACGACCGTGGGGATCGCTTCATTGGGGAAATACCACAGGCCCGGGTCACAGCCCGCCGTGCCGTGGAATCGGGCTTGTCCCGGATCGGCTCCTCGCCCGCCATTGGCGTGGTTCACATAGGTCGCGCGAGAGGCGACCTCATCGACGTATCCGCCGAAGGCGTCGAACGCGTAGTACATGCCCTTGCGCCCACGCGTTTGGACGCCTGGGTAGTCCTGCCACTCGCCGATCACCACCTTGCCGTTCTCGATCCACGCGGGCGCGATCGCGATCGGTTCGATACGGATGCCGTCGCCCGCCAGTTGAACGGGCGGCGTGGCTCCGGCCGCGGACAGACAAGATAGTCCCCCCACCAACGCGATCGCACTCACGCTGCTCATGATGTCCTCCCCAGCAGATCTCACGGGCACACGGGACGGACCTCCGGCGCCCGATCGACTTCCAGAATCGGCGCCCACGAAGGGCGCCCAGAGCCGGCACATCCAGAACGGGCGCCCGCACTCCGACGGTCTTTGCAGCCTATCGCCTCCCGGCCACGGGCACAATGCCCGTCACCGAGCAGATGAACGCCGGCGTGCGGCTCGGATTTCCAATGTTCGACGTGCCGTTCCGAGAATGTTCCTGCAAACTCACGAATCCCCACGATCGCCGCGTCCACACCCTCTCAGCTTGCGAACGCATCGGGCAAACTCCCGGGAGCACCATCGTGGCCCGACACTTCGTCTGGTTCCGCAGCGATCTCCGCATCGCCGACAATCCGGCACTCCACGCCGCCACCAGCCCCGCGCCGGACGCGGGTGTCGTCGGCGTGTATGTGATCTCGCCGGGCGAGTGGGCGGCCCACGACGTCGCTCCCGTGCGCGTCGAGTTCATCCTTCGCACGCTCCGCGTTCTTTCCGACGATCTTGCCAAGCGCAACATCCCGCTGCTGGTCGCGGCCGCTCCCACGCCCCGCGACGTGCCACGGGTTCTGAGCCACCTCGCGGCATTGCATCACGTTTCGGGCGTCTTCTTCAACCGCGAGTACGAGGTCAACGAGGCGGCGCGCGATCGCCTCGTGGCCGCCGAGTTCGCCAGGCGTGGCGTCGAATGTCGGATGTTCGACGGCCAGGTCGTGCTCGCGCCGGGATCAGTGCGCACGCAGGACGGCCGTCCCTACACGGTCTTCACGCCCTTCAAGAAGCGATGGCTTTCCGTGCTGAACGAGCGTGCCGCCCTTCGCGTGCTTCCCGTGCCCAAGCCGCAGACACCGAGCGGCATCAATCCCTCCGACATCCCGGCTCGCGTCGAGGGCTTTGTCTCCACCATTGATCCATCGCTGTGGCCCGCGGGCGAGCACGAGGCGGCGGAGCGGCTGCGGCGATTCGCCGGCGCGGCGCTCGATCGATATAAGTCCGACCGCGATCACCCGGCGATCGACGGCACGAGCACGCTCTCGCCGTATCTCGCCTGCGGCGCGATCTCGCCCGGGCAATGCCTGAAGGCCGCGATCGAGGCCAACGACGGCAAGCTCGATTCGGGCGGACCCGGCCCGGTGCAGTGGATCAGCGAATTGGTGTGGCGAGAGTTCTACACCCACATCGTGGAGGCGTTCCCGCGCGTGTGCAAGCACCGAGCGTTCAAGCCCGAGACCGATCGCATCCGATGGCGCGATTGCCCGCGGGACTTTGAGGCCTGGTGCCGCGGCGCGACCGGCGTGCCCATCGTCGACGCGGCGATGCGTCAGCTCAACACCACGGGCTGGATGCACAATCGCCTGCGCATGATCGTCGCGATGTACCTGACCAAGGACCTCTTCATCGATTGGCGCATGGGCGAGCGCCACTTCATGCGGAACCTCGTCGACGGGTATCTCGCCAGCAACAACGGAGGGTGGCAGTGGTCGGCCTCGACCGGCACCGACGCCGCCCCGTACTTCCGCATCTTCAACCCGGTCAGCCAGAGCCGGACCTACGACGCCCGGGGCGAGTTCATCCGGCGATTCGTGCCGGAACTGGCGGGCGTGGACGCGGAGGCGATCCATGATCCGCCCCCCTTGGTGCGGGCCCGCCTCGGATATCCCGAGGCCATCGTGGACCACTCCGCCAGCCGCGATCGCGTGTTGAAGGCGTTCAAGGCCCCGAGCCCGGCGTAGCCCCCCGGCCCCGCCCGGCCCCGCCCGGCCATGGTGGTTGGTCGATCGCCGTCGCCTCCGTCGGATGGCCGGGTTCTTCGGCGCGGCAAGGGGTCGCGGGACGCCGATCGGACGAATGAAACGGCTCAAAAAAGACACGGCCCCCGCCGAAGCGAGGGCCGTGCTTGATCGTTGAGATCAACTTCGGACCGAGCTGTGATTAGCAGCCGACGTCGAAGTTCGAGGCGAACGCATCGTAGTCGTCGCCGTTGACGAAGCCGTCGCCGTTGTAGTCGGCGCACAGGTCGGCCACGTCGAACGCCGAAGCGAACGCATCGTAGTCATCGCCGTTGACGAAGCCGTCGTTGTTCACGTCGCCCGGGCAGCGGTAGGTGCCCATGCCAACCATCTTGGCGAGCGGATCGGGGCACACGCCGAAGGCGGCGCTGTAGCACTCGTTGGTCTCGAAGGCGGCCGAGATCGGGTTGTCATCGTCCCAACCGAACTCGTCCTGCGAACCGGGGCGGAAGGACTCGCCGTGGGTGTTGCCCGTGCCCCAGAGCATCATCTGGGTGCCGGGGCCGGTCTGGAGCGTAGAGCCGTCGGTCGTGAGGGCGATCAGGTACGAGCCACCCGGAGCGGGGGACTGCACGAAGATGCCGAAGTCGCTGTCGAGACCATCAACGTTCGTGAAGTAGTAGCCGCCGCGGCCGAGGGGTCCGAACCCAATCGACACGCCCGAGTAGTAGGTGTTGGCGAGGGGGTCAGACGAGCAATCGCCCGAGGCGTCGGTGGTGAAGAACGAGATCACGCACGTAGCCGGGGTCGAGGTGGGGGCGCCCCACCACCAGCCGAGGTCGAGCGAGTCGACCGCGCTGCCGCCGTCATCGAAGCAGCCGTGGGCATCCACGTCATCGACCGTGAGGGCGTTGGTGTAGGTGGTGCCGAAGTACCAACGGCTCGAGCCGAAGGCGCAGGTGGTGGAATTGTCGCCGGGGAAGCGGGTGTCGCCCTTGACGGCGCCCTGACCGCCGTTGGCCAGGTTGGGATACGAACCGTCGCTGACGACGTAGCCGTCGAAGCAGTCGAAGGTGTAGTAAACGCCCTTGACGCCGCGCGTCGAGGTCGTCGAGTAGTCCTGCCACTCGCCAACGACGATCTTGCCGTTGACCATCTTGGCCGGAGCGATCTTCTGGGGAGCAACGTAAATGCCCTTCTCAGCAAGCTGAAGCGGGGGCTTGGCAACCGCCGTCGCGGCGCAGGCGAGGCCGGCGGCCAGACAGATCATCGAAATCTTCTTCATTGAACACTCCTCTACAAAAAAAAGGGACGACACTCGAGCCCCGAGGGGCCTCACGCTCCAAACTCGACCGGTTCAACCGGGTTCGAGACCTCCGAAATTCGGTGGACAGGTCGGCACGACTCAACATCGCGCTTCCGTGCCCGCCGAGATCACACACATCGCACTGTCAAACGAAGACTCTCTTCTCACACTGCCGATCACGGGAAGAATCCCGAGAAATCCACGCGCTATCGAAACACGGCGCGCTCTTCCAGTCGCGCACCGGTCCTGATCTCGATCATACAAGAAGTCGCCGGTCCTTCAAGCCGATTTTGCCGCATTTTTCGAACATCCGTTCGGCAATCACCCACCCCACACGTTTCCCAGACCATCCAAACCGGTCCACCCACACAAACCCAACCTTCCCAAACCTCCGTTTTGACTCGGAAGGGGGTGAATGGTTCACAGGTTTGCCCATTTTCTCATCGGTTACCGGTCGTAGCGGATTCCCGCCCTTTTGCACCTCGCGCGGCGTCCATGGCGTCCACGAACTCGTCGAAGAGGTACGAGGAGTCGTGCGGGCCGGGCGATGCTTCGGGGTGGTATTGGACCGCAAAGACGGGGCGGCCGGGCACGCGGAAGCCGGCCAGGGTGCCGTCGTTCAGATGGATGTGGGTGGGCTCTCCGCCGACTTTGCGGAGGGACTCGGGGTCGACCGCGAAGCCGTGGTTCTGGCTGGTGATTTCGATCTTGCCGGTGCGCTGGTCGAGGATGGGCTGGTTGATGCCGCGGTGCCCGAACTTGAGCTTGAAGGTCGAGGCGCCGAGTGCCAGTGACAGGAGCTGGTGCCCGAGGCAGATGCCGAAGGTGGGGATCGGCGTTCCGCTCTGGTCACGGACGATCTCGCGCAGGGTTTGGATGACTTGGTCGACGGCGGCGGGGTCGCCCGGGCCGTTGGAGACGAACAGACCGTCGATCTCGTTCTTGTCGAATCGCTCGCGGATTTCCCGTGCGGTGATGGTGTGGGGCACGAGCGTGACCACGCAGCCGCGATCGGTGAGGTTGCGGAGGATGTTCCGCTTGGCGCCGCAGTCGAGGGCCAGAACGCGGCGCTTTCCGGAGCCGGCGCGGTCGGCGTCGGGTGACCAGTCGCCGAGCGTCTCGCTCCAGGGCTGGTTGCTGGCGCAGCCCACGGCCGGGACGAGATTCATCCCCGCCATGGACGGAGCGGAACGGGCCATGTCGACGAGTTGGGCGTCGGAGAGGTCGGTGCGATCGGTCAGCACGCCCTGGATCGCGCCGGTGGTGCGCAGGCGGCGGGTGATCGCGCGGGTGTCGACGCCCGAGATCCCAAGCACATTGAACCGGGCGAGGTAGGTGGAGAGGTCGGCGTCGGCGCGGTAGTTGGAGTGTCGGCGGGCCAATTCGCGGACCACCAGGCCCGAGACCTGTACCTTGTGGGACTCGACATCCTCGGCGTTGGTCCCCACGTTTCCGATCATCGGAAATGTCGCGACGAGGATCTGCCCGGTGTAGGACGGATCGGTCAGCGATTCCTGGTAGCCGGAAATGGCGGTGTTGAAGACGACCTCGGCGGACGCGATGACACCCTTGCCGGTGGCCCCGAAGGCCTCTCCGACAAAGACTGAACCATCCGCGAGAGCAAGACGAGCGACCGGGGCAGGGGACGAACCCGAGGACGCGTTGGGCATAGGTACAGTGTACGCACACGCGATGGGAACGTCACGCAAGAGCACGCGATCGATCATGCCGCCCGGCTCGCTTTTCGGCGGTGAGATGCCGCTGCCGACGCACTTTGCGAAGGTGGCGGTGGAACGCGGCATCGACGCGGAGAAGGGGCAGGAAGGGCTGACGTATGCCGCGGACGCGGCGGTGCGCGCGGGCGATCGGGTCGTCGTGCCCTTGGGGCGTGGCGATACGCCGACGGGTGGGATCGTGATCGCGACGGGCGGAACGGAGCTGCTCGACGGGTTCGACGTGTCGCGGGTGAAGCCGATCCTTGAGCATCAGGGCGCGAGCCTGACGCCGGGCCTGGTGGAATTGGCGAGGTGGATCGCGGGCTACTACGTGTGTCCGCTCGGCATGGCGCTCTCGACCATGATGCCGGCGGCGGTCAAGCAGGGGATTGGAAAGACGATCGAGCGCCGATACACGTTCAGGCCGCCGGAAGATGGAAAGGAACTGCCGGCCCGGACGCGGAAGACGATGGAGGCGCTCGCGGCGGTGTTCGGCGACGTGCGGCCCGAGGACGGCGAATCACTCGCGATCGGTGAGAAGGAGTTGCTCGCGGCGTTGTCGCTGCGTTCGGTCTCCGCGCTGGCGCGGCTGGTACGGTTGGGCTTGCTTGCCGTGTCGCGGCATGAAGTCGTGAAGGCGACAGGCTTTGAAGCGCCGGCGCTGGCGCCCGCGGAGCCGCCGCCGGTGCTCAGCCCGGACCAGGCGGCGGTGGTTCACGGGATCGAACCTCGGCTTGGGAAATTCGGCGTCCACCTGTTGCGCGGCGTGACCGGCTCGGGGAAGACCGAGGTGTATCTGCAGTTGCTCGCGCGGGCGACGGCGGGCGGCGGGACGGCGATCGTTCTGGTGCCGGAGATCTCGCTCACGCCGCAAACGAGCCAGAGGTTCGTCGATCGATTCGGACGCGACGACGCCGGCGCGGTGGCGGTGCTGCACAGCGGGCTGTCGGCGTCGCAGCGGCACGCCGAATGGGACCGGGTCCGGCGCGGCGTGGCGCGGATCGTGGTCGGGGCGCGCTCCGCGATCTTCGCGCCGGTGGAGAAGCTCTCGCTCATCGTCGTCGATGAGGAGCACGATCATTCGTACAAGCAGGATCAGCTCCCCCGCTACCACGCGCGCGACGTGGCGATCAAACGCGGACAGATCGAGGGGTGCCCGGTGATCCTGGGCTCGGCGACGCCGTCGCTGGAGAGCTGGGCGAACGCGACGGGCGCGGGGCCGAAGTTCACGCTGTGGGAGTTGCCGACGAGGGTGACGGGCGTTTCGATGCCGGAGGTGCGGATCGTTGATCTGGCGGCGGAACGGCGAGCGATCGCGGTGAAGGATCCGTCGCAGGTAAACCGCCTGCACGCGATCGGGCCGACGCTGGAAAAGGAGATCGACGCGACGCTTTCGGATGGAGGACAGGTGATCCTGCTCCTCAACCGGCGCGGATTTGCCCACTACATCGCGTGCCCCGATCCCAAGTGCGGCTGGGTGATGCGGTGCGAGAACTGCGACGCGTCGATGGTGCTGCACCGGAACGTGCGCACGGACAGCGAGGCGTGGATGCCTTCGGGCGGGCTGGTGATGTGCCACCACTGCCTTGCGCGGCAGCTCCTGCCGCGGGCATGTCCGGTGTGCGCGAAGCCGACGAATCCGTTCGGGCTGGGGACGCAGCGGCTGGAGGACGAGCTCGTCAAGAAGTTCGCGGCGAGGCACGCGATGGAGGCCGGGGCGATCACGCGGGTTGATCGCGACAGCATGTCGTCGGCGGCGGACTATTTCGAGATCCTGCGGGCCTTCGCGGACGGCGACATCCGCATCATGCTGGGCACGCAGATGATCTCCAAGGGGCTGGACTTCCCGAACGTGCGCCTGGTCGGCGTGATCGACGCGGACACGGCGATGCACCTGCCCGATTTCCGCGCCACCGAGCGGACGTTCCAGCTCGTCAGCCAGGTCGCGGGACGCGCGGGGCGGCGCGATTCGCGCGGCACGGTGATCGTTCAAACGATGTCGCCCGGGCACCCGGCGATTCAGCTGGCGGCCAGGCACGATTACCGCACGTTTGCGGAGCAGGAGCTGGCGATCCGGGTTCGGGCGCAGATGCCGCCCGCAACGCGGATGGCCCGGATCGTGACGCGCGACAAAGACGCGGGGAAAGCCAGGCAGCGGGCGGAGGAGGTTGGCGCCGCGCTCCGGGACGCGATCCGGGACATCGCCAAGGGAAGGGGATCGCCCGGGGAGGAGACGATCAGTATCGGGCCGGTCGCGCCGTGCCCGCTCTCGAGGCTGCACGGGCAGTATCGGTTTGGGCTGGAGGTCGTGGCGTCCGGGGCCGGGGCGATCCAGCGGGCATTGCACGCGGTGCGGTCGCGGGGTCTTCTCACCAGCGACGCGCATTCGGCGGTGGATGTTGATCCGGTGGCGTTGCTCTGATCGGCGTGGAAAGGCCGATATTGTTGTTCGTGCTTGTTCACCTCAACAACCAGATCGTGCCGCGCGAGCAGGCGAGGGTCGACCCGTTTGACCGCGGCTTTCTGATGGGCGACGGCGTGTACGAAGGCCTGCGGGCGTTCGACGGTCGGATCGTCGCGATGGACTATCACGTCGAACGCCTTCGCGACGGACTGAAGGCCTTGTCGATCGACTATGACGCGGAGCGGATGGTGCCGCTGACCGACCGCTTGCTGGAGGCCAACGGCCTGCGCGACGCGTTTGTCTATTGGCAGATCTCACGCGGCGCGCCCGGGCCGGGCAAGCAGGTGAGGACGCGCGTCCCGGACGGCGAAATGACGCCGACGGTGTTCGGATTCGCCAGCCCCGCGTGTTCGCTGAAGGAAGCCAGAACACTGCAGGGGCGTGCGGCGGTGACGGTGCAGGACCCACGGTGGAAGCTCGGGCAGATCAAGTCGATCTCGCTGCTCGGAAGCGTGCTGTGCGCCATGCAGGCCGACGACGCGGACGCGGACGACGCGATCATCGTGAACAACGGTCTGGTCGCGGAGGGGACGGCGTCGAATGTCGCGATCGCGATCGACGGACCGAGGGGAACGCGGATCGTCACGCCTTCGCTCGAGAGCACGCCGATCCTGGCGGGCGTGACGCGCCGGCTCCTGCTTGAGGCGATGCCGGAGATTGAGAATCGCCCCGTGCGGGTCGAGGAACTGATGTCGGCGCGCGAGGTGATGGTGACAGGATCGCTCACGATGGTGACGGCGATCACGGTGCTGAACGGGCGGCCGGTCGGCGACGGCAGGCCCGGGCCGATCGCGAAGAGAATGCTCGACACGCTTCTGGACGTGATTCACCAGGAGCACGCGGCGAGGTCCGGCGCGTGATGGCTTTCGAGTCCAAACGCGTCACGGTGATGGGCCTTGGCAACTTTGGTGGCGGGGCGGGCGTGGCGCGGTGGCTGGCGGGCCAGGGCGCGGACGTGCTGGTCACTGACCTCTCGCCGGCGGAGAAGTTGAAGGCAGGCATCGAGAGCGTGCGCGACCTGATTGAGCGCGGGCGTGTGACGCTGCGGCTTGGCGAGCACAACGTGAGCGACTTCACGACGTGCGACTGCGTCGTGGCGAACCCCGCGGTGCCGAAGCCATGGGACAATCGGTTCATCCGGGCGGCGCAGGCCGCGGGGATTCCCGTGACGACCGAGATCGGGCTGGTGATCGAGCGACTGCCCGATCGCGAGCGGGTGCTGGCGGTGACGGGGTCGGCGGGCAAGAGCACGACCACGGCGCTCGTTGAGCATGCGCTCCGTACGACCGGGCGCGGGGTCGCGATGGGCGGGAACATCGGCGGCTCGCTGCTTGATTCGCTCGCGTCGATCTCGCCTGATACGTTCGTCGTGCTGGAACTCTCGAGCTTCATGCTGCACTGGCTGGCGGGTTGGTCGCCCAAAGTCGCGGTGGTGACGAACCTCTCGGCAAACCACCTCGACTGGCACGGCACGATCGACCACTATCGCGCGAGCAAGCAGAATCTCCTTGCGTCGCAACGAGAGGGAGATGTCGCGGTGCTGGGCCAAGCGGGGAGCGGGGACGATTGGGCCACACGCGAGGGCGTGCGGCGAATGGTCGTGGGTGAACGCGATGCGCAGGGCTTGCCGCGGCTTTCGATTCCGGGCGGTCACAACCGCGTGAACGCGGCGATGGCTCTGGCGGCCGCGTGCGCGATCGATCCCACGCTCGAACGCAATGCAGCGGCGAGCGCGATGGCGAACTTCGCGGGCCTCCCGCACCGCTTGCAATTGGTGCATGAATCGCGCGGCGTTCGCTTCTATAACGACTCCAAGTCCACGACGCCGGAGGCGACGCTTCTGGCGGTGCGTGCGTTTGAGGATTCATCGCGCGTCCACCTGATCGCGGGCGGGTACGACAAGGGGTCGGACCTCTCGGCGATCGCGGCGCTGGCGCCGAAGCTCGCCGGGCTGTACGCGATCGGGAACACCGGGGCGACGATCGCGGAAAGGGCCGGGGCGCGGGCGACGCTGTGCGGCACGCTGGCGAACGCGGTGGATGCGGCGAGAGGTCAATTGAGGAACGGTGACGTGCTCTTGCTCTCGCCGGGCTGCGCGTCGTGGGATCAGTTCGAGAACTATGAGAAGCGTGGCGATATGTTCGCGGAACTCGTAAAACGGCAGAACGGCGGGCAATGAAGACCGAACTTGGTCGGGTGGTCATGCGGTCGGGTGAGCAAGTGATGCAAGCGTCGAACTGCACGAGCAGCGCAGAACGAAAGCAAAGGCCGCCGTCCCTCACGGTCGGACTGCTGGTGGCCACTGCGACGATGGCGTCGACACTGCTTGGCGGCTGCCAATCGAGCGAGCACCCAACGCACGCGGCATCTCCCGCCGCCCACGAACCTCCGGGCGAGCCCGCGAGGAATCCGGTGGCTTCTGGTACGTCCGAAACAAACGGAGATTTGCTCGAGAAGTCTGACCAGATACGACGCCAGCCGAGCGAAACAACCGAGCCAGTTCCCGCGCCTGCGACGAACCCGGCGGCCACTCCGAGCGAGCCATCTCCCACGACCACGCCCGCGCCGAGCCCGACGCTGCGCGAGGTCTTTCCGGGCGTGCGGGTCGACATCGCGAGCAAGCTCGTCGAGCTCGACGGCATGGTGCCGATCGATGTCCACAACCCCAAGTCACCCCGCGTGTACCTTGAGGTGATCGCGTGCACGTATGACAGCAAAGAGCACGAGTCGCTGGTCGTGACGCGAACCAAGCCCTCGCAGGTTCACGCCGCGATGCTGATGATCGGACTGGAGCCCGGCGCGCCGGGAAGCTGGCAAGTGGATGAGCAGTTGCGCGTGACGAGCGTCCCGCCGCGGGGCTCGCCGGTGCGAGTGACACTGGTGTTCAATCCCGCCTCGCCCGACGCGAAAGAGGTCGACCCGGCGGAGCTGGTGATCAACGCCAAGACCAAGGCGCGCGCGTCGTCGCTGGAGGGCGCGGGGTTCGTCTTCGGCGGCTCGCGCATCGTCGAGTGGCAGGGGCGGTCGTTCTATGACGCGGACGGCACGGGCACGCTGATCGGCCTGGCGACGTTTGGAAGCGAGACGATCGCGTGGCGCGAAGTCTTCTCGCCCGAGGCAGCGATCGCCGAGCCCGTGTGGATCGCTGACAATGAGCGAGTTCCCGCGGCGAACACGCCGGTGACCGTGCGGCTTCGGCCTGTGCTTGAGAAGTGACGCGGGTTCACAACACAACGAAGTCGCGTCGCACGACCCGGATCCCTTTCGAGGATGCGTCAGGCCTGGCGTCCCAAGGCGGGGCAACGTCGTCTTCACTCAAACAAGCGAACCTTGATCGGGCGGTCGGCTTCGTCGGCGGAAGAGTCTTTCACGCGGACTTCGACGTCCTTTCCGATCAGGAGCCCGGCGTCGATGAACGCGGCGTACGCTCCGACGGCGTCCTTCACCTCGCGGTCGGCGATCCTGGTGATGATCTGGCCCGCTCTCAGGCCCGCGCGGGTCGCGACGGAGCCTGGAACAACGAAGCCGACGGTCGCGTCGTCGCCGAAGTCACGCACGGACATGCCGAGCTGGCGGGCGATGTAACCCCATGCGTCGTTGACCAGCGAGGCGGCGTCACGCTCACCCAGCGTGATCTTCATGTCGATCTCTTCGCTGTCACGCCACACCTTGGCGGGCACGATCTGCCCGGGGCGGCACGCGCTGACGACGGCGCGCAGCACCTCGGGGTCGCTCGTGTCGTAGCCCGCGACGGAGCGGATGATGTCGTTGCGGCGCAGGCCTGATTTCTCGGCCGCCCCACCCGACACGACGGATGAAATGCGCAAGCCCAGGCCGACGAACTCGCCGTCGTTGGTGATCTCAGCGACGCCGCGATCGAACTGGATGCCGAGAAATCCTCGCGCGACCTTGCCCGAGTTGATGATCTGTTCAACAACGGACTCGATGGTGTCGAGTGGGATGGCGAAGGAGATGCCCGCAGACTGCCCGGCCTCGCCGCTGGTGCCGTCGCTCTCTCGCCCCGTGGCGATGGCGACGTTCATGCCGATGACGCGTCCGTGGATGTCGACGAGGGGCCCGCCGCTGTTGCCGGGGTTGACGGCGGCGTCGGTCTGGATGAAGTTCGTGAACCCGCCCATTTCCAGCACAGGTCGCGCGGAGCGACCGAGGCCGGAGATGATGCCCTCGGACATGGAGAACTTGAAGCCGAAGGGTGAGCCGAAGGCAAAGACACGGTCGCCCTGCTCGGGACGCTCGCCGGTGGCGCGCTGGAGCGGGAAGAGGCCCCGCCTCACGTCGACTTTCAGCACGGCGATGTCGGTGAAGGGATCGGCGCCGACGAGAGACGCGGTGGCGACGCGCCCGTTGGAGAACTGCACGCTGATGTTGCGCGCGGCACGGACCACGTGGGCGTTGGTGATGATGTGTCCCTTGTCGTCAAAGACCCAGCCCGAGCCAGTCGAGCCGCGGAAGAACCAGCCACGCCCGTGCGGGTTCAGGGGAATACTCTTGCCGTTCTCCTGATCGTCGCCTTGCGAGCCATCGGCGGGGTCGGTGTCGCGCGCGGGCCCGCCTTCAACCACGAGGTGGACAACGCCCGGCTCCACACCGGCGGAGACGGCGCGGGTGGCGCGGTTGAGCCGATCGAGGATGTCGTCGTCCCCCAGCGTCTGGTGCGCGAGGCGCACCGTCGCCTGGGTCCGCGAGTCTTCCACGCGGCGGACAAGTTCGGGCACGACGATCAACGCCGCCATCGAGGTGAGCAGAACCACCACCGACGGCCCGTACGAGACGAATCGACGCATCACGATCTCCTGCGGGGCGCCGCGCGGGCCCCGGATGTTATCGTCAGGATCGGGGGCCGCGCTCGCGCCGGCCCGGGCGGACGATCTCCTCTATCAATCCGTCGGCGGAGCGGTCCTGGTTTCGAAAGCGTTCGGCCTCCCCGGCCTGCATCGAATAACCACGTCCGCCGATGCGGCGCTCGGCCACCCGGCGAACCCATTCCCGGCCGGCCTTTTCGAGCTCGCTCCCCAGCGACGCGACGGGTTCGGCAAATCGGGGTGGCGTGTCCGAAAGTCCGAGGAGGTCCTGGAGCACGAGCACCTGGCCGTGGCAGGCGGTGCCTGCGCCGATGCCGATGAGCGGGAGGCTTGTGCGCTGCATGATTGCGCCGGCGACCTCATCGGGAACCGCTTCGACCAGGAGCATCACGCACCCGGCCTGTTCGAGCGCAACCGCGTCGTCAACGACCTTTTCCAGTTCGCGCACGGTGCGCCCCGCGGCGACGTATCCGCCTGCGACCGCAACCTGCTGCGGACGACAGCCGACATGACCGCAGAGCGGAATGCCAGCGCGGGCCATTGCTGCGATTCGCGGCGCTTCGGCGCTCGTCGCTTCGACCTTCACGATGTCGGCCATTCCCTCGACAACAAATCGCCCGGCGTTGCGGATCGCGTCGCCCTCGCTGATGTGATAGCTGAGGAAAGGCATATCACCCATGACGAGCGTGCGCGGCGCGCCCCGTTTGACGGCGGCGGTCAGCGCGATGAGCACATCGAGCGGCATGTCGAGCGTTCGCTTGAATCCCAGGATCACCTCGGCCGCGGTGTCGCCCACGAGCAGGATGGGGACGCCGGCCCGCTCGAGCCAGCGCGCGGTGGTCGCGTCGTAGCAGGTGAGGCAAGCGAACGGCACGTTCTCGTCCACCATCTTGCGGATGGTGCGAAGGGTGACGGGCGCGGCGGGCGTCACCGATGGCATTGCGAGCGAGGCTTGGGACGTGCTCAGTGCAGCTGGTGCCGGCGCGGCGTTGGAGGCGGCAGTGGGATTTGAACCGCGTTGCACGCCCTGATTGCTGGCTGGCGCGATCGGGGACGCGCTCGGCGCGCGGCGGTCCTTCTTCCCCTGCGACTTGCCCGGGCCGTTCTCGCGTGGCTTCTTCACGGAGTGAATCGTAGGCGGACGCTCTACCGCCCCATTTCGCGGCGGACTTGCGTCAAAAGTCGATCCCAATCGATAGCCGGGCCTGGGTCGGCCTTGTTCTCCTGCACGTGGAAATGCCCGAGCACGCCGTGGAAGGAGGCGAATTCGTCGGGCTTGAGAGTTCGAGAGAGGACTTGCTCGGCGTCGTCGCGAGGGGCGTCGGGGCGCAGCTTCGGAAACGTCTGGCACAACGCCGCGGTGAGTTTGGCGAGCGACTCATACTGCTGCGGCGTGAGGTCGTACATGACCAGCGTCTGCCCATTGATCGGGCCCGCGATGCGATCGGGCCGCGCGGGGCGGGCAACGAAGCCGGGCGTTCGGATTCCGCCGTCGCCCAGCGAATCGGGGAGCGTGACGCGCGTGTCGCCGGCGTCCGTTGCGTACCAGCGATCGAGGATGGCGGCCTTGTCGGGCGGGTATGCGCCGATGTTCGCGATTTCGATCCCGATCGAGCGGTCGTTGGCGATGGTCGCGTGCCAGGCGCGTTCCTTCACGTCGAGGCACTGGTAGATCGTGCCGTCGAGATCGAGGAGGAAGTGGACGGAAAGGCCGCGTTGGTCCTGAAGGACGCGGAAGCAGGTGCGGCTGGTGCCACAGACGTCGTAATGGAGGACGAATTGATCGACGACATCGCGCAGCTGGTCGAGGCTCCAGCCGCCGCCGCGGACTTGGTCGACAAGCGGCGGAGACAGGCCGGGAGCGCGGATGCCGTAGCGGTTGGGGGTTTCAAGGCCGCCCTTGGAATGCTCCCAGTCGGATTGATCGAGCGGCGCGAAGCGTTTCTCGACGCGATAGGCGTCGTAGCCGCCGGGATCGGTCCAGAGCACGACGGGCGCGCCGGTGTGAACGAGCGTGCCGCAGACCATGATCTCATCGCCGCGTCGTTGGGCGACGTCGCCCGGTCTGGGCGCTGACGCGCACGCCGAAAGCGTCGAGATCGCGAACGCGAGCAACGAAAGAGCGAGGATGAGCTTTGTGATTGACATCGGGTGATCGGGCGTGCGAAACGTGTGCTATCGCTCGGTTTTTTCGGAGCGTTCGCTGGAGTGCTTGTGCATCACGCCGCCAACGGGGTGGTCCATCCGCTCGACGGTGACGAAGGAATCTGGCGCGATGCGGACGACGAGTTCGCGGAGCTGTCGGAGCGACTTGCGCCGGATGACGATGAAGGACTCGGTGACCGGGCCGTCGCGGCCGACGCCGTCGAAGCGGGTCACGCCGTAGCCGTGCTCGCGGAGGACGCCGGCGACGTCCATGTCGCGCGACGTGCTGATGACTCGGACCAGGCGGAAGCCCATGGCCAGGCGATCCTCGATCGACATTCCGACGAAGACGCCGGTGCCAAAGCCCGCGGCATATCCCAGGACGGCCCAGGGATTCGGCAGGTACTTGAGCACTCCCCCCACCGCAAGCACCCAGATCGTGACTTCAAGAGCGCCGAGGATGGCCGAGCCGAGGCGGCTGCCGTTGATCATCATGATCGTTCGGACGGTGCCGATCGACACATCGCCGACCCGGGCGGCGAAGATCACCAGCGGGATGTACCAGGGCATGAGGTCGGGCATGGCGGCGTATGTTTGTGGCGCGGTCGGGAACTTGTGCGGGCGATGGTAGCCGGATGGAGCGGGCGGTTCGGGTTTGGGAGGGCGGCGGGCCTCAACTCAGGCGCCAGAGGGTGCGGGCAGAATGGGGCTGCTTGACCTGAAATCGGGGGCCGCGTGGGAACCCCGGGCGGGGCTGGGCGAATGACCATTGGAACCGCGGGGTGGTGCGGACGTGGCGCGGGCTGGACCGGCGAGGGGATGGGAGTAGACTCTTGTCCCCTGCGGCGTGCCGCCGGGGCTGATTTGGAAGCAAGGCCGAGGGCTGGCGGGCGGCGATGCCCCCGCACTCCACGCGAGCGACCCTTGTCGGGCGCGTCGCGGCGGCGACAGACACAGGAAAAGGACGGGCAACATGAGCGACAACGCCGGTGACAACAAGGAATCTCGTCAGATCGCGCTCCGCATCGACGAATCCAAGATGGACACGACCTATGCCAACACCATCCGCACGTCGACGACGCCGGACGAGGTGGTGCTGGACTTCGGCATGAACCTGCCGATGCAGGGCCCGAACAACGAGCCCGCCATCCTGTTCTCCGTGACCAGCCGCGTCATCATGAACTGGCAGGGCGCCAAGCGCCTGGCGATCAGCCTGGGCCAGATGATCCGCGCCTACGAAGAGCGCAACGGCGAGATCAACCTGAATCAGGCTCAGCGCCCCACGGGCGGCCCGCGCCTCTCCAACTGAGGCCACGCTCCGCGACTGGCCATGGTCGCGCCGCCACCGGGCGCGATCGACGCACGAGCTTGACGCACGGCGGGAGTCCTCCCGCCGTGCTTTCGTTTTGGTGAGGGCTCCGTGCAGCATGTCCGGGCGAAGGCGTTAGGGCAACGGGCAATTGGAACCTCTGAACAACTCGAACCCTGGAGCAAAGGGCTCGCTTCTTGGCCCAGAGAGCCCGCCCCGGAGAGGCTGGCCCCCAGGCGCGCAGAGGATTCGATTGGCAATCGGCAATGGGCGGCACGAAAGAGACCAAGAAAACCTAAACCGCGCCGATCGCACACACCAGGACTTCGGTGGAGGGGTCTGGATCGGCTTCGGCCGTTCCCGCTGCCAAATCCCGTTTTCCGTTCCCACCCCCCGATACGGTTCATTGACTTTTTATTCATGCCATGCATAATCATGCCATGAGCGACAAGCTCCGCCGACATCTCGTCGTCCGACGCCTGCTGCAGCGCGGCGGCGTGGCGAGCCAGGACGAGCTCCAGCGTTTGCTCCACGATCACGGCATCGAGGTCACACAGGCGACCCTCTCTCGCGATCTCCGCGAACTGGGCGTCCTCAAGGGGCCCGGCGGGTATGTGCTCCCCGACTCCGGCACGCCCAGCCCGGTCGAGACGGGCGCGGCCACCCTTGTGCTCCGCTCGTACCTGCGAGATGCCATCCCCGCCGGAACGCTCGTTGTCGCCAAGACCGGGCCCGGGCAGGCGCCGGCACTGGCGCTCGAACTCGACCGCGGCACCTGGCCCGCAATCGTTGGCACCATCGCGGGCGACGACACGGTCTTCATCGCAACCGAATCCAATGCGACCGCACGGGCGCTCGCGTCGACCCTGAAGGTCGGCACACACCGCCAGAGCAAGCGAGGACGCGCATGAACGCACGCATCGTCATCGTCGGGGCCGGCGGGTACAGCGGCGCGGAACTGGCCGAGATTCTGCTCGGGCATCCCTCGGCGACCGTCGTCGCGCTGGCCGCGTCCTCGCGGCGCGAGAAGGGCGACGCGACCGCGTCTCGCTTCGACGAGTTGTTCCCGCGATTCCGCGGGCGGCTGGAACTTCCCGTGGTCGCAGCCGACGCACCAAAGATTCGCGAGATGAAGCCGGACTGCGTGTTTCTCGCCACGCCGCACGAAGCCAGCCTGGAACTCGCGGCGGCGCTGCGCGACGTGCTGGTGATCGATCTTTCCGCGGCGTTCCGCTTGAAGGACGCGTCGCAGTACCCCGTGTTCTATGGCTTTGAGCACACGGAGGGATCGCTGCTCTCGCAGGCGGTGTACGGCCTGCCCGAGCTCTTTCGTGACCAGATCCGCGGCGCGAGCCTGATCGCGGCGCCGGGGTGCTACCCCACCAGCGCGATCCTGCCGCTGGCTCCGCTCGCCGGCGCGGGGGCCGTCCGTCCGGGCACGCGCCCGATCGTCGACTCGATCAGCGGTGTGAGCGGCGCGGGGCGCGGGCTCTCGCAGAAATCACTCTTCTGCGAGGTCAGCCTGCAGGCGTACAACGTGTTCAAGCACCGGCATCAGCCTGAGATCGACGCCTACGCGGGGTGCGAGACGATCTTTACGCCGCACTTGGGCGCGTTCGATCGCGGCATTCTCTCGACGATTCACGTCGAGTTGTCGCCCGGCTGGAACGCGGATCGCGTCGAGAAGTCGCTGCGGGAGGCGTACGGACGCGAGTCGTTCGTTCGCCTGTGCGGCGCGGGAGTCTGGCCGTCGGTCGCCGACGTTCGTCGCACGAACTTCTGCGACATCGGCTGGGCGGTCGACGAGAGGAGGTCGCATCTCATTATCGGCTCGGCGATCGACAACCTGACCAAGGGCGCCGCCGGTCAGGCGGTCCAGTGCATGAATATTCGCCTCGGGTTCCCCGAAGGCGCGGGGCTTGGCGACACCCGGGTCGGCATTGAGTCGCGGAGAGAGACGCGATGAACGACGGCCCACTGGTTGTGAAGGTTGGCGGCGCCGGTGTGGACGATCCCGCGTCCGGCTCGGCGCTGTGGCGCGCCATCATCGACGCGCACCACGCGCTGGAGGGCAAGCTGGTGCTTGTCCACGGCGGCGGTCGCGCCGTTGATGAGCACCTGGCGCGGCTGGGCATGAAGACCGAGCGTGTGGAGGGACTGCGCGTCACGCCGTCCGAGCAGATGGGCGAAATCGCGGGCGTGCTCGCGGGGCGTGTGAACAAGGGCGTCGTCGGCGCGATCAACGCGATGAGCGCGGGGCTGGCCGTCGGCCTGTGCCTGGGCGATGGGGACCTCCTCCGCACGGAGAAGAAGACGCTCGCGAGCGGCGCGGATTTGGGGCAAGTCGGAACGCCGCTGGCGACCGGGCCCCAAGATGGGCTGCTGTCGCTCCTTATGCGGAACAACTTGCTCGCGGTGGTTTCGTCGATCGGGATCGGCTTCGACGCCGGGCTTCTCAATGTAAACGCGGACGACGCGGCGGCGGGGATCGCGCAGCGATACAAGGCCCGCGCACTCGTGCTGCTCACCGACGTGCCGGGAGTGCTTGACGAGCATGAGTCGCTGGTCGAGAAACTCGACGCGGCCGGAATCGAATCAATGATCGCACGCGGCGTGATCCACGGCGGGATGGTGCCGAAGGTCAAGGCCGCGCTGTCGACCGCCAGCCTCGCGGGATGCCCGGTCGTGATCGCCTCGTGGGCCGATCCCTCGGCCATCGTCCGCATCGCCCGCGGCCAGGGCGGCGGGACCCGTATCGTTTCCGGGGCGTGACGCCCTTTGGAGCTTCTGAACCATGCCAAAGTCGGCAGCACACGTCAGCACCAAGGCGAGCGGCAGATCGGCCAAGCCCGCCAAATCCGGCACGGGCGACAAGGGCAAGACGCCTCGGGCGCGCGAGGCCGCTTCGCACGCGGGCACGCACTCGGCGTCGCTCGCGTCCGGGAGCGATCTTCTCACGCTCTCGCATCTATCGCGGGGCACGATCGAGGACCTCTTCGCACTCACTCGCGAGATCAAACGCGATATCCGCCCATTCCGCCACGCGCTTGACGGCAAAGCGATCGTCATGCTCTTTGAGAAGCCGTCGCTCCGCACTCGGGTGTCGTTCGAGGTCGGGATCAACAAGCTGGGCGGCACCGCGATCTACATGGACCACGGCAAGCAGCGCCTCGGCGAGCGTGAGAGCGTGAAGGACTACGCCCTAAACCTCGAGCGCTGGGTCGAGTGCATCGTCGCCCGCGTGTATCTGCAGACCGTGCTGGAAGAGATGGCCGACGCGTCGCGCGTGCCGGTGATCAACGCGCTCTCGGATCGGTTCCATCCGTGCCAGGCGCTGGCGGACATGTTCACGCTCTTGGAGCAGTTCGGAACGCTCCGCGATCGGCGCGTCGCGTACATCGGCGACGGCAACAACGTGTGCAATTCGCTCATGCACGCCGCGACGATACTTGGCGTCGGGATGGTCGTCGTCACGCCCGAGGGATTCGAGCCTCCCGCGAGCGTGATCGACGACTGCGAGCGTTTGGCCGCGGTCTCGGGCTCGGAGCTTGTCATCACGAGCGATCGCCAGAAGCTGCACGGGTGCGACGCGGTGTACACCGACGTGTGGCTGTCGATGGGGCAGGGCGCGGGCGCCGCGGACGAGGCCGCCAAACGCCGCGCGAAGTTTGAGCCCTACCGCGTCACGCCCGAGCTGATGGCGCTGGCGCGCAAGAACGCGAGGTTCATGCACTGCCTGCCGGCGCACCGGGGCGAGGAGGTCGTGGACGAGGTGATCGACTCGCGTGTATCGATCGTCTATGACCAGGCCGAGAATCGCATGCACGCCCAGAACGCGCTGCTCGTGAAACTGCTCGGGAGCCAATGATCAATCGAGTTGTACGCCCCGACCGCATGCCGGCGCGGGCAGACTGAAGCCACGCCGCCCGCGTCGTGCGAGTGCGGCCTCACAACCCGCCAACCCACCCGCAAGGGTGATTGAAAGAAAGAGAGAATCGACATGGCAAAGAAGCGGATTGCGCTCGCGTATTCGGGCGGACTTGACACCTCGTGCATTGTGCCCTGGCTCCGCGAAAACGTCGAAAACGCCGAGGTCGTCTGCGTTGTGGGCGATGTCGGCCAGGGCGCCGACGAGCTGACGGGCGTGGAGAAGAAGGCCAAGGACTCGGGCGCGGCCGAATGCCACGTTGTCGATCTCCGCAAGGAGTTCGTCGATGAATTCGTCATGCCGACCGTCATGACCGGCGGTGTATACGAAGGGCGCTACCTGCTCGGCACCGCGATGGCGCGTCCGGTGCTCGCGCGGGCCCAGGTCAACGTCGCGCGGAAGACCGGCTGCACCGCGCTCTCGCACGGCTGCACGGGCAAGGGCAACGACCAGGTCCGCTTCGAGTCGGCCTACGCCGCCCTCGCGCCGGAGATGGAGCTCATCATCCCCTGGCGTGATTCGCGCTGGAATCTCTCTGGGCGGCTTGCGATGCTCGACTATCTCAAGCAGCGGAACGTCCCCACCACCGCCAGCGCGACCAAGATCTACTCGCGCGACCGCAATCTCTGGCACATCAGCCACGAGGGCGGCGCGATCGAGGATCCGTGGAATGCGCCGCCCGAGGACGCGTGGATGCTGACGACCGAGCCCTCCAAGGCGCCGGACAAGCCCGAGGATGTCACGCTCGCCTTCGCCAAGGGGCGCCCCGTCGCGCTCAACGGCTCGAAGATCGAAGCCTGGCAGATCATCGAGAAGCTCAACGCCATCGCCGGGGCTCACGGCGTTGGTCGCGTTGACCTGGTTGAAAACCGTCGAGTCGGCATGAAGTCCCGCGGGCTCTATGAGACCCCGGGCGGAACGGTCGTCGTGGAGGCTCTCCGCGCGATCGAGGAACTGGTGCTCGACCGCGAGACCCGCCACTATCGCGAGCACCTCGGGCTCACCTTCGCGGAGCTCGTCTACGACGGCCGCTGGTTCACGCCCCTGCGCGAGGCGCTCTGGGCCTGCGGCGAGAAGATCGCCGAGCGGCTTGATGGCGAGATCGTGGTGCGCCTCTTCAAGGGCACCGCGACGGCCGTGAAGCGCAAGAGCCCCAACTCTCTGTACGCGGAAAAGATGGTCAGCTTCGAGGGCGAGGAGATTTACAGCCACAAGGACGCGGGCGGCTTCATCAAGCTGCTCTCGCTCCCCGAGCGAATCCGGGCCCTCAAGGCCCACGGCGGAGCGAAGTAGCCGCAGCTTTCAGCCGATCCACATATCCAATACCCATCGGGGCGTGATCACCCGATCGCACCTTGGTATGCTGCGCCGATGGGACTTTTCTCGCAATCCCCCACCGTCGCCGCGAGGCGCTTGGCCGAGATCGAGCGAAAGCTCGACCTCATCATGGCCCACCTCGGCATCGAACCGCCCCCCGATGAGCACGAGGATGTTCGGGCACTGGCCTTGTCGGGTCAGAAGATCGAGGCGATCAAACGCTATCGCGAGAAGACCGGCGCGGGCCTGGCCGAGGCCAAGGAGTATGTGGACGCGATCGCGTAGGCCGACTGCTTGGAGCTCAAGCTCCTGCCTTCACTCACGCAAAGGGAGTTGAACCGAAACGTCCCGGGCCGCTCGTCCGAGCCCCCCTTTCGACGCGATGACCCCCGCCCGCTGCGATCGACTCGTCCATGTTCGGTGTCAAGTATCCATTGCCGAACGCAGCATTCACATCCATCCCGCGAGAACACCATGCAAAGCAAAGCAACGACCGTCCAAGCGTACCTAAAGGAACTCCCCGAAGACCGGCGGGCGGCGATCTCCGCGGTGCGCGAGGTGATCCTGAAGAACCTCGACCCGACATTCGAAGAGGGGATGAACTACGGCATGATCGGCTACTACGTGCCGCACAGCGCGTACCCCCCGGGCTATCACTGCGATCCGTCTAAGCCGCTGCCGTTCGCGGGGCTTGCGTCGCAGAAGCAGCACATGTCGGTGTACCTCATGTCGGCGTACGGCGACAAGGGCGAATACTCCAAGCTTGTCGAGGGATTCAAGAAAGCCGGCAAAAAGCTCGACATGGGCGCGTGCTGCGTGCGCTTCAGGAAGCTCGAGGACCTGCCGCTCGACGTGATTGGGGCCGCCGTGAAGCGTGTGCCCGCGAAGACCTATATCGAACGCTACGAGTCCGTGCTCGAATCGATGGGCCGTGGACGGAACCGCAAGCCACAGGCACAGGAGGCACGAGAATCGAAGGCAGGCGCGAAGAAGGCCAAGAAGCCAGCAAAAAAGGCGGCAACAGCGAAGAACGGCACGAAGAAGAAGGCGAAGAAGGGGAAGTAGCCCACAGTCACCATGGCGGGCTCCGTCCGCTGCGGCACGGCTTTGGAATCCTGACCCGTGGCTTTGTGAACGTCCGAGTTTCTGGGTGTTCGACGGCACATGACGCGAGCAACTACGATCTCGCGTGAGTTCCGTTGAGTCCAACAAGCGGTCGCTCTCGGCAAAGGCCCGGGCCCGCCTCGCCGATCGTGTCCGATTGATCGCAAAGCTGTGTCACCACATGGAGAAGACCGGGCGGTGCTCGCGGGCGATTGTCCACGAACTGCGTCGCGCGTGCCGTGCCGCCGAGGCCGCGGCGTGGTTGCTGTCCTCGGCCGACCGGCCCAAATTCGAGAAGTTCCGTACGAAGCTCAAGCGGCTGCGCCGGAGGGCAGGAGCTGTACGGGACATCGACGTCGCCGGGACTGTGCTCAAATCGCTCGCAAGCTCGCCATCGCTACGGCGCGACGTGCCGCGCGTGCGTGATTCGCTCAGGAAGAAGCGCCGGGAACGTGTCGAGCGATTGCTCGCGTTCCTTCGCAAGCATCCTCGCGGCGGGATACCCGCCGCCGCCGACGCGCTCAAAGGAGTGAGCAGATCGTTGGGAGATGCGGGCGTCGTGCGATCTCTCCGTGCACTCGACGCCCGCGTCCGTCGTCTCGCCGCAACGGGTCCACGGTCGATCGGAGCGATTCACACGCTGCGAATCGCGGGGAAGCGTGCCCTGCTGGCGGGCGAGATAGTCCGGCCAACGCCTCGCGAGTGCAATCCGCTCGCCGTCCTCGTCGATCAGATCGGCAGGCTCCTCGACCTTGAGGTTGCGCTTGCGTTGGCAACAGAACTGCTGAGCGAACTCGCATCTGAGCGAGCCGCGGGACGCGGGACGGAGCAAGGAAACAAGGGATCCCGGTCGAACTCGCAATTGCAGGCGATCAGGCCGCAACTGCTGTTCGCTACGCTCCGCCGCCTGGCCCGAATCGAGAAGTCGCAAGCCATCGCGCTGTGCGAGGCTCTGGATCGACCTCGCTCGCGGCGCGGAAGCGTGCAATGATCCTGCCATGTCAAGAGGACTTGCCCAGGGGCGTTTCGACGCCGAAGCCGACCCGCTCTTCCGCCAGCTCAACGATTCGCTTCCCTTCGATCATCGCCTGCTGGTGCAGGACATCGAGGGCTCGATCGCCTGGGCCGCCGCCATCGCCGCCGCGGGCGTGCTCTCGCCCGACGAACTGGCGAAGCTCACGGCGGCCCTGAACTCGCTGCTCGCCGAGGCCAGGACAAACCCGGACCTGGTGCTCCAATCGCTCGGGCGCGACGAAGACGTTCACTCGTATGTCGAGCGACGGCTGATCGAGAGCGTTGGCGCGCTGGGCAAGAAGCTGCACACCGGCCGCAGCCGCAATGACCAGGTCGCGACGGACGTGCGCCTATGGACCAGGAGCGCGATCGACGCCCGCCTGAGCGAGCTGCGCGACGCCCGCCGCTCGCTGGTAAATCTCGCCGCTCGCGAGCGTTCGACGATTTTTCCCGGGTACACGCACCTGCAGCGGGCCCAGCCGATCCTGTTCGCGCACTGGGCGCTGGCGTACGAATCGATGCTGGCCCGCGATTCGGCACGCCTGACCGACTGCCGCGAGCGCGTCAACATCTGCCCGCTCGGTTCGGCGGCGCTCGCCGGTACGACGTACGCGATCGACCGCGTGAAGCTGGCGCGGGATCTTGGCTTTTCCGAACCGAGCGCCAACAGCCTCGACGCGACCGCCGACCGCGACTTCATCGCCGAGACGCTCTTCTGCCTCGCGCAAACATCCGTGCATCTCTCGCGCATGGCCGAGGACCTCATCCTCTTCATGACGCAGGAATACGGCTTTGTCGAGATGGACGACAGCGTGACCAGCGGCAGCAGTCTGATGCCGCAGAAGAAAAACCCCGACGCGTGCGAGCTTCTTCGCGGAAAATCGGGGCGATTGATCGGTTCGCTTGTCTCGATCCTCGCGACGATGAAGGGCCTGCCGCTCGCGTACAACAAGGACCTGCAAGAGGACAAGGAGCCGCTGTTCGACGCGATGGACCAGCTCTCGATGTGCCTCCGCGTCGTGCCGCGCGTGCTCGACGGGCTGAAGGTGCGGCGCGAGGTGTGCCGCGACGCGGCTCTTGGTGGTTACGCCAACGCGACGGAACTCGCTGACTACCTCGTCGGCAAGGGCGTGCCGTTCCGCGAGGCCCACGACATCGTCGGGCGACTGGTGCGCCACGCGATCTCCAAGTTCGTCAAGCTTGAGGAGCTCACGCTCGTCGATTTCACCGAGCAGTGCAAGGCAATCGGGCCGGATGTGTACGACGCACTCAAGCTCGATACCGGACTCGCGAGGCGAGAAGTGCTCGGAGGCACGGGGCCCAAGGCCGTCGCCCAGGCGATCGAACGGGCCCGGCGTGCTCTGGGCCATTCACCCGAATAGCCCAAGATTGCCTCCGATCGGCACGACCGGCGCTGTACGATGCAATCCTGAGTGACGCCGGAGGAAACGAAGGGGGTGGTGGATGGGACCAGCTTCGCGAATTGTCATTCCGCTCGCGCTGGCCATGGCCGCGGGCCAGGCCGAGGCTCAGTCCACTCGCCTGCTCACCCGCGCCGACTACGAATCCCGCTTGCGCGGCCTGTGGCTGGGCGAGTGCATCGCCAACTGGACCGGACTGCGCACCGAAGCGTCTCGAACCTCGCCACCCTTCTTAACCGACGCCGATTGGGGCACGCAGCCCCCAGGCGCGCACGGCCCGATCGTCTTCGTCACCGAGCAGAACCCCTGGCGCGCCGACGACGACACCGACATCGAGTACGTCTACACGCACCTGGTCCGCGTCGACGACACCAACGAACTCTCGCCCGACAACATTCGCGACGGCTGGATCGAGCACATCAACCGCTCCATCTGGGTCAGCAACAAGACCGCACGCACCCTCATGGATCGCGGCGTCACGCCACCCGGAACCGCGTACGGCGTCGCCAACCCCAATTGGCTTATGATCGATGCGCAGCTCACCACCGAGATCTTCGGCGCCCTCGCGCCGGGCATGCCCCACGAAGCACTCCGCTTCGCCGCGCTGCCCATCGCGACCACGGCGGGGAGCCACGCCGCCATGGCCTCGCGCTTCTTCGTGCTGCTCTACAGCTATGCGCCGGTCGCGCCCCGCTCGCTCTCCCCGCACGAGAAGAACCTGTGGTTGATCGACCGCGCCCGCGCGTTCATGCCCGAAGGCTCCAAGGCCGCGGGGATCGTCGACTTCGTGCGATCCGACGCGCTCGCGAACCCCGATCCCGACGACTGGGAAAGCACGCGCGACAAGATCTATGCACGCTATCAGCGCGACGCGACCATCAACGGCTTTCGCTATCGCGGCTGGTATGAATCCAGCATCAACTTCGCCACCGCGATCATGGCCCTCATCTACGGGCAAGGCGACTACAAACGCACCGTCCAGATCGGCACGCTCTCGGGCTGGGATTCCGACAATCCAACCGCGACGCTCGGAGGGCTGCTCGGCCTGCTCAATGGCGAGCAATGGGTCCGCGATGCCTTCCCTGACAAGACCATCTCCTCGCTCTACTGGGCCACCGCGACGCGCGACAATCTCCCCGATTGGACGCCCACCGAGTCGGGCGAAGATCGCTTTGACCTCCTCGCGGCACGCACCATTCCCATGGTCGAGCGTGCGATCCTCGACGCCGGCGGATTCGTCGATGAAACGCGCGGTCGGTGGCTGCTCGCGCCCGTGCCCGCGACGCCCGCCAGTTCGCTCGATCCCAACTGGCGCGACTGGCTCGCAAGCGCCAATCGAAGCGTCCGCGCCGCGGGCGGCGTGGTCACCGCCACCTCGAACATCACCGGTGCGCCCTGGGGATGCCAGTGCAGCGGCGTCCCCCCCTGCATCGCCAATGGCTACGAGCTCGACTGGTCAGGCATCGAACCTGGCGAGAGCGCCCGCGTGCAGTTCTCCTCGCGCATCACCACGCCGACGCCCGGCGCAACCCTCCAACTCGGAGTCGAATACAGCATCCCCATGAACGCCCGCACCGTCCGATTCCTTGAAGGCGATCAGTGGGCCGACGCCGACGAGGGCGGATGGTTCGATTCCATTACGGTCGAAGTCCGCGTCGCGGGTGTGTGGAATCCATTGCCGCCCGAGACGATTCAGAGCGAGCCGCTCGACCCGGCTCGACCCTTCCAGACCATCGAGTGGCATCTCCCGGCGACGATCGCAAATGTCACCGGCATCCGCGTCCGCGGCCCGGTCGGGGGCTCCTGGGGCTACGCCACCTGCCTCGAACTCGACGCCCTCGCCGAACGCCCCGCGCCATTCGCCACCTTCGATCTCAACGGCGACGCCGCGATCGACATCGAAGACATGTACTCCTGGCGCGATCACCCGATCGATCTCGACGGCGATGGCGCGGCGAACCAGTCGGACCTGGATTTTCTGCAGGCCGCCGCTCGCTGGCGCGAGATCGATGACATGAGCTCCCAGCGACGCTGACGCCGCACCTCGGAGCGCAGGTGAACATCGCGCCCCACCCGTCTTCCCTCGGGCGCCGATCGCGGAACGATGGTCGACGGATATCGCCAAACATGGACGGTTCGTCTGGGATTCGTGGGGTCCTCAGGCCCCAGGCCCGAGTGTTCGTAAGCGGGGTGTGGAGCGAGGAGTCTTCGACGAGCGACACCCCCCGCTGGGTCGGCCCACACGACCATGCTGCCCGTAGGGCTGCTCGTGGCGCGCGAAACGCCCTGCCTTGCCGCACCCGGCAAATCGCGGAAGAACCTAAACAAACGCGGGGCGCTCGGTCGCGCCCCGCGGGGTGAACTCTCACTCACATCAGTCCGCCTCGATCACGCGAACTGGCTGTACGGCACGGTGATGCCCAGCGGCACGCCCGAGGTCGTCCAGCCGCCGCCCAGGTAGAGGTCGTAGTGCGTCATGGTCGCGGTGATCGGCACCACCGACTCCACGATCACGCTGAAGAAGTTGAGGCCCGGTCGATCGATGATGAGTTCCGACAGCTCGTGCAGCTTGAGCTGGGCGAAATCGCCCGCGTCGACCGGCACGAACACCGACAGCGTGTCGTTCACGCCCGTGAACTGCAGCGTCACCTTCACGTTGACGCCGAGGTTCGTCGGGTTCGAGAACGCCAGCGTCTCGAAGTAGAGCGAGCCGGCCAGCGCCGTGTTGATGAACGCGTCGCCGAAGTAGAGCGTGTTGGCCGCGACGTTCGTGGTGCCCGTCGCGTCGGCATCGCCGAAGCTCCGCTGGCTGCCGGTCACGACCACCGGCACGTTGGAGCTGTACGAGAGGCCGATCGGCTGGTTGGCGACGAACTGCAGGTCCGTCCCCCTGAGCACGACCGTGCGCCCGGCGGGAACGTTGATGATGCGGATCAGGTCGGGCAGGTCGGCCGCGACGTACTTGCCGCGGAGCTGCACCGCCGCCACCGTGGTGCTCGGGTTGAAGATCGCCAGCTCGGCGGTGACGATGTCGCCGTTGGCGAGCTGCGGCACCGAGCCGGTGGTGCTCCCGCCCGCGGCGTCGGCGACGAGCGCGAAGCCCTCGCCGTTGACCGCGTCGTAGTGCGACAGCGACGCCGCGATGCCGATGAAGTCGACCTGGTTCTGGGAGTTGGTCGCGGCCGCCGTCAGTCGGGCGCCCGAGACGCCGATCGGCCAGGTCGCGATGTCGTGGATGTTGAAGCCGAATCGCTTGTTGGCCCCGACGGCCTGGTTGTAGGTGAGCGATTCGCCGTTGGGACCGAACGCCTTGAGCGTCACGGTTACGCCGAACGGGTTGGGGTTGTAGTACGGGATGATATCAACCACCGCGCCCGGCACGCGCTCAACGCGGGCGAAGCTCCAATCATCGCTGAGCGTCGGCGTAAAGCTGTCGCCGATCGCCGATCCAAAGTCGTAGTGGGCGAGCGTGGCGCCCAGGAGGCCCGTCGATTCAACGATGACGGCGTAGGGTTTGTCGGGAAGAACGCCCGCCGCGTGCCCGTTGGCCGCATCGCTGATAGTCACGCCGTCGCGGGCGCCCGCGGCGATCGTGAAGTTGTTGACGACGACGGTCTCGGGGCTCCCGTCCTCGTACCGCAGGCGGACGGTGTACTGCACCGGGAACGCGTTGGTATTGGCCAGCGACACAAACTCGCGGATCGCGCTGCTGGTGTAGCCCTCGGGGAAATAGAGGTAATTGGTGCCGGGCTCGCTGTCGACCAGCACCTCGTAGGCGCCCACGCCGCTCCCGATGCCCGAAACGATGATCCAGTAGTCGGCGTTGGAATTGGCCGTGAACGAGACGTTGGCGTTGGCGCCGGGCAGGCCCGCGGCGTCGTACACCACCACCGCGTCCTCGTCGGCGGCGTTGAGGATCGTGACCGCCGCATCCAGGACCGAGCCCTCGGGCGTGCGCACATGCACGAACGCGCGCCCGCTGGTCCGCCCGCCCAGCAGGGTCGGGGAACGGAAGCGGAAGAGATCGCGGTCGCCCGCCACGTTGACCGTGTCGCTGGCGCGCCCGTCACCGTTCCGCGGGTTGATGACGATCGACGTCGGCGTGTTGAAGTCGATCTGGCCCGGATCGTCGCCATCGCCGTTGGGAGGCGATTCGCCGTCGACGAGGAGCTGGTATTCGCCCGTGAGCGTCGCGGGCGGATCGAGGTTCTCGACCGCCGAGACGAGCACATAGTACGTTTGCCCGCTGTTAAGCTCCGGGAACGTGTACGTCACCGCGACCGAGACCGAGGCCGTCGGGATGTCGGTCGTCGACACGTCCGCGAGGAGCGCCTCGGTGTTGTCGAAGATGCGTAGACGCGGCGCGAAGCGTCCCGACGACGTGGAGAACGAGGTCAGCGTGATCACGACCGTGCCGGTCTTGATCGGGGAGAACTTGAAGAGGTCGGTGTCGTCGTTGGGCAGGAGCTTCGGGTTGCCCAGGTCGTTCGGGATGCCGTTGCCGATCGCTCCGTTGCCCGAGGCGCTGCTCATCGGGATCTCGAACGCGATGTCGAACTCGGTGATGTTGGGATAATCGTCGATCACCGGGCTGTTGACCGAGATGGTGTAGTCGCCGAACGTCGTGGTCGAGTTGGAGATGAGAACGTAGTAGGTGTGCCCGCGGACCACGGTGAAGATGCCCGTGTCGGCCGGGTCGAACGTGAAGCCGTCATCGAACGCCGTGCCCGTCGCGATCGTGACCGGCACGTCGCTGACCAGCTCGATGATGGTGACCGTCGGCACGATCGTGCTGTCGTCGGGACGCGAGACGATGACGCCCGCCTCGCCGCCCGCCGCCGCGGTGAACACGAACAGGTCCGTGTCCTCCACCTTCTCGGTGGTGCCCGTGCCGATCCCCGCGCCGGTGCCCGGGTCGATCGTGATGCCCGAGGCATAGGTGTACTCGCCCGCGTCGGGATGGTCGTCCGTCGGCGGGAAGGAGATCGTGAGCGTGTAGTCGCCGTATTCCTTCGACGGGTCCGTCGCCGACACGACGACGTAGTAATACGGGTACGTGTTGTTGGTGAGCGTTGAGGTTCGGGCCGGCGTCACCGGGAAGGAGACCTGCGCGTCGTTGTTGGTCGACGAGAGGTTGTCGTTGTACGCGATGCGCAGGATGATCGTGTTGCCGACCAGATCCTCCGAGACCTCGTACACCGTGACGTACGGGTTGAGCGTGCTCGCCGACTTTCCGTCGACCAGCACCGTCATGGTCTGGTAGTCGTACGACGTGAAGCGGAAGACGTCGGTGTCGCCCGGCTGCTCGAGCTTCCCGTCCGACTGCCCGGTGCCCAGGAAGTCGAACTGGGGAAGGTCCGTCGCCAGCGCCAGGTCCTTGCGGTCCGCGAAATCATCGACAAAGGCCGGTGTGGTCAGGTCGAAGCGATAGTCGCCCGTGCTGCCGGCGCTCGAACTCACACGGATGAAGAACCGCTCGCCCGGAGTGATCGGGAAGGTGAGCTGGATCGTCCCCGCCGAGCCGGCCGTCCCGCTCGCGACAACGTTCGTCTGCCCGTTCCGAACCGTGAAGATGCTGACAACGCCCGTGACCGTCGAGGCCTCGGGCCGGCTGAAGCTGAAGGTCGCCGTCCCGCGCGAGAACGCCACGAACGAGAAGTCGTCGACGTCGGCCCCGTCGTTGATCGTCCCCGTCATCGAACCCTTGCCGTTCGAGGCCGAGTCCGCCTGATTCTCGCCAACGATGATCGGCGTCGCCAGGTTCGAGCCGTCGGTGGCGCTGACGCCCGCGTCGTGATCGTCCGTGCCCGGATCAAGGTCCGGCATGCCGTTGATCAACAGCTCGTACGAGCCGGTCGCACTGCCCAGGTCGATCTGCTCGCCCGTCCGCGCGACGCGGTCGGCGATGGCGGCCGGCGAACCGTCCATCCACCGCTGCCCGCTCTCGATCACCACGTAATAGAACTCACCCTCGACCACCGGGATCACCACGCGCGGATCGCGCTTGTGGAAGTTCCGGCCGATCCATGTGCCCGTCGGGTCGTTGCCAGAGGGCTCACCCGTCACCGTTCCCACGTCGTTCACATACGCGATCTGCGTGAAGTCCGCGTCATAGATACGCAGCGCCGCGTCGAAGTTGCTGCTGTACGTCCTCTGGCTGTTGATCGGCCCGCCGCCCAGGTACTCGTCGAAGTGATCGGCCAGCAGCGTCGTGTTGATCCTGATCTCCGCATAGCCGGTCGCCTGCGAGCGGAACGAGAACAGGTCGTCGTTGTCGATGGTCGGGATGTTCCCAAGCTCCGAGAAGTGGACCTGGGTGATGTTGTCCTGCGTGGTCTGGAACTGCCTGGCCGTCGGCGCCGAGTTCGGCAGCGTGAAGAAATTGCGCGTGTCGCCCGTCCCAACCGGCTGCCCGAGCTGGATCGCGTTGCCGAAATACGCCTGGTTG
>JABWBC010000098.1 GCA_013360695.1 Phycisphaerales bacterium
CGGGTGGCTGTCGGACGTTGGGCGTGGATGGTGTGATCAGTGCGAGTGGCCGTGGCCGTCACCAGACTTGGCAGGCTCAGCGACGGGTTCGGGAGCACCGGGCACGAACCCGCGGAGCTGCGACAGGCTGAACGCGCCGCCGACCGCCACGACATCACCGGGCACGAGCCCGCTGAGGATCTCGACGACGCGGTCGTCCCGGGCGCCGGTGGCAACGTCACGCTTTTTGAAGACTTCCTTCTCGCCCGCACCCTCGCGCACGAACACGTACTGCAGCGGGCCTTCCTTGACGACGGCCGACGCAGGCACCACCACCGCGCTGTCGTTGCTCGAGATCACCACACTCAGGTCGACGAACTGGCCTTGCCGCAGCAGACCCTTCGGGTTGTCCACGTCGACGATGATGTGCGCGGTGCGCTTGGACGCGTCGATCACCGGGCTGAGGAAGCGCACGGCCCCCTCCGCCACGACGTCGCTCGAGGCGGCCACGCCGCGTCGTACCCGCACCTTCGCACTCGGTGCTCCCTCCACGCGGGAGAGGAGTCCTTCGGGAAGTTCTCCTTCGATCTGTACCCGCGAGAAGTCGCCGATGGTCACGATGGGAGCGCCAGCGGCAACGCCCTCGCCGATCACTCCAGGGCGGCTCACCACCACGCCGGCCAGCGGGGCGACAAGACGGATCATGCTCGCGGTCGCGCTGGAGAGGCCTGCTGGGAGGGTTCCGCGCAGGGCTTCGGCCGACGCCTTGGTGGCTTCCAACTGTCGTCGGACGGATTCGGCCTCGGTCCTAGCTTGCTCGAGCGCGACCCGCCGAAGGCCGGCTTCGGTCCGTGATCGGATCGCTTCGGCCCGCCGCTGCGCGAGTAGATTGGCCGATACGCTCTCGCCCGCGCTGGTCAACCTGGCGACCTCGGCCTCTGCAAGCGCGGCGCTCTGCTCGGATGCTGGCGACTCGATCTCCAGCGCCGCGATCTGAGAGCTCGCCCGCTTCGCCTCGGACGCCAGCCGCTCACCTTCGGCCTCTAACCGCTTTACCTCGAAGGCCGCACGGGCAAGCTCTGGCGAATCAATCTCCGCGACGATATCGCCCGCCCGGACGGAGTCGCCCGGCTGTACTGTGATGGAACGGATGATGCCCGCATAAGTGGCCGACACGCTTGCGAGGGAACCGGGGCTCGCCCGGACCATGCCGGTGAGCCGGACCACATCTTCGACGCGCCCGAAGTCCACCTCCGCGGAGTTGAGGCCGATGGCGAGCGCGGTCGCCTCGCTGACCTTTTTAGGTGCGTTTGGGTCGAACGTCGCACCGGTGGGCTTACCGTGACCTTCGTGCGCGTAGACGGGAATCAGGATGGCCACGGTTGCGAGCGTCAAGACGCCTGCAGCCAAGGCCGCGCGTGAACGGACCATGAGCGATCTCCAAGGAGGAACAGGGATGGACACTGGATGTGAGGAGGTTGGCCGATCGCGGCGGCGATCAGGCTCGATGCGCAGCGACGCACGCCCAAGAACGGGGAGAGTCCCCGAGCCGCCAAGCGTCGATGGGCGTGATGGCTACACGATCAGCGCGCAATGCAGGCGCAGCAAGCTGGTCGGAGGTCTTGCGGAGGCCCAGACTTCGCCGTTCGAGAACGGACGGGACTGCTCCGCGACCGAAGATGGGACAGCAACCCAGTTGAGGATCGCGACCAAACCGGCGGTCGGCAACTCGATGGTCGGCTTCTCGCCCGACAGCATCTTTGCCTCGTGCTTGCCGCACGTGCAGTCCTGGGTATCCCCATCCGAGGGCTCGCCATGATGGTGACGGGTTTCCGAGCCGGGACGAGCACCGCTTGCGTGAAGGTGTTCGTGGTCGTTGTCGTCATGCCCGTTCGCGGCCGCTGTGCGGCTCTCATGGCCCGCACAGGCAGGGACGCACGCCTCGCAGGCGGTCAGGAGCGAGTGGAAGTTGCAGCAGCAGAACGGCACCACAACCGCCAGGAGCAGGCTGAGGCAGGTCCGGAAATGGCCGTTGCGGGAGAGCATACTTCAGGGGAGTATAGCAGCTACCGCGGGTGTACGTCCAAAGCCACCAGTCGGTTCTGCGAAGTTGGTCCGTTCCTTTCAGCTTCGGCTGTGTGCAGCCCTATGCGTGGTCCGAGAGTCGGCGCTGGATCTTGGAAATTGCAACCCAGTCGGGGCGAGTCGTCGTTCGGCCGTAGTGCAGCCGATCGGTCGCGAGTTGGTGCGCATCGGCGGGCAGGCAGGACCTAAAGGAGCGAACACCGTGCCGGACCGCGCGGCCCGACCGTCGCCGCATGCGCGGTCAGCCCCGAAACAGGATCATCGAGCCTCAACCTCTTGGCCGCGTGGTGCGCATAGAGCGTCATGGGCGGTCTCGATAGGTGGTCCCCCTTGTCTTCGAGTTGGTTTGACGGCTGCAACTGTCATCACTGATTCCCGGACTAGCGGTGTCCGCGGTTCCACTTCCACTCTTCGACAGCGCAGAAGACGCACGGCACGATGAAGAGCGTGATCAGCGACACCGTCATGCCGCCCACCGATGGAATGGCCATAGGCTGCATGACGTCGGAGCCGCGGCCGGTCGCCCAGAAGATGGGCATCAAGCCGAAGACGGTCGTCGCGATGGTCATGAGGCAGGGGCGGATGCGTTTGAGCCCCGCCTCGATGACCGCGTCGCGGATCTCCCGCTTCGAGCGGAACGTCCGATCCTTAAAGACACCTTCGAGGTAGGTGGAAATGATCACGCCGTCGTCGTCCACGACGCCGAAGAGGACGAGGAACCCGACCCACACGGCGACCGAGAGGTTCACGCCCCACAAGGCGAGCATGATGAACCCGCCCGAGGCGGAGACCAGCACGCCGAAGAAGATGAGCGGGGCGATCCACCAGCGCGAGAAGCCGAGGTACAGCATCACGAACATGATGCCGAGCGTGATCGGGACGAGGATCTGCATCCGCTTGGTGGCACGGACCTGGTTCTCGAATTGGCCGGACCACTCCCAGTAATAGCCGGGGGGAAGCGTCAGCCGCCCGTCCTTGAGCGCCTGCTGGAGCACGCGCTCCGCGTCTTGCACGACCGAGACCTCGTCGCGGTCGCGCGTGTTCATCGTCACGTAGCCGACGAGCAGGCCCCGCTCGCCCTTGATCTCTTGCGGGCCGAGCACCGTTGAAATGTTCGCGAGCTGCGCGAGCGGCACCTGCGCCCAGGTAGAGGAGGGGACGTTGATCCGCTGGATCGCGTCCATGTCCTCGCGGAAGTCGCGGGCCAGCCGGACACGGATCGGATAGCGCTCGCGACCCTCGACCGACTCCATGATGTTCATCCCGCCCAGCGCCATTTCGATGACGTCCTGCACATCGCGGATGTTGACGCCGTAGCGGCCGATCCGCTCGCGATCGATCTCGATTTGGATGTAGGGCTTGCCAACGATGCGGTCGGCCACGATGTCCGTCGCGCCGGGCACCTCTCGGAGCAGCTGCTCGATCTGGAGCCCGACCTTCTCGATTTCGCGGAGGTCGCTGCCGTAGATCTTCACGCCCATCATGGCGCGGAAGCCGGTCTGGAGCATGACCAACCTCGTTTGAATCGGCTGAAGCCAGGTTGGAAGCACGCCGGGGATGGCGGTCTTCTCCTGGAGTTCCGCGAGAATCTCCTGCTTGGTGATGCGACGCTCCTCGGGCCAGATCCACGAGAGCGGCGTGCGAACGATGCCCGGCCAGTCGGAGAACGCGCGCTCGACCTTCCGCGTGCGCCATTGGTCCTCGGGCTTGAGGATCACGATCGACTCCATCATCCCGATTGGCGCGGGGTCGAGCGCGGACTCGGCCCGCCCGATCTTGCCGACCACGCTCTCAACCTCGGGCACGCTCGCGATGGCGAGATCCTGCTTGCTGTTGACCTCCACCGCCTGCGACAGGGACGCCTGGGGAAGGAGCGACGGCATGTAGAGCAGCGAGCCCTCGTCAAGCGGCGGCATGAACTCGCGGCCCAGGCCGGGGAGGATGCGGCCCTCCTTGAGCACGGCGAGCCCCGCGGCTGATTCGGCATCTCGCTCGGCGGGGTCTTGGCGACGCCACACGAGCCGCGTGCGCTCCGAGCCGTCGGCAGAAAGGATGCGTTGCCACCGGAGCTGGTCGAGCTCAAGCAACGGGCGTGTCAGATCCGAGTCGGGGTCTGCGTACATGAGGCGCTTGAGTTCGGGCGAGGCCGGCTCGCGGGCAAACGCGTTCACGCCCCACTCGAGCGGCGCGAGCGTGCGGTGGATGCCGAGCCAGACCGAGAGCCCCACGAACAGGATGACCACCGGGACCACAAGAAACGTCTTCTTGTGGTCGAGGATCCAGCGGAGCGTTGGGACGTAGCCGCGGGCGATGACCCGCGAAACCGGGTTCTGTTCCAGCGGCAGGAACTTCTCCCGTGACATTCGGATCACGCACAGCGCGACGCCGATCCCTACCGCGGCCGCGACCAGCCAGCCGCGATCGTGCGCACCGCCGAGGCCCCACATGAACGCGAAGTGGGTTGCGAATGCCGCCAGCACGCCCACCCCAGCGGCCAGAGCGATTGTCGTACGGAGCTTCCAGTTCACGGGCCGGTAGAGCAGGTAGCACAGGAACGGGACCACCGTGATGGCGAGAACGACGGACGAGCCGATGGCGAACGTCTTGGTGAAGGCCAGGGGGTTGAATAGCTTGCCCTCCTGGTCGGTGAGGAAGAAGACGGGGATGAACGAGACGATCGTGTTCGTAACAGCGGTGATGATCGCCCCGCCGACTTCTGTAGCGCCCTCGTACACCAGCCCGAAGTGGCCCTTCTCTCGTCGTTCCTCGGGCGTCGCGCCTGCGATGCGGCGGTAGATGTTCTCCGTCATGATGATGCCCATGTCGGCGATGTCGCCAATGGCGATCGCCAGCCCGGCGAGCGACATGATGTTGCTGTCGACGCCGAAGGCGTACATCAAGATAAACGAGCCGGCCAGCGCAAGCGGCAGCGTCGGGAGCACGGTCGCAGTCGAGCGCAGGTGCATGAGGAAAAACAGCACGACGAATCCCGCGATCAGCGCTTCCTCGAACAGCGCCTCTTTGAGCGTGTCGATCGTCTCCTGCACGATGGTCGTGCGGTCGTAGAACGGCACGAGTCGAACGGCCGACACCCGGCCGTCTGCCAGGGTCTTGCGGGGCAGGCCGGCCTCCAACTGGGCGATCTTCTCGTTGACGCGAGCCACCACCTCACGGGGGTTTTCGCCGTAGCGCATGAGAACCACGCCGCCGACCGCCTCTACACCCCCCTTGTCGAGCGCCCCGCGCCGGAAGTCCGGGCCCAGTTGGACCGTCGCCACGCTGCGCAGATACAGCGGTGTGCCGCCCTCTTGGCGGATCACCACCCGCTCGAGGTCCTCCACCGACTTGACGAAACCCAGCCCACGGATGAAGTACTCGACGCCGCTCTGCTCGATGACCTTCGCGCCCACATCGATGTTGCTCTTGCCGACGGCCTCAACGATTTCCATCATCGTGACGCGGTGGGCCCGCATCTTGTCGGGGTGGATGTCGATCTGATACTGCTTGACGAAGCCGCCGATGCTGGCGACCTCGCTCACCCCAGGCACGGTCTGGAGCTGGTAGCGGATGTACCAGTCCTGGATCGATCGCAGCTCGGCGAGATCGAACCCCTCGCCCTCGACCGTGTACCAGTACACCTGGCCGAGAGCGGTGGCGTCCGGCCCGAGCACCGGCGTCACGCCCTCCGGCAGACGCTGCTGAGCAACATTCATCCGTTCCAGCACGCGCGACCGCGCCCAGTAGTAGTCGGCGCTGTCCTCAAAGATCACGAAGACCATCGAGAACCCGAAGCCCGACATGGACCGGATCGCCTTGACTCCTGGCGTGCCGGTGAGGCTCGTCGTGAGTGGATAAGTGACCTGATCGTCCACGTCCTGCGGGCTGCGGCCCTCCCAGTCGGCGTAGACAATGACCTGCTTCTCGCCGATGTCCGGGATGGCGTCCACGGGCAGGCGCAGGATCGCCCAGTACCCAGCGGCGCAGATGCTCAGAATGATGAGCGACATCAGGAACGTGTTCTTCATGCACCAGCGGATGATGGCGTTGACCATGGGTGGCTCCTTCGCTCAGTGCTTGTGGCCGCCGGTGGGCGCTGGTGTCGGCGGTTCGGCGGGCGTCGCGCCGGGCTGAGCCGGCTTGGTGTTGGATACTGCCGCTCCGTGGTCGTGCCCCATCGTGGCGTGAAGACCTCCGGGATAGAACAGGCTCGGGTGCCCCGTCACCTGGAACTGGCTGTCGATGAGGAAGTTGCCTCGCGTGACGACGCGCTCGCCCGCGGCGACGCCGGAAAGAACCGGGTAGTACGCGCCGGCTCGTGGGCCGAGCGTGAGCTCCCGCGGTTCGAACAGGCCGCGGGCCTTCTCCACGTAGACGATCCGCCGCGTCCCGGAATCAAGCACGGCCGCCACCGGCACCGCCAGCACTCCACCGGCACCGCCCGACGCGGCCGCCTTCGCCGGAACCTCCTTGAGCTTCATCTTGCACACCGGGCAGCGCCCCGGCTGGTCGTAGGTCTTCTCGCCCTCACACTTCATCGGGCAGGAGTACGTGGTCGCGAGTGAGGGCATCTCGGCAGGTGTTGCCTCGTGCTTGTGGGCGTGGGCCGAATGCACCGACGTGTCCTCGGTGACCTTCACCGGGTCGCCTGGGATCTGCTCGAGGGGCATCTCGCAGATCGGGCACGCACCGTCGGTTTCGGTGAGCACTTGCGGGTGCATCGGGCAGGTGTACTTGCCCTCGACGCCCGTCGGCGCCGTCCGTCCCTCGGCCGTGAGCGAGGCATCGATCGACGCGGTCACGAACATCCCCGGCTTGAGAGCGTGATCCTTGTTCTCGATATGCACCGGGATGCGGATCGTGCGGGACTGCTCGTTGACGATCGGTTGCACGAACGTCACCATCCCCTCGAAAGTCCGGCCGGGCACCGCTTCCGCCGTGACGCGGACTCTCTGGCCGTAGCGGACCCACGGCAGGTCGTACTCGTACACCTCCAGGTAGACCCACACCGAATCGAGGTTGGCGATGCGGTAGAGCGCGTCGCCGGCTTTGAACGCGGCCTTCTCAACGATCGACTTCTCAATCACCGTGCCGCTGATTGGCGAGTAAAGCGTGACTCGGTCGGTGGTCTGCTTCCGGTCGACCAGACGGGCGATCTGTTCATCGGTGAGCCCGAGGAGGCGGAGCCTCGTCTTGGCAACGTTCACCAGCGCCTCTCCAGCATTGCCCGCCTGGACTGCGATGAGGAGTTCCTGCTGTGCCACAAGCAGCTCGGGGCTGTAGACCTCGGCGAGGTGGTCGCCCTTGCGAATCTCCACGCCGGTGAAGTTCACGAACAGGCGCTCGGCGTAGCCATCCACGCGCGGCGTGATCGTTGCCAGCGAGGACTCGTTGTACTCGATGCGTCCGACCGCCCGCAGCTCGCGGGCCAGCGGTCGGGGTTCAACCGCGACCGTCTCCACGCTCGCCATCGCGAGCGCGTGCTCGGAGAGCTGGAGCGTCGGAGCTTCCCCCGCCGCAGCCTCCGTCGCCGACGCTGCCGGGATCAACGGCATCTCGCAGATCGGGCAGTCACCTGGCTGATCCAGGCGGACCTGCGGGTGCATCGAGCAGGTGTAGGTCTGCTTGGCAGGAGCGGGTGCCGCGGCTGCCGAAGCTCCTTCGGTGGGAGCGGGCCGAGGGCCGCCGCCACGCCCCATCCAGTATCCGCCACCGGCGGCAATCACGGCGACGAGAAGGACCGACACGATAATGGTGCTGCGCTTCATGGACGGGCCTCCTTCGGCTCCGCGCGCTCGGGAGCATTGACGGGCAGGACCGGGGCTCCGTCCGGAGCCGATCCCGAGATCAGGAGCGAAATAGACGCAATCGCCAGTTCCCTCTGGGTTCTGGCCTCGATGGCGCTGAGTTCGAACTCGAGCAAGCGGCGCTGGGCGTCGATCACGTCCAAGAAAGTCGATCGCCCGGTGAGGTACCCCGATCGCGAGGCGTCGAGCGATTGCTGCGCCTTCGGCAGGAGCGTCATGCTGAACAGCGCAACGTTTCGCCCGCTCTCGCGGTACGTGTAGAGCATCGATGCGAGTTCGGCCGCGATGCTGATCTGCTCCGAGGAGAGGCGAGCCTCGGCGGATCGCTTGTCGGCCTGGGCCGCCGCGATCTCCGCTTCAATCTTGTCACGCCAGATCGGGAGCGTAATGCTGGCGGTGGGCCGCCACATGATCGGATTCGCCTTCACATCCGCCTCGATGCCGACCGTGAAGTCCGGCACCCGGCTCGTGCGGGCGAGATCGAGCATTGCTTCGCCGCGGCGCACGTCGGCTTCCATCTGACGCAGCACCGGGTTGTGCTCCGCGGCGAGTGCGAGAACCTCATCCGCGGCAGGGGGCGCGGCGCCGACCTCGAATGTGCCGGGAATCGGTACAGACACATCGGCGGGTGAGTGACCGATCGCCGCCCGGAACTCCGCCTCGAGCACGCTCCGGGAGTCCTCCAGGTTGGCGATCTGGTTGGTGAGTTGATCGCGCTCGATCTGTGCGCGGAGCACATCCTGGATCGTGCCGCGCCCGGCGCCGACCTGCTGCTGCGCCTGCGATTCGACGTCGCCGAGCAGGGCGAGCGCTTCTCGCTGCACTCGGATCGTGTCGCTAAGGAAATGAAGCCGGATGTAGGCGGACTTGGTCGCGTACGCAGCCTGGAGCACCTGGCTCTCAAAGCCGAAGTAGCCCACTCGCGCCTCAGCCGCCGCCACATCTCCGGCCGCCCGGAGCTTGCCCGGGCCCGGCAGGTCAAGCATCAGCCCGGGCATGACCGCGTCGAGCATGTCGGTGATATCGGCCTCGAAGGTCAGGCGCGGGTCGGGGAGCGACCGTGCGGGTGTGATGCGCTCGACGGACGCGGCCCACGAGTAGTACGCGGCCTCAACGCGAGGGTTGTTGAGGATGGAGTAGCGCAAGTAGTCCGCCAGCGGTGATTCCGTGCTCAGCGATGGACGTTTGGGCTTCGCGTCTCCGGGTCGATAGGCAGACCGGACGCTCTCCAGGTTCGCCCTCGCCTCTCGTTCGGTGGCGGTGGGTGTGCCGGCGCAGCCCGCGAGCAGCGCGGCGGGAAGCAGCGTGGCCGCGAGCAAACGCCATTGGTGGGTGGTAAGTCTCATGGGATACCTCACTTCTTGCCCTCTGCCACTTCATGTAAAGACCAGTGCATGTGGGCGATCTTGGGCGTCCCGCCATCATCTACCACGACCAAGGTGACCGCGGCGGACAGCTCACGCTTCTTCGAGCCTTCGCCCACCGTGAGCGTCACCGTCTGGCTGACGATGGTCGCCGCGCCGAGTGAAGTCTCGGACTCAGTCACCGTTCGCCAGGCTGTCTCGCCGAGGGCCTTGAATTCGGGCTTGAGGTGTTCCTCTCGGTATCGCTCCCAAGTACCGGCGTCTCGCCCGTTTTGGAGCACATTGGTCTTTCCATCACCCAAGAACATCCGGTCCATCGCGGCAGTGTCTCCGGCCGCTCTCGCGGCTTGGAACCGCCGCGCGAGATCGACCGCCGGGGTTGGCAGCGCGAGCTTCACGTACTTCGCGAGGAACGCGTCCTTCTCAGCGTCGGGCTTGGCGTCCCATTTTTTGTCGCAGCCTGGGCAGCAGAAGCCGATCGAGTGCCCCCTCCACTGGCGCATCGGGGTCTCCGGATCGATTTCCTCGCCTTGGATCGGGCAGCGGTCGTTCACCGCCTTGGCCGGTTGCGGGCTGGGCTGCGTCGTCTTGGGAGCGTGATGGTCGTGGTGTCCGGGCTGGGCGGCGCCGGCCAGCAGAGTGCCAGCCGCGAGCAGTGCGGCGAGAATGATGCTTGTGCGAATGAACATGTTGACCTCCGTCTATCGGGGAATGAACAGAGAACGCGGGCGCGCGTAGAGGGAGCTGAGATGTGGGCGCGATGGGTCGTCCGGCGCAAGTGCCGCTCGGGAAGCGTCGGAGGACGCTCCGGGACATCGGGCGGACTGGGCCTGCTAGACGATGAGCGCGCAGTGCATGCGCACCAGCGACGTCAGAGGTCGGTGAACCGCGTGCGGAAGCTGTCCACGTCCGATGACCGGATCGAAAAGCCGGAGTTCGGGCCATTGGACCCACTCAAGCACCGCCACCAATACCTGCGCAGGGAGTTCCAGGCCGGGCTTCTCGACCGAAAGCACCTTCCCGCCGCTCTTGTCGCATGAGCAGTCACGGGGCTGGTCTGATGTATCGCTCGTTGGCTCGAAGTCGGAGGTCACGCCATCGCTCACCGACTTGCCGTGGCAGCACCCGTGGGCCTTTGTCGGGTTTAGAGAAGCTCGCGCGACACCAACTTTCGCGAAGAACGCTGATTCGCACGCCAGATTCCCGGCGAGCAGCGAGCGGAAGTTGCAGCAGCAGAACGGGATCGCCACCGTCAGAAGGACGGCGATGAGACTCCGGAACTGGGCACTGCGGAGGATCATACTCTGGGGGAGTATACCCATCGCGCATGTGCTTGTCAAATGCGCTTCCGATGCCGACTCCGGTCGGCTGGCCGCTTCATCCACTCTGTCCATTCGCCGACCGGGCTGTGCACCTTCCTCGGGTAAACAGGCCGCCAGATCGTCTAAACGCACCATGGCCCGGGCGGGAACCTGGAGCTGCGGAGCGGTATTCTGCAGCCGTTCATATCGCGACCTCCCGGTTACCCGATCCATAATCGCGCGATGGGGCATCCCGGCCCGAAACCCCCTCTGGGACACTTAAAACCGGTTTCTGCAGCCTCCCGACCGCCGGTCATCCGATGGATCGAACCCCCACGATGTGTCGCGCCGCCGCTATGTCTATGTTGGTCTCTCTATCGCGTCGGGTTACCGCTACGCGCCCACTATTTCGAAGGCCGGTTGCTAAAGCAACCGGCCGTTTTGTTTTTTTGGCGGACGCTTCACTCTGGCGGTCTCGCGGCGGAGACGCTGGTGCGATCTGGACCTGCTTGTGGGTGGTCGGATCGCCGAGATGAACCCGCACTGGGAGATGCGGTTGTGGACCGAAGACAACCTGCCGCCGATCCTCAACCGCAACGCCTGGGACGCTTGCGGCAACGTCGGCGGCACGCCCGGCTGCGTGATGCGGTCGGACATCCTGCGGCTGGAGATCCTGGCTCGCTTCGGCGGGGTCTATCTCGACACCGACGTGAAGCCCGTGCGGCCGCTGGACGAGACGTGCCCGCCGGGGGTCGTCGCGTGGGCGGCGTGCGAGCAGCTCGACATCGTCACCAACGCCGCGATGGGCTTCCCGCCCAACCACCCGGCGATGTGGCACGCGGTGGCAATAATCGAGGAGTCGTTCTTCGAGCGGCGGTACGTCGGTGATCAAGCCGGTCCGGGCCTGATCGCACGGGTGGTCACGCAGTACGACGATGTGACGCTGTACCCACCGGCATACTTCCACCCGACGGTCGGAGAGTCGAAGTCCAATCCTCACACGAAGCACTTCCTCTTAAGCGAACATCTCTTTGCGGGGACGTGGGTGGAAGAGAACCGTCCGCGACATGATCGCCTTTGGATGGCGAACGCGGTCAATGAACAGCGTGCACCGCCGTCGCATTGATGACCACCGCCTTGCCGTCGGCCGAGGCGATTTTGCCCACCACAACCAGTTCCGACAACTCCTTCATCCCGCGGCGGCCCTTCATGTCGGTGCGTAGGATCTGGCCCTTGGCGTCCACGACCTGCACGGTGACGGAGTTGGCGAGGATGTCCTCCTTGGTCTCGCAGCAATAGTCCCAGGGCTTGGAGCACTTGTCGTCCGGGTTCTCGTTGCAGGCCTTGAGCCCCCGGCCCATGAGCGTGAAGACGGCGCGGCCCGCAACGAACGGCTCCTTGCTCCCGCCGACGCGGCCGCGGAGCACGACCTCGTCACCGGCCTTGAGTGTCCCCTCACCCCCGGCCCTGCGGGCCTCCGAGACGTCCTTGGCGTTCTCCGGCGGCTTCTCGACGAAGAAGCCGGTCGGCAGCGGGGACTTTGGAACATGCATCGAGACTGCGGTGAGCACCAGCGCGTCGGTCCCGTTGGAGGTTTCGACCTTGCCGGTCACGAACACCTCCGCGCCCGGCTTGAGCCCGTGCTGGCCGTTCAGCCCGGCCCGAAGCGGCCTGCCGCCGGCGTCCACGATCTGCACCGTCGCACGCCCTTGGGCCGGGATGTCGCACGCGGTGTCGGGCAGCGTGTCCGAGGGCGGACAGCATCCCTTGCGGGTCGACTCGTCCACCAGCGTGAACATCGCGCGGTTCTCGACGAAGGCGTCCTTCGACATCGCCACGTTCCCGCGCACCGTGATGGTCTGGCCCACCTTGGCCGACTTCATCGCGGCGGTGATCTCCAGCGCGTCGGCGGGCAGTTCCGGCTTGAGCATCGTCTTCACGTCCGCCACGCTCTTGATCTGCGCCATCGCCGCCGTCGGCGTCAGCACGCCGAGCCCCGCCGCACCGGCGATCAGCATCGCCGCCACGGCCATCGCCTTGATCGCCCCCGTCGTCCGCATCGTCGCCGTCTTCATGTCGAAACTCCTTGTGAACACCGTTGCAATCATCTCGCCGCGCGGCACGCGCCGCGGCGGCGTGTCAGGTCATCACTACACCGCCTTGAGGGCGACGGGGATCGTCGGCCTCAGGCATCGAACCGCCGGCGGGAGCGCGCCCACGACGCCCAGGGCCAGGCCCGTGAGCAGCCCCAGCCCGATCACCGCCTGGTCGATGCGCAGCCCGAACGCCCCCATCGAGAACCGCACCGCCACGCCGTCGAGCAGGAAGACGCCCACCGCGCACGCGAGCAGGCCGCCCGCCGCCGTCGCCAGCGTCGATTCCTGGATCATCGACCAGACGATCGCCAGCCGCCGGTAGCCGATGGATTGCAGCGTCCCGAGTTCGCGGATGCGCGAGGCGAACGCGGCGTACATCGTGTTGAGCCCGCCGAAGAGCCCGCCCACGGCGATCAGCCCCGCCGTCACCCACGCGACGATCTTGATCGGCCCGAAGAAGGCGGCGAGCTTGCCGTAGTACTCGCGCTCGGTCATCGGCACCAGTTCCAGGTCGGGCCGGGTCTTGGTGAAGGCCGCCACGTCGCCGAACTCCGCGCCCTGGCCCGTCGCCTCGTTGTACGGGTCGAGCGTCATGACGACGCACGAGATGGTCTCGCGCTTGGTCGCGGTCATCAGGTCCGCCAGCGGCAGCCACACCTCGGCCTCGACGACCGTCCCCGGCGCGCTGAAGCGCCCGACGATGGTCCACGGCCTCCCATCGATGACCAGCGCCGTGCCGATCGCCACGTCGCGCTCGGCGACCCCCAGCACCGTCCCCGCCATGCGACCCACCAAAACCTCATCCGCGCCCGACTGGGGCCAGCGTCCCTCGGTCAGCGACACCAACTCGTGGACCAGCGCCGCCGCGGGCGTGACACCGCGCAGCATGACCTGCCGCCCCCCCGCACCCCCCGCCCCCCTCGTCCCTGTGCGCGTGCCGCTCTCACCCGTCGATGTCCCGCCCG
>JABWBC010000228.1 GCA_013360695.1 Phycisphaerales bacterium
ATCTTGCCCCCAGCGGCTCCGACGCCCTCGAACACGATGAAGTCGCGGATGTACGCCAAGAGCCGGTCCTTGGGCAGCAGCCCCTCGACCAGCGTCTTCATGCTCCCGGTGGTGCCCCGCTCGACGCTTGTGCCATCAATGCTCTTCCACGGCGCGTACCACTCTTCGTTCGCGGTCCACATGCCATGCAGCGTGGTCACGCCGTCAGAGGCGATGCAGAGCGCGTTGTGGTCGAAGAGTTGCGGGATCTCGTGGCGGTAGTGGCCGATCTGGTTGATCGCGTCCGCCACTGTGGGCTGGTCGTCGTACGGGTTCTTGAGCTCGAACAGGACCAGCGGCAGCCCGTTCACGTACACGATGACGTCGGGGCGACGATCGTTCCCACTTGGCCCGTGGACGGGCAGCTGGTTCACGACCAGAAACTCGTTGTGCTCGGGTCGTTCCCAGTCCACCGCGTAGATGTGCGCAATGCGTTTGCTCGCCGGCGTCGTCTTCGTCGCCGGTTCCTCGACGCCGATCTCCACGCCCCCGCGCAGCATGGCGTGCAGCGCGGCGTTGCGGCGGAGCGTGTCCACCCCTTCGGGCCGGGCGAACTTGGCGACGGCCAACTCGATGGCCGCCTCCGGCAGCCCGTCGGGTCGTGTGATTGTCCGCCCGTACCGTCGCGTCAAGAACGCGCGCAGATGGTCCTTGAGCACCACCTCGGCCTCATCGCCGCCCCGCATCGCCAGCAGTTCCGACCCGTGGACATGGGCATAGCCCAGGGCGTTGAGCCGCTCGATGGTGGTGTACTCAAACTCGGACTCGGAGCCGTGCCAGCCCATGCGTCAGGCCCTCCCTTTGCTGGTGCCCGCGGCCATCCCGGCGCGCGGGCGTTTGTTCCCGCCCGCGCGGGGCAGCGGACTGTTGGATCGGAGCGCGTCATCCACGGCCCGATCGGCCTCACGCAAACGAATCTCGCCCGACAGCAGTTGCGGCAGGAGCGCATCACGCAGCGCGGCGAGCGAGCGTGACTCGTGCGCGTGGTTACGCAGCATCTCCGCCACTTGCCGCATCCACGCCGAGTACGAGGCCACGATCGGCTCGGGCGGGATGACAATCTGATAGCGGGCCATGTCGCCCCAACCGGTTCGCGGCATCCGCGTGCCGCCCGACGCACCGTCCACGTAGTCGATGAACTCATCCGACGACAGGTGGCCGAGCAACACGCCGAACCAGCACTCTTTCTTCGGAGCCGCGACGATCACATCCGTCGAACACACGCCGTCGATCAGGGCCACGCCGACCTTGTGGAAGTAGGGACGCAACTTGCCGAAGAGGATTTCACCGCGCGCGAAGCGGGACTTGCCGCTCGACACATCCGCCGCCGTGCCCCAATCGTCGAGCGCGATGCACCGCCGGGGCATGTGTTCCAACCCGATATAGGGCGTGGTCGCGTCCACTTCGGACGGCAGCACGCCCCGGCGCGGATTCGTGCCGATCTCGCCCACCGTCCCCACCCTCCACCCCTCGGGGATCGGGCCGAGGGGTGAATCGACCAGGCGCTTGGGGAACAGGTCGGCGGGCGCGGCCCCCGCCGAAGGCGATGCGGCCCCCGCCGAAGGCGACGCGAGGGGGACCGAGCCCCCGCCGGAGGAGGGCCCGGGCGAGCCGCTGCCGGCCAAGCCCTTGGAAGGCCCGGCGAAGCCACGCGATGGCTTGGTCACGGGGTCAAAGTCCACGAACCACGACCGGAACACCCCCCGCGCCAGGTCCTCCAACGTCCGGTTCATCCGCCGGTTCAACTCGATCTTGTCGTCCAAGCCCCCCAGCACCCGCGCGATGGCCCGCTGCTCGGGGAGAGGGGGGAGGGGAATCTCAACGTGCCGCAACTCGGCCTGACGGATTCCAAGTACGGTCGTTCCCGATGCGCGGGACGCGAGTTGGTCCTGAACAATCGCGGCCTGCATGGCGAAGCGAAGAAATGTGTTGTCCAGACGATCGGGCTTGCCCCGGAGACCGATCAAACGTTGGGCGAGAGCGATCTTGCGGTCATCGAGCTGCGCGACTTCGCCAAGCGGAGCCTCCGTCGTGACCACAACATCGCCGGGCAATGGCATACCGCGCCGCATCCACGCCACGTAGTCGCTCTCGGCGATGAACTCCTCAGCATCAAGAATCCGCCCGCCCTTGACGATCTTCGCGGTGATGAGCGGCACGCCGAACGACACCTTCTGCGGAGTCTTGCCCCGGTAGTCGATGATCGCCGACATGCACTCTTCGATTGTCTGCGCTTTCCAATCGCTCGGGAGTTCTTGCTCAATACCCACGCCGCACCTCCGATCCACAGGTGCGCTGATGCCAGAGGGGCGTGTGTGGGGGCCGCCCCTTCGGCACCTCCCCGGCGAAGGAATGAACACCGCCCGCGCGGGCCAGTGCGCGAATCCCGCGCCCCC